>CAJGDB010000001.1 GCA_904502165.1 uncultured Akkermansia sp.
CCGCAGCAATAACCGGCTTGGGCAGCGAGCGAATCTGCTTCTGCACATCCAGCACCGAGAGGCGGGGAACACCCTCGGTATCCACGTAGCCGCCGCGGCCCTTCACATTCATATCGCCGCCGGCGCAGAATGCCGTATCGCCCGCGCCGGTGAGCACCACCACGGAAATATCCGGCATTTCGCGGCAGAGCCGCAGTGCATCACTCATTTCCGCCGTGGTGAGCGGGGTGAAGGCGTTGCGGTAGCGCTCGCGGTTGATGGTGATGCGGGCAATGCCGTTATATTGGTCAAAAATGATGTCTTTGTATTCCTTGATGGGAGTCCACTCGCGTTTCATAATCAATTATTCTTGTAAAATTCCTTTAAGATGGCGGCATCTTCATCTGTAATCGTAACAGCTTCCACCAGCACGGGTTTCGGCTCGCGAGAAAGCAGCATTTCGAGCGCCTCCGGCCAGTGGCTGGCAATCAGCACCTGGCGGGTTTTAAAGTTGCAGCCGCACCACCCCATGATGCTCTCGCCATGCGGGGCTCGGATAGCCGGGCAGGGTGACATGCCGGGCAGGGTGCCGAAAATGCCTCCCTCCTGGTTGTTGAGCAGCAGGATACGCAGGTTCGGGCATTGCTGCGCCTGGAGCAGGCCGTTCAAATCATAGAAAATGCTCAAATCGCCGATGATGAGGAAGTGCAGCCGCTCTGGTTCTGCCATGGCATAGCCCGCAGCGGAGGAAACGCTGCCCTCAATGCCGTTTACGCCGCGGTTGCAGAGAACTTTGCGGATACCTGCAGGCAGGGGGAAGAGCTGTGCATAGCGCACGGCCGAGCTGTTGCCCAGATGCAGCACGCTGCCCTCCGGCAGGCTGGCCATCAACTCACCCACCCAGCGCATACCGCTCCGTTCGTCATCTGCCAGTGGCAGCGGCACGGGTGCGCTCTGCCAGCGGGCTCGGTAATCCTCGTCACCCTCTTCGGCAAATGCTTCGAGTAAATCCCAGAACTCATCGGCATCGCCTTCCAGTACACGGGTGAGAGCGCAGAATGAATCCACCACTTCGCCATCTGCCGAGATGTGCCAATGCGCCTTAGGCGGGTGGGTTCGCAGCAGCTTCTTCAACCTCTTCGAAATCACATCGCCCCCGCAGGTGATGAGCAAATCCGGGCTCCAGTCCGCGGTGGGATTAGCCCCCAGCAGGGTATCCGGGCGGCAGCAGTCGGCAAAGGGCGCATTGGCAATATGCTCGCCCACTATGGCAAATTGTTTTTCTGCTGCCAGTTTTGCCAGCAGCGGGCTCGGTATCTCCTGCTGCCCCAGCAGAATCATGCGGCGCGGCAATGCGGCGGCTTCTTCCAGCAGGGCTTCCTCTTCATCCGCGTTCATGCGGGTGGCTTCGGTGCGCTGAATCACTCGCACCGGCGGCATCTCTGCTTCCACCATGCCGAAAAATGGTTCGGAGAGCGGCAGGTTCAGATGCACCGGGCCGCCGCTGCGGTGGCGCAGCTCCAGCAGAGCCTCGTTGATGAGGCGGTTGGCGTGCCAGACATCGTCCTCCGGCACCTGGGCTGAAAAACGCACCAGTGTGTTGAATACCCCCGGCTGGGGAAGTGTCTGGCCATCATTCTGGCCAATCCACGCCTCCGGACGGTCGGCTGAAATGACGAGAAGGGGAGTCTTGCGGTAAAAGGCCTCGGCCACGGCGGGGTGCAGGTTCAGCACTGCGCTGCCGGAGGTCACCACCACGGCCACCGGAGCCTGCGCCTGCTGCGCCCAGCCCAGCGCTACAAAGCCAGCGCTGCGTTCATCTGTCACGCTGCGGCATTCTATGCTTGGTTGTTCCGCCAGGGTGGCCACAATGGGGGAATTGCGGCTGCCCGGGCAAAGCACCACCCTGGTCACTCCATGCGCCAGCATCAGCGCCACCAGTTCCTGTACCACCGGCTTCTCACTAATCATGGGCGAGATTCTACCACATACCCCTCATGTACTCAAGACCGGAGTGTATTTTCGACCCCTGCTTCCGGGGTCATGATATAATATGACACTCAAAGCCTGCGGGGCACAGGCTCATTCCTCATATAAGCGTTGACATAAAGCTTTTCGCTGTGCTAGAATCCGCTCACGTTTTGCGCTCTAAGCGGGCGTTGAATTTACCATATACCGAAACGTTTATCATGTCTATTGTAAAGTTCTATAAAGAAGAGCATCAGGTGCCGTTGGAAATGCACAAGGTGCGTGTGGTTCAGAAGCTGTTTCTGCCCACGGTAGAGGAGCGCGTGCAGAAGCTTCGCGACGCTGGTAACAATACATTCCTTCTGCAGAATAAGGATGTGTTCATGGACATGCTGACCGATTCCGGCGTGAATGCCATGAGTGACAACCAGGTAGCAGCCTCCATGCAGGCTGACGACTCCTACGCCGGTTCCGAGACTTTCAACCGTCTTTCCCGCGTGATTGAGCAGGTGTTCGGCACCAAGCACTTCCTGCCCGCTCACCAGGGCCGCGCCTGTGAGAACATTCTTGCAGAGACCTTTGTGAAGGAAGGCGACGTGGTACCCATGAATTTCCACTTCACCACCACCAAGGCACACATCACCCGCAAGGGTGGCCGTGTGGAGGAGCTCATCACCGAGGAAGGTCTCGACCCGAACCTCGACCTGCCTTTCAAGGGTAACTTCGACATTCCCCGCCTCCGCAAGCTGATTCAGGAGGTTGGTCCGGAGCACGTTCCCTTTGTGCGTATCGAAGCCGGCACGAACCTGATTGGTGGCCAGCCTCTTTCCATGGAGAACATGCTTGAGGTTGCTGCTGTATGTAAGGAATTCGGCGTTATGTCTGTACTGGATGCTTCTCTGCTCCAGGACAACCTGTACTTCATCAAGACCCGCGAAGAGGCTGCCAGGAATATGACCATCGCAGAAATCATCCGCAAGCTTGCTGATGCGATGGACTTGATTTACTTCTCCAGCCGCAAGCTGGGCTTTGCCCGCGGTGGTGCCATCATCTCCAACAACGAGAAACTTATCCTCAAGATGAAGGCCTTCATCCCGCTGTACGAAGGTTTCCTGACCTACGGCGGTATGGAAGTGCGTGCCATGGAGGCTATGGCCATTGGTCTGCTGGAGACTCTGGACGAAGAAATCATCAACCAGGGCCCTATCTTCATTGAATACCTGGTGAAGGAGCTTTCCGAATACGGCGTGCCGATGGTGAAGCCCGCCGGTGGCCTCGGCGCACACATCAACGCTTCTGAGTTCTTGCCTGACATTCCGCACGAGCAGTACCCCGCAGGTGCTCTGGCTACGGCCCTCTACATCGCCGGCGGTATCCGAGGCATGGAGCGTGGTTCCCTTTCCGAGCAGCGCAACCCCGACGGCTCTGAGAACTACGCTGAGCTAGAGCTGGTGCGTCTGGCCTGCCCGCGCCGTGTGTTCACGCTTTCTCAGGTGAAGTACTGCGCTGACCGCGTGAAGTGGTTGTACGACAACCGTCACCTCATCGGTGGTCTGAAGTGGGTGGAAGAGCCCGAGGTGCTCCGCTTCTTCTTCGGCCGCCTGCAGCCGCTGAGCGACTGGCAGGAGAAGCTGGCCGCCAAGTTCCGCGAGGACTTCGGCGACAGTCTGTAAAAATGTTGCAGAAAAGCAGGCTGAGCTTGCATAAGCAAAACCGCTGGCGATGTAGCCGGCGGTTTTCTTGTTGACAAAGGAAAGGAAAATAGGATATAAAATGTGTCTGGAACGTGAATATCATGAATGCTTTTCATAAGGTAATAGCTTGTTTCTGTCTGTGGTTTCCCATGGCTGCAGCAGAGGGCGATTCAGGCAACACTTCCATAAAGAGGGCTGCCGCTCTGCCGGGAGAATGTTACAGGCTTAAAGAGGGCTCACCGAAGGAAAGTCTTGCAGTGGTCAAAGAGTTTGTGGATGCCGGCTGGGATGCAGGGAAATTGGAGAGCCTCTCGAAGAGCGATTGTCTGCTTTATGGCACAAGCTTTTATTTGCCCCTGTGTTCCTCGTCTGTCGTTCCTTCATGTTTCATGATGAATGATGGGCAGAGTGGCGGCGTACTCGTTTTGTACAAAGGCGTTGTGGAGGCTCCCGTGAGTGGTAGGTTTCGCTTTGTGGGGATGGGGGATGATATGCTGCTGGTGCGTTTTGGCGAGAAACTTGTGTTGAAGTCCGGCACGATGCAGCTGGATGAGTTGGGTGCAACAGAACCAAGGTCAAAAAAAACGGCCTCGCGGCGTCAGAAGGAGGAAAAAGTCAGGGTTCCCGGCGCTGAAACGTGGAACAGCGAATGCGGTGGCTTATCTGCTGGCGAGCCCTTTCATGTGGAAAAGGGGCGTACATACGAGATGCAGGTTCTTTATGCTGATGCTGGCGGCAAAGGTGGTTTCTGCCTTCTGATGCAGCGTCTTGACCAGAAGCCATTGAAAGTGGTGGATGTGGAAGATGAAGATGCTCTGGATATATTCCGCCTGGGCAGTCGTCTGCCTGATAAACAAATGTTTTCAAACATGTTACGGAGATATATGCAGGGCCAGCCGATGGAGTGGATTCTCTTCCGGGAAGACAGCCTCATCTGGCATTCTCGTCTGGATGCAGCCGATTCCGTTCTTGAAGAAAAAGCGCAGACCGATGCCCGGAAAAAGGGAGGTGCTCCCCGGAAGAAAAAGAAGAAAGATAAGAAATTGCGTGGCTCCCGAAAGCGCTGATTCAGGTGCGCCCGGAAGGCTGTGCTTTCTTCTGGCGTGCCAGATAGCTTTCAAGCGAAGGGGGCAGCCAGCCGTCGGGGATGGGATGCCCCTGTTGCAGGGCTTTGCGGATACCCGATGATGAGGCCGGGTGCATTCCGACGCAGATGAACGTGCTGCGTACGCCCACGCGTGGCTGCGGAACTTCCTCCCGGTGGTATACAATGAAGTGGAGCAGCTCGCAGAGATAGTCGTAGCGGGCCCAGCGGTGCAATTGCTCCCATTGATCTGTCCCCATGAGCCAGAAAAGCTCATCCTTCGGGTGAGCCTGGTGAAAATGCTCGGCCAGTCTCCAGCTCCAGCTGGGTGGGGGAAGCTGCAGATCAAGCTTATTTACACTGGCCCAGGGAAATTTCTTTGTAGCCAGGTGAAGCATCTCCAGGCGTTCAGCATCAGAGAAATACGAGCTTGAGCCTTGCTTGAAAGGCGAGCATGCTGCAGGCAGAAAGATAATCTCATCAAGCCCGCAAATCTGCTGCGCGGCGGCGGCAATGGTGAGATGTCCCGCATGCACCGGGTCGAACGAACCGCCGAACAGACACGTTTTCATCAGAGACCGTTAGTGTTCTTATAGGGAATGAAAGAACCAATGGGCAGCTTTACAAACTTTTTCTCAACAGGCAGACGGCGGTAGTGCTTGATGAACTCGGTCAGGTTACCATAGTTGACGCTGTTCTTGGCAACGCCTTGGTGACCACAGTTCACATCCACATTGAAATGAAGCTCTGCATGCAGGTGGGCAGGGAACATGCCGTTATTCGTGCCAATGGTGCCGACCTGCGTGCCCCTGCCAACAATCTGGCCCAGCCGCACATCAATGCGGTCAAGATGCCCGTACAGCGTCTGGCAGCAGAGGACCTTGCCGGATTTGGGTTCGCGGAAGGCATGCCGCACAATAACGACTTTGCCCCAGCGGCCGCGGGCATCTGCTGCGTATGTCACCAGCCCCAGACCGATGGAATAAACGGGGTCGCCCTCATCACTGTTGCCGCCTCCATTGCCATTCCAATCCTCGCCCAGGTGGCGGGGGGTAGCAAGGCGCAGTCCGCGGGATTTGTAGTATCCTTTGCCGTCGGGCTTGCCTACCGGAAAATCGAAACCATCGGCCAGGGGAACAAATGCCCACTTGCCATCCGGTGTCTTTTTTGCCATTACCACGGCATCAGCCTGCATACCGGCTACTGCCAGCACAAGGGCTGACACAAGGAACAGAAGTCGGAGCACACGCAACATGCATGCATGCTACCACAAGAGCCCCCACCTGGCAAGCATCAAAATTGCCATGCAGATGGATGAGTTGTATGCCATACCTGCTCTGAATGCGTTTGACAAAACACCCACTCTCTGGTAAATTCCCCAGTATGAGAGCGCTGGATATAATGTTGACGCTGGCTGCCGGTGCGCTGGCCTGTGCCGCACAGGATTCTGTTCCGGAAATGCCTGCTGATACACCCTCTGCAAAGATGACGGAGGGTTCGTCTGCGCGAGATGCCCGTATGAAGTGGTGGCGCGATGCCAAGTTCGGTATGTTCATCCATTATGGCCTCTATTCCGGGCTGGCTGGTGAATTCAAGGGTGTTCCCGGCGGAGGAGAGTGGATTCAATGCAACCTGGGGCTGGATACAGACACGTATGCAGCTGAAACGCTGCCCCTGTTTCGCCCGGCACCTGGCTGCACCGAGGCATGGGCTGCTCTTGCAAAGGAAGCTGGCTGCCGTTACATGGTTCTCACATCAAAGCATCACGAGGGCTTTGCCTTGTTTGATGCCGCCAATAGCGACTATTGCTCCGGCAAGCTGCTCGGGCGCGATATCGTGAAGGAATTTGCCGATTCTGCCAGAGCTGCCGGCATGCGCGTAGGCCTGTATCACAGTGTGATTGATTGGCACCAGAAGGATTACGACAATACCATCTGCCCGGATTTGTGCTACCCCGCAGGGCAGGCCGCCATGCTCAAAGAAAAACAGATTCCCCGTAACCATGCAGCCTATCAGGAATACCTGCATCAGCAGGTGCGCCAGCTTGTGCGTAATTACGGGCCTATCGACATCATGTGGTGGGATTACTCACAGGGCAATCTGTCCGGCGAGGCATGGAAGGCTCAGGAACTCATGGAAACCTGCCGCCAGGCCAACCCCGGTGTCATTTTCAACAATCGTCTGTACGCGTTCAGTGGGTTTGATTCATCCCTTGATTCGAGCGCGCTTGATTTCTCACAGGGGGATTTCTCTACCCCGGAGAAGCGGATTCCCCGTGAAGGGTATCCCGGCCGCGACTGGGAGGCCTGCATGACCATCGGAAACCGCTGGGGTTACCACCGTGAGGACCATCTGCACTACAAGAGCCCGGCCCGTATCATCTGCCAGCTGCAGGAATGTGCGGCCAAGGGTGGCAATCTGCTGCTCAACATCGGTCCCAGGGCTGATGGGTCTGTTCCTGAGGGAATAGAGGAGGTCTTTCGCCGCGTCGGTGCCTGGATGAAGGTGAACGGAGAAGCCGTATACAACAGCCGCCCTCTGTCGGAAGATGCATTGGATTTGCCGGAAGAAGTGCTGGCTTCTGTTGTATGGGATGATATTTATCTCTTCCTGCCAGATCGAGCCCCCGGAGAGGAGCACATGGATTATGTGCTCAGCATACCTGCCAACCAGGTCAATGCCGTTTACCCCACCATCCTCGGGCAGCCGGATTGCGAGGTCACCATGGAGCGTGTGCAGGATGACTCGTCCACGCCTGAAGAACCTGTTTATTATCTTGATATCACCATACCAGCCGAAGCATGGGACAATGCCGTGGAAGGCAAGCCGGTGCTGAAGCTGGGCTATGACGGCTGATTCCACCCCTCTTCCTATTTACAGAAATGCCTTATTCCGCTTACAGTTTGCCGCGTGTTGTCGCCGAGCAGTACATTCTGACTGCTGTTCAATCCGAAGATGCCGATACGGTCACCTACGCCGCCTTGCAGAAAAATATGAGCCGCGAGGTACTCCTCCGCAGCCTGCGGCTGGCCGCCATGCAGGATGACCGGAAAGTGCGCGCCTTTGTGGAAACAGCGCGTCTGCAGGCCCGGCTGGAGCATCCGAACATTGCCGCTCCCCTTGAATTGCTTGAGTCAGATGGTACATGGCATCTGGCTATGGAACGCATTAAGGGCGAACCCCTGGATATGATGGTAAGCAATGGCCGGGTTCTGCCCTCCTTGGTCATATGCGGCTTGCTTCAGCAGCTTTGCCGCGTGTGTATCTACCTGGATATCGAACGCATTAATTCTGTACCCTTTGCCTTGGAAAACACTTTCCTGATGGATGTCGGATTCCGTTTCGGTAACATGGCTCTGGCAGGCCCGCGCCCGCGTAATGCCAGCAAAAAATACCTGGCAGCGGCCACTCGCCTGGTAGCTCCGCTTCTGGATATGGAAAGCCCGCTTGCCCTGCATATCATGCGGGTGATTGAACACATGCAGAGCATGGGCTCATGGAGGCCTCTCACCCCTGTGTACCTCAACGAGGAACTCACCCGCCTGCAGATGGAGATATTGCGTGTGCAGGAGGGCGAGACCGCCCTCGTTTCCAATGCCTACACGAAATGAAATTCAGGAAAATTCTTTGCCGGGTATCAGGGGGAATACTGGGCGCGCTTGCAGTTGTTGCCGCGGGCGGGTATTGCTGGCTGTATAGCTGGAGCTGGGGTAGCGCTCCCGCTCCTCATGCCGGGTTCTCTCCTGCAGAGGTTAACTTACTTCTGGGGTTCGATAACTACATCGTAAATCAGGCGCCATTACTTCTGAATGAGTATATCGAGCAGGAGGTTCTCATGTCTCTCGCTGCCGGCGTTGCTCTCCCCGATGCCCCCGAATCTGCCGAACCTCAGTTGAGCTGGAAAGAGGAAATCTATCTATCCCTCGTGACGTCCCGGATTTCGCGGCAGTTGCTGGCACCTCTGCGTGAGGATTTCCACCAGGTCTGCGAGACGGGATCAGCCCGGGGGGCTGATCCTCATCTTGCTGTATTAGCCTTGCAGAAAAAGGATGTGCCGCTTTTCCGCCTGCTGGTAGAGAAGGGGGCACCCCTCAAGGCCGTGAACAAGGAAGGAAGAACCATTTATCTGCTGGAGCAGGCCATGTGTGCTTCTGATTTGCAGTCAGACCTTCTTCCGGTATCTGAGAGGCTCGAGTTGATGGATTGGCTCGTTGCGCGCGGGGCAGATATTCATGAGATAGCGGCAGAGGATGTGCTGCTTCTTGCTGAGGCATCCTTGATGCGGAGCAATGATGATACCGGAGCCTTGCTTGATTGGTTCCTGCGCCGGGGATATCGATTAGAACCGGCCCGTGTTGCTGCCATATTGTTGCGGTATGCCGGAACCCAGCCAATCTACCAGAAGCTTGTCGCAGAGAATATCCTGCCGGCTCCTCCCCAGGAACTGATGGTAGCTGACTCCTGCTGCACTTCGCTTCAGCTTGTTGCCGGTGCTCATGCTCCTGCTCCCGATATGCTGCGCTGGCTGCTTTCATTGGGGCATCAGCCCAACGCCATGCCCGGGGAGGAACCGGGCTGCGCTTCCTCTCAGAGTGCCCGCTCGCCGCTGGATGCCTGCCTGGCCAGCATGCAATATATGAGCATCGGGCAGGGGGAGGCTGAGGATGCCCGCCTGCGAGGCAAGCTGGAGATGCTTGATATTCTGCTGCAGCATGGTGCCCGGCCCACGGCTCAGACCCGCGGCTTGCTTCCATTCAACGCTGCACTGGAAAGGGAAATGGTTGCGCTCTTCCGCAAGCATGGTCACCACATCACCGCAGGAGCAGACCCATATAATGCTTGCTGTGTACCGGATTAACAAAATGCCGCTTCTGCAACAGGCAGAGGCGGCATGAAAAACTGGTGAAGTTGTAGCTGCTATCAGGCCTGATCGCCGTCGTTCCACTCGATGCGGTTCTCTGGCTTCCAGAGGGCTTCGAGTTCGTAGAACTCACGGGTTTCACCGGCCATGACATGCAGCATTACGTCGATATAGTCGAGTACGCACCACAATGCATTGGGTGTGCGTTCGGCGTAGACCGGGGTGATTTCGTATTTTTCCCACACTTCCTTATCCACATCGCCCATGATAGCGCGGAGATGTGGTACTGAGGTAGCGGTGCATACCACGGCATAATCCGTAATGGAAGAAGTGCCGCGCAGGTCATAGATGGCGATATCAGAAGCCTTGGCATCGCATGCCACCTGGGCGCAGGCAAAGGCGAGTTGTTTGCTGTTCATCATGGTTCTTTCTGTAAGTAGGTTAAAGGTTTTCCTTTCTGGGTTCTTCAAGAGATTCCGTGGATTCCTCCTCGGTAGCAGGGGGCTCATCGTCCGGGGTCTGGAGGTCGGTGGGCGCATCCTCATCCTCCGGGATGGGCGGGGGCAGCTGGCGCACAGGCGGGTCTGTCATTTCCCCGGTCTCGAGTAGTTCTGCCACCTGCTTGCCACTCAGTGTTTCAAACTCGATGAGCTTGTCCGCAATCAGCAGCAGGCGCTCCTTGTTTTCGGTGAGAATGGTGATGGAACGATTGTTGTTCTCGGTGACAATGCGGTGGATTTCCTCGTCAATGAGCTGAGCCGTGTGTTCCGAGAAATTGCGGGTGGTCTGGGAAATATCACGCGCCAGGAATACCTCGCTGTGGTTGGAGCCGTATTCAATCGGGCCGAGCTTATCGCTCATGCCGTATACACACACCATCTTGCGGGCGATGCTGGTGACCTGGTGAATGTCAGCCCGGGCCCCTCCGGAAACATCTCCGAAGACAACCAGTTCTGCGCTGCGGCCACCCATGGCCATGACAATGTAGTCCTGCAGCTCGCTCTTGTGCTCGCTGAGTTTGTCCTCGTGCGGCAGCATCATGGTGACACCCAGGGCCGGCCCACGGGGAATGATGGTGACCTTGTGCAGCGGCAGCGTCTTGGCCAGTTCTGTCTTGAGCAGGCAGATGGCGTGACCGGCCTCATGCACGGCGGTCATGTATTTTTCCTTGTCCGATACTTCAAGCGAGCGGCGTTCCCGGCCCCAGCGCACTTTCTCGCGGGCTTCTTCCAGGTCGCTCTGCTGAACTGTGGGCTTGTTGTGACGGGCTGCAATGAGGGCAGCCTCGTTCACCAGGTTGGCCAGCTCTGCACCAGAGAAGCCGGTGGTGGCGCGGGCAATGGGCCCCAGGTCTACCTCGGGAGCCAGTTTCACCTTGCGGGCATGCACGCGCAGAATCTGCTCACGGCCGGCGGCATCGGGCAGGTTTACCGTGACCTGGCGGTCAAAACGGCCGGGACGGAGAAGGGCGGGGTCGAGCACATCCACGCGGTTTGTGGCGGCAATGACGATGACATTCTCGTTGGCGGTAAAGCCATCCATTTCCACCAGAAGGGCATTGAGGGTCTGTTCACGCTCATCGTGGCCGCCACCTACGCCATGACCACGGTGACGCCCCACGGCATCAATCTCGTCAATGAAGATAAGGCACGGAGAATGCTTCTTGGCCTCGGCAAACATGTCGCGCACACGGCTGGCACCCACGCCCACAAACATTTCCACGAAGTCAGAACCGGATATGGTGTAGAAAGGTACACCTGCCTCACCTGCAATGGCGCGTGCCAGCAGGGTCTTACCTGTGCCGGGGGGGCCGACCATGAGCACCCCCTTGGGGATTGTGCCGCCGAGATTGCGGAATTTCTGGGGATTTCTCAGGAACTCGACGATTTCCCACACTTCCTCCTTGGCTTCGGAAATGCCGGCCACATCCTTGAATGTAACTTTATTCTTGGTCGGGTCAAGAAGCCGGGCGCGGCTGCGGGCAAACTTCATGGCACCGCCGGGGCCTCCGCCCTGTGCGCGGAAGAAGAAGAAGAAAAGCAGCAGTACGATGGCAAAGGGCAGCACATTCATGAGGAATACGCTCCATGTGTTGCTCTCTACTCTGTAACGGACCTGGTTACCCAGCAGTTCTCGCACCTGGTCGCCCTGGAAGGCTGCATTGAATTCAACGCGGACTGGTTCCAGTTCCTTGAGCTGCAATTTGCTGGTATCGGGCAGGCGGTATTCGCCTACAATTACGCCCTGACCGGCAGATTCGTAAATGACCGGGCTGTTGCCGGTGGTGATGATGCGGCCTTCGGCCCCCATGCGGGCAAAGTCATCGGTGGACCAGATGCGGTCTCCCTGCAGCTCCTGCGGGGCGGAGTCCACGCGCGTGGTCGTGATGCCGAATCGGTTGCACAGGGCGCGGATATCGTCTGATTCCGTAAAGGGCATGTAGAAGGCTGCTTTGCCGTATTTCGGGGTGTTCCTGTATTCGTAGGCAGTAATGACACCTTCGACAGAGTTGGATTCCAGCGTTACATCAATCGGAAAATCCTTGGGCTGGTGAAGCACAACCTTGCCGGCTTTGTAATCCTGCCGGAACTGATCGAGTGTAATGTTGCGACCGGGTGAGGCAAAGGCGCCATCGAACACGAATGCCACCATGAGGATAGCCAGGATGATAAGCATCAGAATCATGGCACCCCAGTTGGTGTTGCCTCCCGGTGTGGGTAATTTGTTGGGCTGTTTGTTCGGGTCTGACATATGGTTCTTAAGTGCTTTTTCGCATTGTACCGCAGAATTCAGATTTGCGGAACATTGGATTGTGCCATAAATGCTAAAAATGGCGTCAGTACACTGTAGAAAAGGCGCGGAATGCCGCGCCTTATTCCATTTTCATCAGATGAGGTGCCCCATGCGGTCCCGCTTGGTATCCAGATAGTGCTGGTTGTCCTCATGGGCCGGTATGGATATGGCCACATGCTCGACCACATCCAGACCATGGCCTGAAAGTCCCTGAATTTTGAGCGGGTTGTTGGTCAGCAGGCGCAGGTGGCGCACTCCGAGGTCGCGCAGAATCTGGGCGCCCACGCCGTAGTCGCGCAGGTCGGGGGCGAAACCGAGCTTGATGTTGGCATCCACTGTATCGTAGCCCTGTTCCTGGAGCTTATAGGCATGCAGCTTGGCTGAAAGACCGATGCCTCGGCCTTCCTGGCGCAGGTAGAGGATGATACCTCCCTCCTGAGAGACGCGGCGCATGGCGGCGTGCAGCTGGCTGCCGCAGTCGCAGCGGCGGCTGGCAAAGACATCGCCCGTAAGGCATTCGCTGTGTACCCGGCAGAGAATTGGTTTCTCCGGGTCAATCGGGCCATGCACCAGGGCCAGGTGGGTCTGGCCATCAACCTTGGAGTGGTAGGAATAGCAGTCGAAATCACCATAATCTGTGGGAAGCTTGACCACTTCCTCGCGGATGACGAGCGTTTCAGTATGCTGGCGATGTTCGATAATCTGAGCCAGGGAGCAGGCCTTGAGCCCATACTTCTTCTGGAAGGACCCCAGTTCGCCCAGGCGGGCCATGGTGCCATCTTCCTTCATGATTTCGCAGCATACGCCAACGGGTTCGAGCCCTGCGATACGCATCATATCTACAGTGCCTTCTGTATGCCCGGCACGGCGGATAACACCGCCCTCCACCGCACGCAGCGGGAAGCAGTGGCCGGGCTGCACGAAGTCATCGAGCGTAGCTCTGGGCTCGGCTAGCTTCATGGTGGTGATGGAGCGCTCGAACGCGCTGATGCCTGTGGTGGTGCCTTCCTTGGCATCCACGCTCACCGTGAAAGCGGTGTGGTGCTTTTCCGTGTTGTGCTGGGCCTGCATGGGCAGACCGAGGGCATCAACCCGCTCAGGAGCCATGGGTACACAGATGAGCCCGCGGGCATGCGTGGCCATGAAGTTGATATTCTGCGGTGTGGCAAACTGGCCGGCGCAGACGAGATCCGCTTCGTTTTCGCGCTGGGGGTCATCCGTCATGAGGATGAGTTTACCCATACGCAGGTCCTCGAGAACCTCTTCCAACGGAGAGTACACGATGGGATCCACGCCGTCGGCCACAGGCACGGAGCAGGGAAGTACCGCCGCAGGAGCTTCCGGCTCAGGTGCCGGAGCAGGGGGCAATTCCTCGCCCATAGTGGCGGCATCGCAACGATTGATGAAATCGTTGATGTCGAATGAGCCGTTGGTGGCGGTGAATTCGATGTGCTTCATATTGCCTTGGTTACTTGTTCATCTTGGCCCAGGAATCACGCAGGCCGACCGACCGGTTGAACACGGGGTGCTCTGCACTATGGTCGTAGCGGTCGGCCACGAAGTAGCCAGTGCGCTCGAACTGGCAGAGGAATTCCGCAGGGGCGCCGGCCAGAGCGGGCTCCACTACGGCATCCTTGAGCACGGTGAGGGAATCGGCATTCAGGGAGGCCAGGAAGCCTTCTTCATTGGCATCGGGGGCTTCATCCTTGAACAGGCGGTCGTAGAGACGCACTTCGGCCTTCACGCCGTACTTGGCAGAAACCCAGTGGATGGCACCCTTGCACTTGATGCCCTCCGGCGGGTTGGAACCTACCGTGCCGGGGATGATTTCGGCCTGAACCTCGGTCACGTTGCCCTCGGCATCGGCGGTGTAGCCGGTGCAAATCATGCAATAGCCACCGCGCAGGCGCACGCAGGCACCAGGAGAAAGACGCTTGTACTTCTTGGGCGGCTCAACCATGAAGTCTTCCTGCTCAATCCACACCTCTCTGGTGAGGATGAGCTTGCGGTTGCCCAGTTCCGGCTTCTCGGGGTTGATGACCACTTCAACCTCTTCCTCGAAGTCATCGGGCACGTTGGTGAGCACAAGCTTGAGCGGCTTGAGCACAGCCATGCGGCGCTCGGCCTCGGCATTCAGCTCGTTACGCACGGCATTCTCCAGGCGGGCTACGTCGGTGTTGCCGTTGAACTTGGTGATGCCCACACCTTCGCAGAAGTCCACAATGGCCTTGGCGGGGTAACCGCGGCGGCGCATACCACAGATGGTGGGCATGCGGGGGTCGTCCCAACCGGCCACGTAGCCTTCCTCCACCATCTGGCGCAGCTTACGCTTGCTCATCACGGTGTAGGTGATGTTCAGGCGGGAGAACTCGCGCTGCTTCGGCCTGGCGGGCACGGGGCAGTTGTCGATAACCCATTCGTAGAGAGGGCGATGGTTCTCGAACTCGAGCGTGCAGAGGGAATGGGTGATGTGTTCGTAAGCATCTTCAAGCGGGTGGGCAAAGTCGTACATCGGGTAGATGCACCAGGTGTTGCCCGTGTTGTGGTGATGGTCGTAGGAGATGCGGTAAATCACCGGGTCGCGCATGTTCATGTTGCTGCTGGCCATGTCAATTCTGGCACGCAGAACAGCGGCACCCTCGGCATAATCACCGCGCTTCATTGCCTCAAAGAGAGCCAGGTTTTCCTCTACCGAGGTATTGCGGTAGGGAGATTCCACGCCGGGAGTGACCAGATTGCCACGCTGCTGACGCATCGTTTCTCTGTCTTGCAGGTCCACGTAGGCCAGACCATTCTTGATGAGATGCACGGCGCAGTCGTAGTAGAAATCAAAAATGTTGGAAGCCCAGTACAGGTGCTCACCCCAGTCGAATCCGAGCCAGTGAATGTCTTCCTGGATGGAGTTGACGAACTCGATGTCTTCCTTGCAGGGGTTGGTGTCGTCGAAACGCAGGTGACACACCGCCCCGAGGTGGGCATATTCCTTGGCAAGACCGAAATCCAGACAAATGGCCTTGGCGTGGCCGATATGCAGATACCCGTTCGGCTCTGGGGGGAAACGGGTAATCGGTACCTCGCAGAAACCCTCGGCCAGGTCTCTGGCTACCATGTCGCGGATGAAGTCTTTTTTCTCCTCTGTGGTCATGCGCGCGATTCTACTCCCAAAATGCCCGCAAATCAAGCGAAATCGGGGGCATGACAGAGTGAATGGCGGCAATAACGCTAGCCAAGGTGAGGAATGTGTGATAGAATGCTGCGCATGGATAGAGCCGCGGTTGAAAAGAGCCTGAATTATGTGTTTACAGATGAAACATGGCTGAAGCAAGCCCTTACACACCCGAGTTCTGACCAGAAGCGTAGCACCAACCTGAATTATGAGCGCCTGGAGTTCCTGGGCGATGCTGTGCTGGAGCTGGTGGTCAGCCGCGAGCTCTTTGCCCGCTACCCCAAGGCAGACGAAGGGCTGCTGACCAAGATGCGCTCTGCTATTGTAAGCCGTGCCCACCTGGCTGAGCTCTGCGGCAGGCTGGGCTGGGGTGAGCAGATGCAGATGAGTCCACAGTTAGAGAAAACCGGCGGCCGAACAGCGCTTTCCATTCTTGCCAACACCTTTGAAAGCGTGATTGGCGCGGTGATGATGGATTCCAACTACAATGCTGCCCGCAAGGTATCGCTGCATCTGATGCAGGAGAGCCTTGATAGGGCTGAAAAGCTCATTTCTGTTAATTACAAGGGAGATTTGCTGGAAGCGCTCCAGGCTATCAACGGGCAGGGCCCGAAGTATATCATTGAGCTGGTGGATGAGGGCAAGCCCGCCGGTCCGTTCCGGGCCCGTGTGTTGTGGAATGAGCTGGAACTGGGTGAAGCCGTGGGGCAGAGCAAGCATAAGGCTGAAATGGCCGCTGCTGCCGTAGCCCTGGAGAAAAAACTCTATAACGCTCAATAAGTAAGTCGCAGGATGCGGACTGGTGCGTGGGTGGCCTGAATGCGGAGCGTCTCGCTTTCACCCTTGATTCGCAGGGTGTAAGAGCCTTGTCGTGGCAGACTCAGGCGTGCAAAGTAGCGCATGTCGTCACGCGTTGAAGGCAGGGTGGCTGAGCCGATGACTTTTCCTTGCTCATTTGCCAGTTCCACCTGGGGGGGAGAAAGGCGGCGCGGCCGGGCATCTATGAGCAGGCGCTGGGTATCTGCGGGGACACCGGAACGTTCATACCAGCGGCGCGCCAGTTCCAGGTAGCGGTCGGTTACATCTTCCGCTGGTATCATCATGTTGTTGAAGATGCGGATATTTGAATCAGGCACCCAGGAAGTGCTGCCTGTTGGGGTGGCTGCACGGATGCGCTGGAAGGGGTGCCGCGTATCGAGCATACCGATGTTTTCCATGACCCAGGGGGTGTTGAAATCCTGTTCGTTGAATTCAATCATGTGCCACTGGCCGTCGAACCACGCTTCCACCCATGTATGATTGCCTTCAATGTGGTTCCAGGTAAGAACCCCGACCGCCCTGGCGGGAATGTCAACTGCACGCAGGGCGCAGACAAGCAGGATGCTCTGCCCGGTGCATGATACCTTTTTCTCCTCGAGGGCTTCAAGCGCATTCATGTTGTGTTTGCGCCTTGCGGTGGAATAATGGACTCCGGTTCTGCTGCTGAGGCCGGAGGCCAGGCGGCGTACGGCTTCTGCCGCCGTGGTGCATTGGCTGACCATGGGGCGGACAATAGGGGTAAGAACGGGCCTCCAGTTGCAGGGAGCTTCATCCAGCACCCTGTCCGGCAGAACGGAGGCTTCCCTTATGCTGGCCGGCACGCCGTTGCTCCACGGAAAATCTCTGGCCAGAACCGGAGAAAATAAGAACAACAGAACTACGGCCAGATTCTTCATTTTACATCCCCATACAGGGTGAATCCTGTGCATTCTGTGATACGGATGGGAGCGAGGGTGCCCACCTCTGCCGTACCGCCGGAAATGATAACCGGCTTATTCTGCGAAGTGCGGCCTTGCAGGCGGTCCGGGTTGTTCTTGCTGGGACCTTCCACCAGAATGACCTGGTCGGTGCCCACGAGTGCCTGGTTGCGGGCTACGGCAATGCGGTTCACGGTTTCAAGCAGGTCGTGGTTGCGTTCTTCCTTAACCCGCAGGCAAATCTGGTTCTCCATGACAGCGGCCACGGTGTCACGGCGCGGGGAATACTGGAATACGAAGGCGTTGTCAAACTGGATGCGCTCCACGGCGGCCTTGGTTTCAAGGTAATCCTCGTGAGTTTCGCCCGGGAAGCCCACAATGATATCGGTGGTGATGGCCAGGTCGGGGCGTGCCTCGCGCATGGATTCGCAGAGGCGCAGGTATTTTTCGTTCTTGTAAGGGCGGCGCATGAGCTGCAGGATGCGGTCGCTGCCGCTCTGCATGGGGAAGTGGATATGGCTGCACAGTTTGGGCAGGTAGGTGTAGGCGTTCACCAGATCCTGACGGAAACCAATGGGGTGCGGGCTGGTGAAGCGGATGCGCTCAAGTCCGTCCATGTCGTTGAGTTTCTCAAGCAGCCGCACAAAGGCTCCCCGGCTATTGATGACCGGTTCATCCTTGCCATAACGGTTCACAATCTGCCCCAGCAGGGTGACTTCCTTAATGCCACGGTCAACAAGTTCCCGTACTTCCTGCAGGATGTCTGCTTCCGGGCGGCTGCATTCAGAGCCGCGGGTGCTGGGTACAATGCAGTAGGAACAGCGCATTTCGCACCCCTGCATGATGGAGACGAATGCTGTGCAGTTGCCGGAGGGGGGCAGGTGGTCGCGGATTTCGTTCTGGAAGCCCTCTTCCTGCTGGGTGGCGCAGATGTGCGCGCCCCGGCGGATGGGTTCGAAGTCTGGTTGCCCCATGCGACTGCGGAGCAGGCGATTACAGAGTCTGTAGACATTGTGGTACTGCTGGGTGCCAGTCACGATATCCAGCCGTGGAATATCGCGGAAAAGAGAAGCCGCACGGCTCTGGCACATGCACCCCATAAATCCGTACACCACCCAGGGTTTGGCGGTGGGGCGGGCGCAGAGAAGTCCCATTTTACCCAGGGCTTTCAGTTCTGCCTTTTCGCGTACGGAGCAGGTATTGATGAGAATGACATCGGCCTGGGCCTCATCCTTTGTCAGTTCGTACCCACCGGCCAGAAACATGCTCGCAACCTGTTCAGAGTCGCGTTCATTCATCTGGCACCCGTATGTCTTGATCAGCACGCTTGGCATGCCGATATGCTAACACATGACACCCGCGATGAAAAGCGTAATTCCAGTCAACAAAGGGTGACAATGCCGGGAATGCACAAATCGTGTCCCTCTGTTGGCAATTCCTCGACTATCTGTTCCGGAAAAGCCAGGGCAAGAATCTGCGCCTGGCTGCAGAGCGGTATATAGCGGTCATAGTATCCGCCGCCATAGCCCAGGCGTTCTCCTCGCAGGGTGAATGCTACTCCGGGTACAATGAGTATGTCTATTTCCGACGGGGCGATTTCAGGTGTGCCTGCAACCGGGGCGGGTATACCCATTGCCCCGGGTTTCAGTTCCGCAGAAAGAGAGCGGACGTGACGAAAACTCAATCTGTGCTCCGCACAGCAGAGGGGAAAGGCATAGCGGTGTTGCGGAAATTCCTGCAGCAGAGGGAGCAGGTTCACCTCATGCGGCAGGGGGGCATAGATGCCTACATTTTTTGCCGGGGTATCGAGCAGGGACGATAATTTCTGCCGCAGCCGGGCAGAACGCAGCTGCGCCGGGTCGGCTGCGGCAGCGGTTCTGAGACGCTGCAGTACCTCCCGGCGCAGGGCTTGTTTCTGTTTCTGCATTTACTCGGCAGAAGACTTCGGATTACGCCCGAAGAGGGCGAGCATGCGCCCGGTATTGCCCTTTTCGATGCGGTAGGAATAGAAGGTGTCCAGGTCTGCGGCAGTATCAAGACCACTATCAATGATGTTCTGCGGCTGCACGCCTGCGTCCTCAAGCTCCTGTTTTATCATGGTAACAATGTCCACCTCATAGTGCGGAGGCCGGATGCAGGGGGAAATGACGGCAATGCAGTCAGCTGCATTCACGCCCAGAATCTTACGCATTGATTCAAGGGTGACGCCGGCGATGTTCTGCTGGGTGCCCAGCTTGCCGGAATGCACCAGCGCGCGGCTCTGGGTCACGGGGTCGTAAATCCAGATGGCGGCACAGTCTGCCACATAGATACCCAGACAGCAGTCAGCCTTGCCTCCGCAGAAGAGACCATCTACTCCCTCCACGGGGTAGGAACAACCAATATCGCCCACAAGGGCTACCTTGTTACCATGTACCTGTTGGGCGCGGCGCAGCATCTTGGGAGCAATGCCGCCTTCTGCCAGCACCGCTTCGTGGGCGGGGGTCAGTGCAGCAATGACAGCGTTGCGGTCGGTCGTGGTGGCAATCCCGGGGATGCGGGTGATGAAGCGTGCAAAGTTCTCGGGGAAGGCATTGAGAACATTCAGGTATTCTGGGGCGTAGCAGTTCATGAGTGGAATATAGGGATGGTTATGCCATGTTCTTACGGGCGGCAGAGGTGCGGCGGGAAATGACACGGCGGGCTGAGCCCATGGGGGTGGTGGTGTCCTCTCGCGCCATCATCTGGGCCAGGTCTGCGGCAATGTTGTTACGCATCTGATTGACCAGTTCGCGCCCCTGGTCGGTAATGCGAACCATAATCTTGCGGCGGTCAGCGGCGGCGGTATAGCGCTTCAGGTGACCGAGTTCCTGCAGCTTGTCCACCATGCCGGTGGCTGCAGCTGTGGAGTGCCCCATCATCTTGGCAATGTTGCTCATGGAGAGGCATTCTTCTTCTGCCAGGTAGGCCAGCAGGAAGAACTGGGGGAAGGAAACTTTGCCCTTGGTCAGTTCCGGGGAGAGTCGCAAAATGCAGCTGCGTTGGGAAAAGAGTACGAAATCTGTCAGGTGTTGTACATCCTGTTCGTGCTGCGATTCGGTGGAGGTGTAAGTCTGTCTGCTCATCGTGGAAAGAGGGGCTGTTCGTCGTAGATATTACGGCTTTGCGTAATTTTTGCAAGCCCAAAATTTCAGCTCATCCTAAGCGTTAGAATTGACTGTGCCGATGTGGTACAGTTTGCGGCAGCGGTATACAATATGTTGTGATTCTGAAAAACAAAAAAGTTTTCCCAACAAGGGGCTGGTGTATCACTGCTGCCCGGAGGGAGGCGCGATAAACAGGATTTCGCGCATTTCGGGGGTCATGATTTTCTCCTCCTCCATGCGTTCAATATGGTCGCGAATGGCTTTCCAGATGGTATTGAAAGAACCTATGTTCTTATGCTCGGCCATGTAATCCTGAACCGTCGGTTCCGGGAGTTTGCGCTGGGCCTCTGCAAGCGCGTCGCATTCGGCCTTGAGTTCTTTGAGCTGGGGAATGGCTGCCTGTGCGGATTCTGCATTGCGGCAGGAGTTGAGGCACAATTCGGTGCGCGAAAGGAAAGAAAGAATCGCTCTGGCCATGTCGGCATGGTTGTCCGGAGCTTCCGTGGCAGAAACTCCATGCAGACTCAGGCAGAGCAGTAGGCAGAGCAGGACTTTTTTCATGACCGGCAGAAAGAATCAGTGGTGGATGTGACGCCCGCGGTGCTTACCGAAAAGTTTGACCGGTGTACCACACCCCGGGCAGTTGTAACGGAGGCAGAAAATGATGTAGAGCGCGGTGGCTACGTTGTATCCCAGGCCCGGCAGGTAGTTGGCGGCTCGGTTGCGGGCATAGTCTCTGAAAGTGAAGAGCCGCATATGGCACACCGGGCAGGTGGCGGCGCGGGAGATGAAGAGATACGGCAAGCAGGGCGCAATGATGAGCGAGCCCGCCAGAATGGGCAGCGGAATATCCGGCAGGTTGTTGGTAAGCATCAGGATGGGAATCATCACGATGGATACTGCGGGAATAGCCAGCAGAAGTGTGCCAAAGGAGGCAAAGATGGCCAGAACGGGATGATTGGTGCACACGGGGCTGTGCATAATCTTTTTCTGGTGGTACTTCTTGAGTCTGCGTTCCTCCTTAACCTGCTCCTTTGGTCTGCGCCCGGTGCGGAAACGGGTCGTCGGCCCCACATTCTCAATCTTCAGAGCAGAGTCGGACTCTGAATCCTCATCTACGTTCAGCGCTGGTCTGCACAGGTCATAAATGGCATGCAGCTTGGTGCTGTTCAAGGTGAAGTTCTTGCCCGGGAAAAAGCGCTGGGCTTTTTTCAGGTCTTCCAGGACATCCTGTGGATCTGTTGTGGCCATTTGTGCCGCAGATGTAATGCCGCACAGCGAGAGTTCCTCAATTTCCTGAGGTGTGAGTTTTGTAAACGGGTCAGGTTCCATTGCAGGTGAAATCAGGGGGTCAGCTCAGGGCGTTCAGCATGGCTTCAAGCTGGGCCGTTCTGGATTCCCATTCGGAGAGTCGGGCCCGCTCCTGCTCCACCACGGCGGCAGGTGCGCGGTCTACAAACGAGGCATTGCCCAGCTTGGCTTTGCTCTTGGCAATCTCCTTGCTCATCTTTTCCAGCTCCTTCGAGATGCGGGCCCGTTCGGCCTCAACATCCACAAGGCCTTCCAGCGGCAGGAAGAGTTCACCCAGCGGCGTAAGCGCCGTAGGTGTACCCTTGGGGGCATCGTAATCCGGGTTCAGCTCTGCAGCCTGGGCTCCGGCAAGAAGGGCAAGGCGGTCGGCAAGGTCGGCATTCACAGGAATACCGGCAGGCTTGAGTACAAACTTAACTTTGCGGTTCGTTGCCAGGTTGTATTCGGCCTTCAGGTTACGGGCCTTGTTGGCTGTGTCGTACAGCGCAGAGGCTGTGGCCCTGGCCTTGGAGATTTCTGTGTTGTCCAGCCCGGCGAGCAGGGAGTCTGCGTTCGGCAGCGTGGTGCTCATCAGCGGCTGCCCATCCTTGGCAAAGCCGAGGCTTGCCCAGAGTTCTTCTGTAATGTGCGGCATGATGGGCGCAAGCAGTGCCAGGTAGTGGCGCAGCACGGTATCCATGGTGAAGAGCGTGGCGTTCTTCACGGCGGGGTCGCCGTCGCGCAGGTCGTTCTTCACGGCCTCGAGGAACAGGGAGCAGTATTCATTCCAGAAGAAGGAATAGAGAGCCTGCGTATAGGTGTTGAATTCGTACTTGCCGAGACCCTCTGCCACAGTAGTGTGCAGTTCCTTGAGCTTGGAGAGAATATCAATATGAACAGCCGTGAATTTGGGTGCGGGCTCGGTGGTGGCAGCTCCCTGCATCATGCGGAAGCGGGCGGCGTTGTACAGCTTGTTGGCAAAGTTCTTGCCTTCTTCAATCTGTTTTTCGTCGAACTTCACATCGGTGCCGGTGGGGGCGATTCGCATCAGGCCGAAGCGCAGGCCGTCGGCTCCGTATCTGGCAATGAGGTCGAGAGGATCAGGGCTGTTACCCAGGCTCTTACTCATCTTTCGGCCCTGCAGGTCACGCACAATGGAGGTGAAGAATACATTGCCGAAGGGCTTGCCGCCGGCAAAGCGGTAGCCGGCCATAATCATGCGGGCCACCCAGAAGAAGATGATGTCCGGGCCGGTTACGAGGTCGCTGGTCGGGTAGAACTTGGCCAGACAGTCCTTGTCCATGGTGGAGAAAGGCCACAGCCAGCTGCTGAACCAGGTGTCAAGAGCGTCTTCGTCCTGTACCCAGTTTTCCGGGTCGGCGGGGGGCTCCACGCCCACGTAGATGTCACCGGCGGCGGCGTCTTCGGCATCCAGCTTGGTGGCAGCCTGAAGCTCTGCAGCCTTGTCTTTCTTGTACCATACCGGAATGCGGTGTCCCCACCACAGCTGGCGGGAAATGCACCAGTCCTGGATACCTTCGAGCCAGTGGGCGTAGGTCTTGCCCCAATGGGCAGGGCGGAATACGATGTCGCCATTGGCCACGGCATCAGCTGCTTCCTTGACACAGGGATATTTGAGGAACCACTGCATGCTCAGGCGGGGTTCAATCGGCACGTCGGAACGCTGGGAGATACCCACATTGTTCTCGTAGTCCTCCACCTTTTCCAGCAGCCCCTTGGCTTCAATGAGCTCAATGGACTTTTCGCGGGCCACAAAGCGGTCCAGCCCGTGCAGTTCAGGGCATCCGGGGCAGTTGATGTGACCATCGGCGGTGAGAACGTCGATGATTTCGAGGTTGTTCTTCATGCCCACCTCAAAGTCAGTACGGTCGTGGGCGGGGGTAATCTTCAGCGCGCCTGTACCGAAGTCGATTTCCACATGATCATCAGCAATAATCGGGATTTCCGCATCGCAGAGCGGGCGGATGACTGTCTTGCCGATAAGGTGGGCGAATCGCGGGTCTTTCGGGTTCACTGCCACGGCAACGTCGGCCATGATAGTTTCCGGGCGAGTGGTGGAGACGAGCAGCTGGCCGCTGCCGTCTGCCAGTTTGTAGCGGATGGTATAAAGCTTGCTCTTGGAGGGTGTCATGATTACCTCTTCGTCAGAAAGGGCGGTGAGCAGCACCGGGTCCCAGTTCACCATACGATGACCACGGTAAATGAGGCCTTCCTTGAAGAGTTCGGTGAAGACGCGTGCTACCTCCGGGGCATACACATCGTCCATGGTGAAGCGCTCGCGTTCCCAGTCGCAGGAGCAGCCCAGCTTCTTGAGCTGCTTAATGATGATGCCGCCGTGTTTTTCCTTCCAGTCCCACACCATGTCCACAAAAGCCTTACGGCCTACATCGAAACGAGTGCGGGGAGGGGTTTCCCTGGCCAGTTCCTTTTCCACACGGGCCTGGGTGGCAATGCCTGCGTGGTCTGTGCCGGGCAGCCAGAGAACCTCCTTGCCTTCCTGGCGGGCGCGGCGGGCCAGAATATCCTGAATTGTGTTGTTGAGCACATGCCCCATGTGCAGCACACCTGTGACATTGGGCGGGGGAATGACAATGCTGTACGCAGGCTTGTCAGAATGAGGGTCTGCGTGGAAGCAACCCTCTGATATCCAGCGGGTCTGCCATTTTTCTTCAACTAAGGTCGGTTCGTAAGCCTTGGGCAATTCAGTCATGACGGCGGCGATTCTACTCCTATTCTCCCCTGAAATCAAGCCTTTTCGCGCAGCTGACGCATAGTCCTTTCAGGCAGTCTTGACACAGGAACAGGATTGCGTTATTCTCGAGCCCGCAATGATGAAAATGCTGCGTAATATCCTGCTGTCTGTCCTGCTGTGTTCCGTGGCTCAGGCGGTGGAAGTCGTGCTCTGCGGCGGGGTGGCCCTGCGTTCATGGGAGAATTTCCGTGGTCCTGCCGCGCATGATAACTGGTGGGCCAATTTTGTACGCGCATCCACCGTATACATAGATGGCGCTCTTGCGCGTAATCCGGATAAGGATATACTCTGGATTGTGTATCGTCCGTCCTACATCTCCCGGGGAAGGGAAAACCAGATTGACTACGTTTCCCGCATCCGCGAAACCGCCTCCAACCGTAAAATCCGTTTCAAGTTTGTGGATTCGGCAGATGAGGCCTACGCTGCCATTAACAGCGCCCCTCGGAACAAGAAGGACCGCATTACTGCTTTCTTCTATTTCGGCCATAGCAATCCGCATGCTTTCATGCTTGATTACAGCAATGACATCATGGCGGCCTCTACCGCCTGGATACATGAAAAAGACCTTGCAACAAAAATCAACCCGGAGGTGTTTGACCCCAATGCGGAATGCTGGAGCTACGGCTGCTATACCGGGCGCAGCATGAGCCGTTTCTGGCGCAAGGCCTTTAATGTGGGTCTCTGGGGTAACCTCGAATCCACCCGTTACCAGCCTGTGGGCCAGGGTAAGCTGCCTGCCGGTGCCGGCAAATGGGTGCGCTGAGCTGAAAAAAGGCGGGCTTGTTACAGCCCGCCTTTTTCATTCATGAATCCTTCTTCTTTCTGCTCGCCCGTTTTTTCGGGGCCGGCTTCGGAGAATCCTCGGTGAAGTCGATGTTGCTGGTGCCTTCCGGGCAGATGGCTCGGCTCATGCACCCCGCCGCCAGCTCGCCGCGCAGAATGGCTTCTGCAATGGGGTCCTCGAGCAGGCGTTCAATGGCGCGGCGCATGGGGCGGGCACCATACTGCGGGTCGTATCCCTTGTCCACCAGCATGCTGATGACCTCTGGCGAGAGTGTGAGTGAAATCTGCTTCTCGGCCAGGCGGAGGATGAGTTTCCGGGCCTCAAGTTCCACAATTTTCTCCAGATCCGGGCGGTCAAGCATGCGGAAGACAATGAGTTCATCAAAGCGGTTGATGAATTCCGGGCGGAAGTGCTTTTTAGCGGCTTCCGTAATTTTCTCCTTCATGCTGTCGTAGTCGTCCTCCTTGCTGGAAACGGCACCAAAGCCCATGGTGCTCTGCTGGGTGGCCAGGCTGGCGCCGACATTGGAGGTGAGAATGATGATGGTATTGCTGAAATTCACCTTGCGGCCCAGCGAGTCAGTCATGCAGCCTTCTTCCAGTACCTGCAGCAGCAGGTTCATGACATCCGGGTGGGCTTTCTCCACTTCATCGAAGAGAATCACCGCATACGGGCGGCGTCGCACGCGTTCTGTGAGCTGCCCGCCTTCATCGTGCCCCACGTAACCGGGAGGCGAACCAATGAGCCTGCTGGTGCTGAATTTCTCCATGTACTCACTCATATCCACCTGAATGAGTGCCTCTGCCGTGCCGAACATGAGTTCGGCAAGATTGCGGGCCAGGTAGGTCTTGCCCACACCGGTTGGCCCCATGAAGAGGAAGGAACCAATGGGGCGGCGGGGGTCTTTAACATCGGCCCGGCTGCGGCGGAGTGCGCGTGAGATGGCAGAGCAGGCAATATCCTGCCCGATGACCTTGCTCTTCAGCTCTTCCTCCATGCGGAGCAGCTTCTCGGTCTCCTTTTCCTCCATGCGGGCCAGTGGAATACCCGTCCATTTGGAAACAACCGCCATGATGTCGTCTTCCGTTACTTCCAGGAAGCTTGAATCCATCTTCGCCTTCCAGTCTTGCACAGAATGGCCGATTTTCTTCTCCAGGTCTCTGATGGAATCCCTCAGTCTGGCAGCTGTTTCGAAGTTCTGCTTATCTACGGCTTCCTTCTTTGCGGCCTCCAACCGGCGCAGTTCACTCTCTTCCTTCTTGATGTCGGAAGGTCGGGTCATGATAGATACACGCATGCGGGAGCCCGCTTCATCCATGAGGTCGATGGCCTTATCAGGCAGGAAACGCCCGGTCAGATAGCGTTTGGAGAGATAGGCTGCACTTTCGAGCGCCTTTTCGGTATAATGCACATGGTGGTGCTTTTCATACTGCGGGGCAATACCCTTGAGAATCTGCAGGGTATCCTCCACGCTGGGCTCATTCACCTGCACCTGCTGGAAACGGCGTTCAAAGGCTGCATCTTTCTCGATGTGCTTACGGTATTCGTTGAGCGTGGTAGCGCCGATGGCCTGCATCTCACCGCGGGAAAGCGCAGGCTTGATGATGTTGGAGGCATCCATCGTACCCTCGGCAGAACCGGCGCCGATGAGAGTATGAATTTCATCAATGAAGAGAATGATGTTTTTTTCCTTGCGGATTTCATCCATGACCGCCTTGAGGCGTTCCTCGAACTGCCCGCGGTATTTGGTACCAGCCACCATGAGCGCCATATCCAGGGAAATAAGGCGTTTGCCAATCAGGAATTCCGGTACATCACCCGTAGCAATCTGCTGGGCAAGCCCCTCCACAATGGCTGTTTTACCCACGCCGGCCTCGCCCAGCAGAACGGGGTTGTTCTTGGTGCGGCGGCACAGAATCTGAATCACGCGTTCCAGCTCCTGCTGGCGGCCGATGACTGGGTCCATCTCACCCGCTGCGGCCTTGGCCGTGAGATCGCGGCCAAAAGCGCTCAGGGCAGGGGTCTTGGAATTGCTGTTGTAGGAAGCCGCGTTGTTACCAGCGGTCTGGCGATGCAGGAAAGCGTTGCTGTCCTCTTCCTCCTCCTCCTCGTGCCGGTGGCGGTGCGGGCCATCTGCAGGCTGGTCATCCGCAGGGGAACCCGAGCCGGAATCCACGCTGAACCCCGGGTTGATTTCCTCCATCACGCCACGGCGTACTGTGTCGTATGTCATGCCGGTGGACATGAGGCTGTGCCAGGCAAGCCCATCCTCATCGCGCAGCATAGCCAGAAGCAAATGCTCGGTTCCCACGTAGGTGTGGCGCAGTTTTTTTGCTTCCTCACCTGCCTGGATGAGGATTTTACGCACCCGGGGTGTATAGGGGAGGTTGCCTTCGGTAGAGGCGGAACCAGGTACAATGCTCTGCTCAATCTTCAGCGTGAGGTCTGCGATATCGACGCCGGCATTTTCCATGACGCTGATGGCAACGCCTTGTCCGAGCTTGAGCAGACCGAGCAGGACGTGTTCTGCACCAATGTAATTGTGGTGGAAACGATCGGCTTCACGGCGGGCAATATTGAGAACCTGTTGAGCGCGGGGAGTGAAATTGTTATTCATACTGCGGTATCAGAAAAATGGTGAGGGTGGTTGTTAAGGAAATCGCGGGCGGCTGTGGCGCGGCGCAGGCAGAGTGAGGGGTCTCCCTTTTCTTCTGCCAGCGCGGTGATGGTGGCTTGGTCCAGCACAAAGTTGTTGAGTGCAACAAGGATGTCGTGCTCCTCCTCCTGCCAGCAGATGAGCTTCAGCAGCGTACCCAGTCGGAGCAGGGATGCCGCATCGCGCAGTTCTTTGATGCTGAGGCGGCGGCAGGTGTTAAGCAGACCATAGGCGCGGCCTATGGCATCCTGAAGGAAGAGACCGGGGGCACCCAGCAGCTTCTGGCGCACCTGTTGTTCGCGGTGTACCAGGTGCCGGACTACATCGGAGAAGCCTTCCTGTATTTCCTCGATACTGTCCTCCGGCCCGGGAATGGAGAAGAGGACGAAGAGGTGGCCTGTGTCATCCTGCGAGTCAGAGAAATAAGGCGAAATGCTCACATGGAGCTTTTCGAGCGCCTTGGTGACCTGGTTCATCATGTTGGCGATGGAGAGACCCGGCAAATGCAGCAGGCAATAGAGCTGCAGACCATCGCCTGCCTCGGAGGGAATACTGGTCAGGTAGCCGTTCAGCGGGGTATAGGCAAACTCCAGCTTGCTCTGGAGTTCTTCGTCCAGGTTGAGCAGTTCATTCATCCCGGAATCAAAGTCAAGACCGTTGCGGAAGGTGTGGATGACAAGGTGTTCCTCCTCGTTCACCATGATGCAGACCGGGCGTTTCTGGGGAATGACGACAAAGCAGCCATCCTGGCGGGCGGCCATGCAGGGGGTGAGCTGTTTGCGGGTGAGCAGCGCACGGCGGATGCCGTAGGTCAGCTCGTTCATTTCGGCACAGACGGCATTCTTGTACCCGCGGATTTCCTTGATGGCCGGCAGAAGAACATCTGCCACAGCCTGACGGCCCTTCCGGGTACTCCAACCGGGAAATGGATAATCCGGCAGGTTACGAACCATGCGGACAATGCTGCCGATGACCACCCCGTTCGTTGTGTTACGACCGGGTTCCCAGTTCAGCTTGTTCTTGAGCAGGGATTCAGGCTTCATGCTTCAGAGTCGGGCAAGGCGTTAATCTGGTCGCGCAGCCTGGCCGCGCGTTCATAATCCTCGCGTTCAATCGCCTGTTGTAGTTCATTCTTCAGGCGGGCGCGCTGCACTGCGGGTGATTCATCCATATCTGCCGTGTCTATCTCGGCAGACGGATCCAGCTCCCGGGCGAAAACCGTGTAGCAATCCGGGCAGCCCAGGTGCCCTGTGCGGCGGTAATCCTCCAGCATGAACCCGCATACCGGGCAGCAGGTCATGGAGCCGTAACTCGGGGCAGGGGGGGATTCCGGCTCGCTGGATGTGAGCTCTCTCACCAGCTTATCAAGACGGTTGCGGAATTCCTCCGGGAAGAATTTCTCGGCAAAAGTGAGAGATTGCGGGTCAAAAAGCCCCTTGGCGCGGGCGCACGCTTCGCACAGGGCAAGCTCAGAAACTTGCCCGTTTACAATCTGCGTCAGGAACATCGAGGCGCGTTTGCCGCATATCTGGCACTTTTTCACGCCACAAGGCTACAACAGAATGGGCGCATTGGCGAGAAATCTGCGCGTCTTTCTGTGTCAGCAGACCCGGAATTGACCGGATTGTTGAGTTGACGCCATGCCGCCAACGTGGTAAATTGACCCCGACCATGACAGAAACGCCGCAGCAGAACATCCACCTTATGAGTGACATCCTGGCCAGCCAGGTGGCGGCCGGTGAGGTGGTGGAGCGTCCTGCTTCCGTTGTCAAGGAACTGGTGGAGAACAGCATTGATGCCGGTGCCCGCAGCGTGCGGGTTGAAATCCGCCGGGGTGGTGTGTCCCTCATCAAAGTGACAGATGACGGCTGTGGTATGAGCCGCGAGGATGCAGCCCTGTGTCTGCGCCGCCATGCAACCAGCAAACTCGTGCAGGTGGAAGATCTTTTTGCCATCCGGCATCTCGGCTTCCGAGGGGAGGCTCTGCCCAGCATAGCGTCTGTTTCGCACCTTACCCTCACCACCCGCCGGGCGGCAGAGGTAGAGGGGTGGACGCTGAGCTGTGAAGGCGGCGAGGAAAATCCGCTGATGAATGCGGGCTGTGCTCCCGGCACGGAAATCAGCGTCAGCAACCTCTTCTTCAACACCCCCGTGCGCCGTAAATTTCTGAAGAGCGATGAAACGGAAGCTGGCCATGTGGAACACCAGGTGAGGTTGCACGCCCTGGCTTTCCCGGAATTGCGTTTCACCTTTGTCCGTGATGGACAGGTGGTTTTCGATGTGCCCTCTACGCATGATTTGCGGCAGCGTATAGGCGATTTTGTCGGGCGCGAGACAGCGGCTTCACTCATGAGGATTCGCCCCACAGAAGCCCCGGGGGTCCGGGTGAGCGGTTTTCTGATGCCTCTTTCTGCAGCCCGTCGCAACCGCCGCATGCAGTATGTCTTTCTGAACGGGCGTCCGGTCGAGGACCAGATTATCAATCGTGCCGTGCGCGATGGATACGGAGGCTTTCCCCCCGGCCTGCATCCGGCCCTGTTTCTGTACCTTGAGGTAGAACCGGCCCTGGTCGATGTGAATGTGCATCCTGCCAAGCGCGAGGTGCGTTTCCGACGGCCTGCAGAAATCACCCTGGCTGTCATGGATGCCGTGGCTGCCACCCTGGCGGCCCATGCCCGCGGGGAAGAATCCCCCGCAGCCACACCTGCTCCTGCCTGTCCTCCGCCTGCGGTAGAATCCGCTCAGTCTCGCCTGGCCTCTTCTACAGCCCCAGCCCCGTCGCCGAAGCGGGAAACTCCGGCGGCTGCCCCGGCTCTGCAGCGTCCCGCTCTCGTCCTCAAACCGCTGGTAGCTCCCCGGCAACAGGAATTGGAGCTGCCGTCTGCGCCGGCACCCGTGCTCGCCTCTCCGCCATCTCCCTTACCGAACTTCCGGCACATCGGCACGCTGCATCAGCAGTACGCCATCTTTGAAAACAAGGAGGGTATGGTACTCATGGCACCCCGCGCGGCGCGTGAACGCATCATTTTCGAGCGTCTGCAGGAAAGCAACCGCCGCCCTCTGATTTCGCAGCAACTGCTTGTTCCTGAACTGCTTGAGCTCGATACCCGGGATATGGGGATTGCTCTGGAGGTGAAACCCCAGCTCGAGCAGGCCGGATTCCAGCTTTCCCCTTTTGGCCGCAACACGTTGCGAATAGAAGCTGTACCAGCCATTCTGCCTCTGCGGAAGGTGGGGGATTTCGTGCATGAACTTCTGCGGATTTTCACCAGCGGAGAAGTGCGCCTGACCCGCAGCCGGAGTCCCTTTGAACCCTTTGCCCGCCAGCTCGCCCGGCAATACGCCATGCAGGAGGACATAGCCCCCTATCTGCAGAATCCGCTGCCGCTGCTGGCCGCTCTGTTGGAATGTGAAATTCCCTACTGCAGCCCGGGAGGCAAGAGTACTCTGCTGCCTTTCCCCCTGACGGAGCTCAATCGGCGCTTTCAGGTGCAGTAAAAGTGCCATAATATAGTCAATTGCAGGAAACTTGGCTTGCAATCCGGGGTGAAAAGCGTATAATATCCGGGCGTAATAAGCATGAAGAATCTGCTCTACATTGCCGGGCTGTCGCTTGCGCTGGGAAATATACTCCCGGCACAAGCGCAGGGGATGATTGAGCCGGATTCTCCGGAATCAGCTGCGGAAGCTGCCGAACTTTCCCGGACGCTGGGGCAGGCTTTTCTCCAGACAGCAACGGATATGTGGTTTCTGCTTTCCGGCATCAGCAACCGCGAGGAAGCCGATAAAGCAGCCCCGGTTTTTCTCGAAAAAGCCAGAATCACCTTTGAACTGGACAACAAGCTGAGCAACATGCCGCTTGTTTCTCCTGATGAGGGCTGTGCCGGCATGATGGACGGTGTGCAGATGCGTATTCTGGAAACGCTGGATGACCTGCATGCCGAATTTCTGAGCCTCTGCCGTGCTAATTGCTATGAATCAACGCTGCTCAGCCAGGCCTTCGAGGAGGCTGTGAGCATGGGCATGTTTGCAGAGAGCGATGTGGAGCTTCTGCAGGATGCACCGACTGTCCCGCTGACAGAGGAGGAATCGAATGAGGAAATCCTGCGGATTGAGCGTCTGCTGGAGCCGGATCGCGCCGTACTCCGCATTCTGGAGAAAGTGAGCGATGCCCCATCTGCTTCCAAAGCCGCGTCGGAGCTGCTGCTGCTGTTGAATTCCTTCCGGCCTCTGCACCCCGCCGGTGAGGAAATGGGCAGCAGGGCCTTCACCCCGGCCACTGTCATGAAAGCCCGCGAGGCCATGATTCTCATTGAGCCTGTTCTCTGGGGCATCCGTAGCGAAATTGTCCGCATTGCCGCGCTGCCGGGATACGAAGCTGAAACCTACGATGCCTTCTCCGATGCACTGGATGCCATCTTCGAATCTCTGGGCAGTACCCATTGCCACTTATTCGAATCCGTGTTCGATGCCTCTTTCCGTTCCGACCTCGAAGCCGCGCTTCAGGAAAATACCGTTTCATCAAAATAAATCCCCGCAAATATATGCCTGTTTCTGATTACCTCGTGACCATTGGTCTGGAAGTTCATTGCCAGATTAAGACAGAGACCAAGATGTTCTGCTCCTGCAAGGCCGGCTTCGGTTATGAACCCAACACCAATGTATGCCCCACCTGCCTCGGAATGCCTGGTGCGCTGCCGGTGCTTAACCAGTATGCCATTGAACGCACCATTCTTACCGGCATGATGCTCGGTTGCAGCACTCCGCCTGTTTCCAAGTGGGACCGCAAGAATTATTTCTATGCCGACATGCCCAAGAACTACCAGACCAGCCAGCTCGATCTGCCGCTCTGCATCGGCGGCGAGGTGCCGCTGTATGCCTGGGCCTATCCGGCAGACTGCAAGGTGAATGCCGATGGCCCGGTGGTGAGGACGGTGAAGCTGGACCACATTCACCTCGAGGAAGATGCCGCCAAGCTGACGCATTACAACGGCTATTCTCTCGTCGATTACAACCGCGGCGGCACACCGCTCATGGAAATCGTCTCTGCGCCGGATCTCACCAGCCCGGAGGAAACCTATGCCTACCTCAAGAGCCTGCAGCAGATGATGATTTGCGCCGGTATCTCTGATGCCGATATGGAGAAGGGGCAGATGCGCTGCGACGTGAATGTCTCGCTGCGTCCCAAGGGACAGAAGGAACTGGGAGCCAAGATTGAGATGAAGAACATCAACTCCATGTCTGCTGCCCGCCGCGCTCTCATTTACGAGATTCACCGCCAGGCTGAGGAACTTGACATGGGCATCGCACAGGTTCAGTCCACCCGCCGCTGGGATGACACCCTGGGTGAGAGCATCGTGATGCGTACCAAGGAAAACGCCCACGATTACCGCTACCATACCTGCCCGGATCTCATTCCGGTACACACAGCCCCGCTCGTGGAGAAAGTGAAGAACGAACTGCCCGAGCTGCCGGATGCCCTGCATGCCCGCCTGCAGAGCGAATACGGCCTGCCTGTGGCAGATGCCAATACCCTGGTGGGTGATTTCAAACTCTGCCGTTACTTCGAGGAAGCCGCAGCCGGTAGCAAAGCTCCCCGCAAGGTGGCCAACTGGGTCATCAACAACCTGACATCGGTTCTGGCAGAGAAGGAGCTGACCATTGCCTCCTGTCCCCTTGCACCCAAGGCTCTTGCCGGGCTTGTGGATATCATTGAGGAGGGGCTTGTTTCCAACAACCAGGCCCGCGAAGTGCTCGATGTCATGTGGAACGCTCCCGCCATGAACGCGGCTGATGCCGCCGCCAGCCTTGGCTTCAAGAAGACGGATACCAATGCGCTGGATGCCGTGGTAGCCCAGGTGCTTGAGGAAAACCCGGACATGGTTGCCATTGTGAAGGGTGGCAATATGAAGCTCATCAATGCCCTTACCGGCAAGGTCATGAAGGTGAGCAACCCGAAGCCAAATCCTAAGATGGTGACAGAAATCATCCTCGCCAGACTCGGTCTGTGATGCTCTTCCCGAAACTTACTGCCAACCATACCATGAAGAAGCTTGTAGAAATAATGAAGTCATCCGTGCTGGCTGGTGTCAGCGTGGGCATTGCCGGCTTTGGATACCTGGCTTCACGCGATGCCGGTTCCGGTTACATCGTTGCCCGCGAGCTTGTGGGGTCATTCCTGTTCTCCTTTGCCCTGCTTGCTGTGGTGAATTACAAGATGATGCTCTATACCGGTGCCTCCGGTTTTGTGAAGAAGGGGGAAATGGGCCGTCTGGGGCTCATTCTGCTGGGCAACATCATCGGCTGCCTTCTGGTGGCGCTCATGGCCCGTCTTTCCCTGATGCCGCTGCAGCAGACCGCCCAGAGCATTCTGGAATCCCGCCTTGCGCTCACTCCTCTCAATGGTGGTATTCTGGCCATTGGCTGCGGATTCATCATGACCACGGCAGTCACCTTCGGCCGCAAGGGAAACAACCTGCCACTCCTGATTGGTGTGCCGCTCTTCATTATCTGCGGCTTTCCCCACTGCGTTGCAGATGCTTTCTACTACCTGGCTGCTCCGTTGGATTTCTGGAAAGCTCATCTTGCAGAAATTCTGGTATTCTATCTCTCCATCGTCGTCGGCAATTTCATTGGTTGCAATTTCTACCGCATGATTATGGGTTCCAACCCGGAGTAAGCCTTCCTTGCCATTTTCTCTATGCAGAAACGCGCTGTCATGCATTCATGACAGCGCGTTTCTTATGAATCTTCCGGGCAGGGGGGGGATTATTCCTTTTCCTCTGTCCCCTGCAGGTTTTCTTTCAGGAAGTTCAGTAGGTAATCCGGAGTCAGCAGTTCTGCGGTCACCACGGGGTCCTTGCCGGGCAGGTAAAGCGCGTTCACCGGCACAGAACTGCGGTTCAGCTGGCGCATGGCTTCATCAATGGCTTTATCGGGCTTGGTTTTGTCTGCCCGCATCAGCACCACACCGGCCTTGTTCATTGCAGCGTATACCTCATCAGTGTATGCAATCTTCTTATTGGCCTGGCAGGTGGCACACCATTTGGCCGTGAAATCCACAAAGACAGGAGACTCCTCATCAAGCGCCTCTTCCATAGCCTCGGGTGACCACACTATCCATTCTGGCTTGCTGTCATCATGCTCAAAGGGGCGGGCTCCCCAGAAACCGGCACCCACAAGCACCAGGGCCAGAATGTAGCCGGTGATACGGGAGGAAAGAGGGCGGAACGGCAGACACCAGCGGCCGTATACCCAGAAACCGGCGCTGAATACCACCAGAGACATATTGACCCACATGGTCGCAGCACTTTCGCTTTCCGGCCAGAAAGCAAGGTAGACATCCAGCATCCAGGCCGCGGCCGCAAACAGCAGGAAGGAGAGACCCTGCTTCAGCGATTCCATCCATTCGCCGGGCTGCGGCAGCAGACGCACCAGACTGGGGAACAGACCCAGTACAATGTACGGGAAGGAAAGCCCGAGAGCCATGAAGGTGAGGGCAACAGTCATCCACACACCGGGCAGGGCCATGGCTGCGGGCAGGGCTGCACCCAGGAAGGGGGCGCTGCACGGCGTGGCTACAACTGTAACAAAGAAGCCCTGGAAGAACGAGCCGGTGAGGCCCTCCTTATTCTGCACACCCTGGCCAGCCCCGGTAATGCCGGCACCGATTTCAAACACACCGAACATGCTCAGCCCCAGCACCAGCAGCAGGAGCATAATGGCATAGACAATCCAGGGATTCTGCATCCATACAGCCCAGCTGCGGGTAGAGGAGCCTGCATCATTCCACAGGGTGGAGAACCAGTCTGTCCACGGAACTTCTGCCAGCGTTCCCATATTGGAAAACACAATCATGAGAACCGAGATGATCCAGAATGAAACCAGTACCCCCAGCACGAAGGAGAGCGAGTGGGCAAACACCTTGCGGCGGCTGCCTCCACCCATCTGTACAAAGCTCATGACCTTGAGCCCGATAACCGGGAATACGCAGGGCATCAGGTTCAGGATGAGCCCCCCGATGAACAGGGAAAGACAGAGCGTACCGAGCCCTTCCGGCAAACCAACGGTAGTTGCCACAGGGGCAGGGGGCGCGAAGGTGGTGTTGACCGCGCAATGCTTGTCTCCGAACACGAGTACGCCTTCCAGCGTGGAAAGCGATTGGCCTACCACGGCTTCATTTTTTACCGGATACATGGGGTCGCTGTTGTCATTGCGGGTCAGCACCAGGGTGTAGCTGCCATCGGCATTGGCTGTGAGCGACTGCTGCGCCGTGGGTGAAATGCTGTTGTCTGCCGAGAAGAAATAGGCAGAGGTGATGCCTGGTTCAGCCGTGAAGCTCAGACTCACGCTGTTGCCCTGCTGGGTTGCGCTGATGGAGGTGGGGGTGTCACCCAGCCCTTCCACTTTCTTTTCCTCGCCTCCCCATGTCGAGGCATCTGCGGCAGCTCCTGCCGTCATCGCCAGAGTTGTGGTCTTTGTTTCCGGGGCATTGCAGCCTTCATCGGAGCAAGTCTGAGCCGTTGCTGTCAGCGTGAAATCGGCCTGCGCCGGGGCATCTGCAGCAGGAGTCACCTCCCATACCACGACGGCATGCTCATAGGTATAGGCCACACCCAGCACCCCTTCGTGGCGGTGCGGAATCTGCCAGTAGGGACCGCTTATGGTGAAGCCGGCCGGGGCTGTCAGTTCTGCGGTCATGGCCTCGCCCACGGTGCCGGGGTTGCGCCAGTAAGCATGCCAGGGAGCTGTGAAATCAGCCTTCAGCGCCACATAGAAAGGCTTACCCGGCTGGTAACTCTGCACGCTGGCCGCCGCATTTACGCTCATGGTTTCCGGGGCCTCAAAGCCCATCATCCCATCAAATTGGGCGAGGCTCTGCCCGCAGCAGAGCAACAGGGAAAGAACAAGACTGCGTAAGATGTTCATGCGCCCATCCTACCACAGAAACATTCACCCATGCAAGCTAACTTTTCAATCCTCAGCCAGCAGGTCACGCATGGAAGAGAAGAAATCCGCACATTCATCCTCCGATGCGGGGGATTTCATGAGTTTGTCGTAGTCCACAAACTCATACATGTGCCTGGGAATCTCGTGGATGAAGCTGGAGGGCTGGCAGCGTTCCTCCTGTCCGTAGCGGCTGCGCTTGGCGCAGTAAGTCATGGTCAGGCGCTCGCGGGCGCGGGTGATGCCCACGTAGAACAGGCGGCGCTCTTCGTCCAGACTCCCTTCATCTACCGAGCGGGTATGCGGCAGCAGTCCTTCCTCCACCCCCACGATGTAGACCTGGGGGAACTCCAGTCCCTTGGCGGCGTGCATGGTGATGAGGCATACGCCGCTCTTGCTTTCGATGTCATCCTCGTCGCGGGAGTCATCCAGGCAGATGCCCGCCAGGAAGTCGGTGAGCTTGTGGCCGGGCAGCCAGTACTGGCGCAGCGCCACCTTGATGTCATCTATGGCCGCCTGGCGGCGCATCTTCTCCTCCTCAGTCTTGCAGTTCCTGGCTATGTATTCCTCATAGCCGGTCTCATTGAGGAAATCCTGCAGAATATCCACAAAGGGGCGCTCGCTGGCAGCAAATTCCGAACCATAGCGCGTGACCAGCTCGGTGAAAGACTCGATGCTGTTCTGGGAACGCGTGGAGCATTCGGTCAGGAATTCAAGATCCACCAGTGTGGCCCACAGGCTCTTCTTGTGCTCGCGGCTCCAGTCAATAGCAAAGGAGGCCGTGGTGGGTGAGATGCCTCGGGGCGGGGTGTTGAGCACACGCAGCAGGTGCAGGTCGGCATCCGGGTTATCCATCATCTGCAGATAACTCAGCAGGTCCTTCACCTCGCGGCGGTCAAAGAAGCTCTTGGTGCCTACCATGCGGTAGGGTATATGGCGCTCGCGCATGGCCATTTCCAGCGCCCGGCTCTGGGCATTGGCGCGGAAGAGAATGGCAAAGGCCTCCCAGGGCAGGCTCTGGCGGGCACGGAACTGCTCAATCTCATCGGCAATGAATTCGGCTTCTTCCTGAGACCCGGGCATGGCCATCAGGCGTACCGGGAATTCGCCATCCTTGTTTGTGCGGAGCGTCTTTTCGCGGCGCCCGGCGTTGTGGCGGATGAGGGCATTGGCGCAATCCAGTACCTGCCGGGTGCAGCGGTAATTTTCTTCCAGCTTGATGACCGTCGGGTTGGGGAAGAAGCTTTCAAAGTCCAGAATGTTCGAAATCTGTGCGCCACGCCAGCCATAGATGGACTGGTCGTCATCGCCCACCACGCACACATTGTGTTCCGGACCTACCAGCTGGCGCAGCAGGCTCATCTGCAGAGAGTTCGTGTCCTGGAACTCATCAACCGTTATATAAGAGAATCGCTTGTTCCATTTCTCATGAATGGTGGGGTAGCAGCGCAGCAGGCGTTCCGTCAGAATGAGCAGGTCATCGAAATCGACCGCATTCTGGGCTTTGAGCTCGCGCATGTAGGCCTTTGAAACTGCGGCAATCAGGGAATCCTCAATGTGGTCCACCTCCAGCCCGTTGTTTCGCACACGCGACATTTCTGCCAGCACCTGAGCGGGTTCGAGTTTCTCGCGGCGGGCGCCGTATTCCATGATGAGTCGCTTGAGCAGCCCGCTCTGGTCGCTGCCGGTGTAGATGGAAAAGTTTTCCTTATAACCCAGCCTGCCGATATCCTGCCGCAGAATGCGTACACAGAGCGAGTGGAATGTGCAGACTGTCATCTGGCGCGCCGCTTTGCGCTCCACCAGCCCGGCTACGCGGTCGGCCATTTCATTGGCCGCTTTGTTGGTGAAGGTAAGGGCCAGTATACCACGCGGATTCACACCTTTGGCAATCATGTTGGCGATACGGCAGGTCACGGTGCGGGTCTTGCCAGTGCCGGCACCGGCCAGAATGAGCACCGGGCCGTTGAGGGTCTGCACGGCTTGTTTCTGGGCGGCGTTCAGGCTGTTGATGTCGAATTTCTCTGCCATGGTCTGCGGGCGGCAAAAGGGTAGCAGATTCCCCGTCCGGGTGCAAGTGTATTTGATGTCCGATTGGCGAATTAGCAATGGCAGCTGATGCCGGGACTCGTGTGAAAAAGCCGTCTCCCGGTCTGGGGAGACGGCTTGGAATGGAAATTCTGCTCAGGGGGAGCTTACTTCACCAGGCTGTGGCCCGTCATCTCTGCCGGCTGCTCGAGCCCCAGAAGGTGCAGCAGCGTGGGCGAGATGTCAGCCAGAATACCATCGCTCAGGGTGATGGAGTCCTGGTCAGGGCCGCAGTAAATGAGGTCAACAAGGTTCGTGGTGTGAGCCGTGTTAGGCGAACCATCCGGGTTGAGCATGTTCTCGCAGTTGCCGTGGTCGGCGCAGATGAGGCAGCAGCCGCCCAGCTCAAGAATCTTGTTCACGCTCTTCTCCAGGGCTGCATCCACCGCCTCACAGGCAGCAATGCCGGCTTCGAGGTAGCCCGTGTGGCCCACCATGTCGGGGTTAGCGAAGTTCATGATGGCAATGTCGTAGTTGCCAATGGCTTCCACGAACTTATCGGCCACCTCGCCCACACTCATCTGGGGCTTCTGGTCGTAGGTAGCCACCTCGCGGGGAGAGGGAACCAGAATGCGGTCCTCGCCCTCGTACTGGGTTTCCACACCACCATTGAAGAAGAAGGTCACGTGGGCATATTTTTCCGTTTCAGCAATGCGGAGCTGCTTGAGCCCGGCCTTGGAGATGACCTCTCCCAGAATATTGGTGAGCTGCTCCTGCTCAAATACCACCGGAGTGGGGTAGCAGGCCTCGTATTCGGACATGGTCACATAGTGAACCTTGGGCTGTACCGTGCGGTCGAAGCCGTCGAAGTCCTCATAGATGAAGGCGCGGGAAAGCTCTCGGGCGCGGTCTGCACGGAAGTTGAAGAAGTACACCACATCGCCATCGCGCACGCGCTGCGTATCAGCCTCCACGAATACGGCCGGCTTCATGAACTCGTCCGTTACGCCGTCCTCATAGCTCTTGCGGGCATATTCGGCGGGGGAGCAGGTGCAGGCCTCGCCCTTGCCGAGCACAATGGCATCCCAGCCAATCTGCACACGGTCCCAGCGCTTGTCGCGGTCCATGGCAAAGAAGCGGCCCACCACGGTGGCAATCTTTGCACCATAGGGAGCCACGGCTTCCTCAAGCTGCTGCAGGAAACCGGCACCGCTCTTGGGGTCGGTGTCGCGGCCGTCCATAATGGCGTGGATGCAGATATCCTTCACACCGGCTTCGGCAGCAATCTTCACCAGGCCGATAAGGTGCTCGATGTGGGAGTGTACACCGCCGTCGGACACAAGGCCCATGAGGTGCAGGCGGGAAGCGGCAGCCTTGGCACAGGCATCCACAATCACAGGATTCTTAGCCAGAGAACCATCGTTGATGGCGTTGGTGATGCGGCAGAGGTCCTGGAACACCACGCGGCCGGCACCCAGGTTCAGGTGGCCTACTTCGGAGTTACCCATCTGCCCGTCGGGCAGACCTACATCCTGACCGGAAGCACCCAGCATCATGTGCGGGCAGGTGGCCAGCAGTTTGTCGGTAAAAGGAGTCTTGGCGAGAACGGTAGCATCGCCGGTTTGATTGGCGGCTTCCGGGCCCTGCGGATTGCGGCCCCAGCCGTCGCGGATAATCAGTACTACGGGTTTATTTGCCATGCGGCTATTCTAGCATTTATCCGCTCCCATGTGAAGCCTAAAAATTCTATAGCAATTTCCTGGACTGCACAGCGCGGAAGGGGGGCAAAGCGCTACTTGCAGGAATGACGCTTCTTTTTTCTGCCTTTTCCGGAGGCGTTGAGCAGAATGGCGGACTTGAGCCCCTTTCTTCACGTGCTTTCTGATGGCATGTTTCTTGTAGGGCAGAACCAGACGAGGAGTAGCCATGGACAGCAGATGCAGGTGAGTAAAAAATGCATTGTTTGTAAAATGAGAACAGGACGTGACGCATATGGCGCTTGCGCGGGCGGGAAGCTGTGTTAGAATAGTGCGCGTGAAGCTTCTGCCTGCCATTTGTCTGAGTGTCTGCGCCCTGTTGCTGGCAGGGTGCGGGGATTCCCGCAGCTCTGCAGAGAAAGCGGCGGCACAGGGGGTTCTCATTGTAGGCAACAACCAGGAACCCATGAGCCTTGACCCCCACAAGGCTACCGCTGTGGCAGATGGCAAGATTATCTCAACCCTGCTGGAAGGGCTTGTGCGCCCCGATGCACAGGATGCCACCCGCATTCTGCCCGGCATGGCTGAACGCTGGGAGCACGATGCCAGCGCCACGCGGTGGATATTCCACCTGCGCCATGCCCTCTGGAGCGATGGCAAGGCGGTCACCGCGCACGATTTTGAATACGCCTACAAGCGCCTGCTGCATCCGCAGTTCGGCGGTAAGTACGCAGAAATGCTCTACCCGCTCCGGAATGCCGAAGCTTACAACCGCGGCCAGCTGCCGTGGGAGCAGGTGGGCGTGCGGGCTCTGAATGAGCATACCCTGGAGCTGGAACTCAGTGGGCCGACCCCGCACCTGCTGCACATGCTGCTGCACTTTACCTGGAGCCCGGTACCGGCGCATGCGGTAGAGGCGCATGGCGGCATGCTCGACCGCCGGAGCCTGTGGAGCAGGGCTGGTAACTGGGTGGGGAATGGTGCCTATGTGCTGGAATCGCACCATTTCAATGATTACTTGTCTGTTACCGCTAATCCCCGTTACTGGCGGGCTGGCGAAGTCTGCAACCGGGGAATCCGTTTCCTGCCCATCGTGAATGGTTACACCGAAACCCGCATGTTCATGGATGGAAAGCTGCATATTTCCAACAATGTGCCGCCGGAGCTGCTGAGTGTGGCCCGGCAGAAATGCCCTGAATCCTACTGCCAGGATCCCTACTACTGCACTATTTTTTACCGCCTCAACACCAGCCGTCCACCTCTGGATGATGTGCGTGTGCGCCGGGCGCTCTCGCTGGCCATTGACCGCAATTCACTGGTGCGCGATGTTGTGCGTGGTGCTGGTCGCCCTGCCGCTTCATTTACCCCGCCGGGGGCCGGGTACAGCGTAGAAGTACCTGCCGCCTGGAACCGCCGGGTGCAGGCAGAACAGGCCCGCCGCCTGCTGGCAGAGGCAGGGTACCCCGAAGGCCGCGGCTTCCCCACGCTGGAAATCATGACCACCAGCCGCGATGTGCAGCGCGTGATGGCCGAGACCATTCAGGCCATGTGGCTGAAGGAACTGGGGATTCATGTGGAGATACGCGCCTGCGAATGGACGGCATACAAGGCGGCCCAGCAGAACGGGGAGTATGATATTTCCTCATCCTCCTGGAGCGGTGACTTTCTGGACCCTGCCACCTTTGTGGAGCTTTGGCGCAGCGGGGGTGGCAACAACTGCACCGGCTGGGGCAGCGCAGAATGTGATGCCGCGCTGGCAGCTGCGCGTAACTGCGGCTCTGCGGAGGAACGCCGAGCCCACCTCTGCCGGGCAGAACTGAGCATGCTGGAGGCACAGCCTGTCATTCCGCTCTACTGGAGTGAACGCACCTACCTTAAATCCCCCACAGTGAGCGGCTGGTACCCGCTTCTGCTCGACAACCACCCGCTCGATGCTGTGAAGGTGAATCGTGAAACCTGCAACCCGTCAATCAAATAGTGTTCCGCCTTCTCTTCAAACGCCTCGGGCAGGGGGCCCTGGTCATTCTGGTGCTGCAGACCATCACCTTTTTCCTGGTGCGTCTGCTGCCGGGCAATCCTTTCCTGGGTGAACGCAAACTGCCTGAGCATGTCATGGCCCAGCTCAATGCCCTCTATGGGCTTGACCAGGGGGCATTCGTGCAGTACCTCAACTACTGGAAAAGTATCATTTGCCACGGGGATTTTGGCCCATCTCTGGTGCGTGAGGGCGTGCAGGTGGCCGATATCATTGCCCAGGCATTCCCCGTGTCTCTGTGGCTGGGTGTGCTGGGCATGGGCATTGCTATTGTGCTGGGTATACCGGCGGGCATGCTGGCGGCCTACTGGCGCAACCGCTGGCCCGATGCACTCTTCATGTTGCTTGCTATGGCCGGTATCTGCATTCCGGCCTTTGTGATAGCGCCCCTGTTCGGGCTGACTCTGGGGCTGCATGTGCCGGGGCTGAGTGTGGCCGGGTGGGATGACCCGCTGTGTGCTGTGCTGCCTGCGCTGACGCTGGGGCTTATCAATGCAGCCTATATTGCCCGACTGACCCGCGGCGGCATGGTGGAGGTGCTCTCTGCTGATTTCATCCGCACCGCCTGGGCCAAGGGGGTGCGCCCGCTGCGCCTCCTTTTTGTGCATGCCCTGCGTAGCGGTCTGCTGCCGGCAGTTTCCTACCTCGGGCCTGCCTTTGCGGCGCTCATTACGGGGGCTTTCGTGGTAGAGACCTGTTTTCAGGTGCCGGGTATGGGCTTGCATTTTGTGAATGCCACCACCGACCGCGATTACTTCCTCATTCAAGGGCTGGTATTCTGCTACGGCGTGTTGATTGTGATTGCCAACCTTGTGGTAGACCTCGTGCTGGTCGCCCTCAACCCCCGCCTGCGTTCGCAGGGTGCTGCCTGATGAAAACGATACGCTTTGAACAAGGTTCCTCCCTCTGGAAAGATGCTCGCCGGCGGCTGATTCGCAACCGCGCGGCCATGGCTTCGCTCATCTTCCTGCTGCTCATGGCCTTTGCCTGCTTTGTGCTGCCGCTCTTTCCCTGTATTGCCAACCCGAATGCCACCAACCTGGCAGCCATCGGGGCTGATTGCAGCTGGGCCCACCCCTTTGGTACCGACCAGCTCGGGCGTGATTTGCTGGCCCGGGTGCTGTATGGTGGCCGTATCTCGCTGCTGGTGGGTGTGGTGGCCACGGTGGTGGCATTTGTTATCGGCCTCAGCTACGGACTTGTTTCCGGCTATGTGGGCGGGCGGACGGATGCGCTGATGATGCGAACGGTCGATGTGCTCTTTGCGCTTCCGTTCATTGTGCTGGTCATTGTGTTCTCGCTGAGTATCGAGACACCCAGCCGTGAGCTGACCAGCTGGGTTGTGGAGAACACTGGCTGGAGCCGTGAGAGTGTTGCTCCCATTCTGGGGCTTGTCCCGCTTTTCATTGCCATTGGTGCGCTGGGATGGCTCACCCTGGCGCGTATTGTCCGCACCCAGACGCTTGAAATCAAGGCTCAGGAATATGTGCTGGCGGCGCGTTCCCTGGGGTTGGGGCATCTCCGCATTCTCTTCTGCCATATTGCGCCCAACCTGCTGGGTACTGTGGTGGTCTACACCACGCTGGCCGTGCCGGGTATCATGCTCACGGAAAGCACGCTCTCCTTCATCGGGCTCGGGGTGCGTGCGCCCAATTCGTCGTGGGGTACTCTCATCAAAGAAGGGGCTGACCGCATGGAGGCTACGCCGGAGCTGTTGTTCTTCCCGGCGCTCTTCTTCTGCCTCACGCTGCTGGCGCTGAATTTCCTGGGCGACGGCCTGCGCGATGCACTGGACCCCAAATCCGGCGGGCGTGATTCGTAAGGGAGATTGTTCTGAAGCCCCGGCCCGGCTGCACCTGTGCGGTGGGGCTTACAGCTCCCATGGCTTTATCCGGCCGTTGTCAGTAGCCCGCATTTCGAGTTGCCTCAGACACAGCTCCTCCAGCTCGGTGGGCTTGCGGAAGGTTTCGTATTCTGGTTCTCTCCAGGAAACCCAGAGGGGCTGTTGCTTACGCTTCTTTTTTTTCTTATAGGCAAGCCGCCCGCCATAGGTGCAGAATTCCGTCACGGACTCTGCCTGTTCGCCACCGTGGCGGGCCAGGCATTTCTTGTACCGGCTGGCGGCTTCATCTGGCCCGAAAATGCCGTAGAACAGACCGCTGTTCAGATACAGAGCCTCGTGATTCGTCTGCAGCCGGATGTGTTCCGGCAGGTTGATGTCGATGGTGATATCATCCTCAAAGATGCTGATGTCGTACAGCGTCTGGAAATCCTTTTCCCGGGGGCCTCCTGGCTCGGCAAGATGGTGTAATGTAACCCACTTATTGATCATGATGCTGGAGGTGGTTCCCGCTCTTCCCAGTCTGAAACTCCGGCCTACACGATACCAGAGATGCTCTCTCCTGAGTAATTTCAGCAGCAGAAAGGAAATGGGAAATTTCGGGCGTCTGTTTTTCTGTATATTACGCCATAAACGGGAGGAGAGCTTGAACAACATCATGGACTTGATGTACCTGTACAGTTCTTCTCCAGCCTTGATGTACTTTGGCTCCGGCTCCGGTTCTGGTTCGTGGCGGCGACGAGTCATGCCCCCATTCTACTACCCATTGCCAATGGGGGTGTAAGAATGATGCCGCAGGTAGGTAATACAGTGTAAAAATTGATTTTCAGTATCACAATTTTTATGTGAAACGCGCAACCTACCCTTTGATATGCATTTTATTTTATGAAAAATGGGCTATAAAGTGAAGTGTTGAGTGAATTTTACTTGTCCCCCATTGGCAATGCGTATGAAGAAACGAGAAGCAGAAACGGCATTATACCTCTTGAAGAAGAGTGGATTGTGTGTGTGCGATGCTGCGCGCCTTGTTCTTGAGCTGGTGGAGGGCTGCCGGCAGAGCGGGGGGCATGCCGGTTTGTTTGCGCGTTGCCGGCGCGCGGTTATGCTGGGGGTGGAGGCTCTGCGGCAGGAGGAAATGAGTGTTCCCTTTGCCGAAGCTGTGGCGTTTACTCTGCGGGTGAAGCAGCACCGGGCGGCGCGCACGCAGAGCGATATTGCGTATTACATGCGGCGGTTGATGCGGGCTGTGCCGGGACTGGCGGGGCGGGCTTTGCGTTCTCTCACATCGCAGGATTGCTGCCGCATGCTTCAGGCTGCGTACGGAACCCCAAGTCAGCGGCGCAAGGCACGGGCTATCTTATCGGGGGTGTTCAGCGTGGGGCGGCGGCAGGGCTGGTGCGGTGAGAATCCTGTTCTGCTGGTGGAGGTGCCGGCGGTGCAGGAGAAAGAGATTGCCCCCCTGCCACTGGCAGAGGTGCGGCAACTGGTGGAGACGGCGCGGAAGCCGGCACATGCGGCTGTGCTGCCGGCGCTGGGGCTCATGCTGCATGCCGGGGTGCGCCCGCATGAGATTCAGCGCCTGCACTGGCAGGATGTTGACCTGGAGGAGCGTGAGCTGTGCATTGCTGCCCGTCACAGCAAGACGGGGGGCTCCCGGCGTATTCCTCTTTCTCGTTCTTTACTGCGCCTGTTATCTGCCCATGCCGGGAGCGGGCCTATCTGCCCACCGAACTGGCGGCAGCGCTGGCTGCAGTTGCGGCGGGCGGCGGGGTTTGCCCGCTGGGTGCCGGATGTGCTGCGCCATACTTTTGCGAGTTATCATGTAAAACACCACCGGGATATGGCGGCTCTGCAGTTGAGCATGGGGCACCGTGACCAGCGTCTGCTGATGAACCGTTATATCAATCTGCGGGGCATTTCCCGGCCTGATGCCGCGGCTTTCTGGGCGCTGCGCTTGTAAAAAGAAGCCGCGCAGCCGGAATATTCCTCCGTTGCGCGGCAATTCCATTCTGCCGGGGGACTCTTACTTCTTATGGGCGAGCCCGAAGAAGATGAAGACCAGGGCGGACAGCCCCATGACAAAGGGGTAGAAGAGGTAGGGAATGATGGCAAAGGCAGTAATGCCGGCGAGGGCGGAGCCCATGAGCAGCTGGGCGCCGTACGGCAGGATACCCTGTACCACGCAGGAGGCGGTGTCGAGCAGGCTGGCAGCACGCGGAGCGGGGATGCTGTATTTTTCTGCAATGCCCTTGGCAATGTGCCCCACGGCTACGATGGCCACAGTGTTGTTGGCGGTGCAGAAGTTGGCCAGGGCGGTCATGAGCGCGATGCTGAGTTCGGCTCCCTTGCGGCCTTTGATGCAGGCGGTGAGGTGGGAGATGATGTAGGAGAGCCCGCCGTTGTAGCGGATGAGTTCGAGCATGCCAGCCGCCAGGAGGGTGACGATGATGAGCTCGCCCATGCCGGTCATGCCGTTGCCCATGGCGCTTACCCAGTCCATGATTCCGGCGGGGGTGTTGATGCAGGCTACTATGCCTGTGGAGATGATGCCGAGGATGAGCACCTTCATGACATTCACGCCGGCCAGGGCGGTACCCAGTACCAGCAGGTATGGAATGACCTTGAGCCAGGCGGTTTCCTGCGGTACTTCCACCGGAGCCAGGTTCCAGCCGAGCGCGATGTAGATGCCCAGCACCAGCAGGGCTGCCGGGAATACGATGGCAAAGTTGGCCTTGAACTTATCCTGCATGGCGCAGCCCTGGGTGCGGGTGGCGGCAATGGTCGTGTCGGAAATGAAGGACAGGTTGTCGCCGAAGAAGGCACCGCCGATAACGCCGCCTGCCATGAGGGCGAGGCTGGCACCCGCTTTGTCTGCCAGGCCTACGGCTACCGGCATGAGGGCCACGATGGTGCCTACCGAGGTGCCAATGGAGAGGGATATGGCGCAGGCTGCCAGGAATACCCCGGCCAGTACCATGTTGGCCGGCAGCAGGGAGAGGGTGAGGTTGACGGTGGCATCAACCGAGCCGATGTGTTTGGCTGACTGGGCAAAAGCACCGGCGAGTATGAAAATCCACACCATCATCATGATATTGCTGTGCGCTGCGCCGCGGGAGAAGCGCTCCACCCGCTCAGAGAATCGGCGCGGGCGGCATACGACAAAGGCCCAGGCGCAGGCGGCCATGAAGGCAACGGTGACCGGCATCTTGTAAAAGTCCCCCACGATGACCGAGGTGGTCACATAGAGCAGGAAGAAGACGAGCAGCGGACTGAGTATCCACAGACCGCGGCTGTGGGAGATGCAGGGGATTTCTGGCAGGTGGTTCTTGTTCACTTCTGGGAATGGGGCTTAATACGCCGCAAGTGTAGCAGCACCAGGGTGAGATGTCAAAGAAAACAACCCGCAGGCAAGTGTATTATGCTGCCATTTTTGAGCGTTATTGGAGCATGTTTTTCTGTAAGGTATTTAATTTCAGTTTCTAAATAACAATTTTGTGCGCCAGGCAGCAGAGGGGCTGCCCGCCGGGGGTGCTGTGCCTGTTAATTCCAGCTTGACGCCTTGCGGGGTGTGATGATAGAATGGCCCCATGAGTACTAAGTTCAGTTGGGAATTGCGCCCGACGGACGGAAGTGTGGATTTTGGCGATGAATTGAACGCACAGCTGCCGCTGCTGGTTCGAAAGTTGCTGGCTCAGCGAGGCATTTCCGGTCGTGAGAAGGCACTAAGATTCCTGAAACCCAAGCTAGCCGACCTGGGCGACCCTTTCGCCTTGCGGGAGATGGATGTAGCCGTTGAGCGCATCTTCCGCGCGGCAGACAACGGTGAGCACGTCTGCATCTATGGTGATTATGATGTGGACGGCGTGAGCTCTGTCACGCTGCTGTATGCGATTCTGCGCGCCTATGGTATCCGCACGGATTATTTCATACCGGTTCGCACACGGGAAGGCTACGGCCTGAGCGATGAGGGTATGGCCAATGCTATGGAGGCCTGCGGTGGTAAGCCGGATCTGCTGATTGCGGTGGACTGCGGCACTTCTTCTGTGGAAGAGGTGCGCTGGCTGCAGGGGCAGGGGATTGATGTGGTGATTCTGGACCACCATGAGGCGAGTACCCAGGGGCGGCCCCCCGCGGTGGCTGTGGTGAATGCCAAGCTGGAGGGGGATAGCCCGTATACTTACCTGTGCAGCGCTGGTGTGGTGTTCAAACTGGCGCATGCGATGCTGAAGATGCGCCGGCTGGCTCATTTTGACCTGAAGCAGTATCTGGATGTGGTGGCTATTGCCACGGTGGCTGATATTGTGCCGCTGGTGGGCGAAAACCGCCTGCTGACACGCCACGGCCTGCGGGTGATGGAGAGTGGCGGCAATATCGGTATTCAGGCTCTTAACCGGGTGACGAACCTGAACCGCCGCCCCAATGCCAGCCATATTTCGTTCCGTATCGGTCCGCGTCTGAATGCGGCCGGCCGTATGGACAGCCCGCTGGATTCGCTCAACCTGCTCATGGCGCGTGATACTGCTGTGGCGCTGGAGCTGGCTGAGCGCCTTGAGCAGCACAACCGCGCCCGCCAGCAGGAGGAGGAGAAGATCCGCCATGAGGCGATGGAGATGCTGTCGCGTTCCTTCTCCCCGGAGCGGGATAATGTGATTGTGCTGGGGTCGCGTACCTGGCACCCCGGGGTGGTGGGTATCGTGGCTTCGCTGCTGATGCGCCGTTACCATAAGCCCACTTTTGTGATTTCGCTGGATGAAAATGGTGTGGGTAAGGGAAGCGGTCGCTCGGTTCCGGGAATTTCTCTGGTGCAGGCTATTCACGCTTGTGCCGATACGCTGATTTCCGGCGGTGGTCATGATATGGCTGCCGGGCTGGTGATTCATGAGGATATGATTGATGCGTTCCGTGAACGCTTCGATGCTTTTGTGCGTGAGAATGTGGATCCCTCCCGGCTTATGCCGGTGCTCAATATTGATGCTGAGGTGACGTTCCCTGAGCTGACTCTGGATTTGCTTGATAGTTATGAATTGCTGGAGCCTTTCGGCAATACAAACCCGCAGCCGGTGTTCATGAGCCGCAATGTGATGCTGACGGATGCTCCACGCCACCTGCAGGGTAACCACCTGCGCCTGGGGCTGCGCCAGGGGAGCTGCGAGTGTGATGCTATGTACTTCAATGGCGGGCAGTTGCGCCTGCCGGATCCGCCCTGGGATATTGCGTATACGATTGACCGCAATGTATGGCGTGGCCGTACAATGCTTTCCATTTCTATTCAGGATATCCGCCCTGCCGCTGCTGCCTGTTCATGAAGAAGCCCAGCCAGAGTTCCCGCCGCTCTTCCCGCCGGTTGCCATCGGCGGAGTTCGGGGATTGGCGTATGCCGCTGGAGAAACCGCATGAGGCAGAGCACCTGGAACCTCCTCCCATGAGCGTGTTCCGCCGCCTGCGGGTGCATGTCAGCTACCTTCAGTCCCTTGACCCTGTATATGACTATGAGGTGGAGGACTGGAAACCTATCAAGGGCTTGAAGCAGGCGGTACACATGACGATTGGCCTATGCCTGCTTCCTTTGTCTGTGGTGATGGTGTATGCTCTGCTGCTGCAGCTGCACCATGCAACGCCGATGGTGAGCGAACTGGCGTTCTGGCAGAGTGTGCCGGTGTGGTTCAGTGTGCTGGGGGCACTGGTGTTTGCGAGTGTGAAGTATTTCCGCCTGATAGACCCGATTCTGATGTTCCTCTATGTGCTGGGGCATGAGCTGACCCATGCGTTGGCGGCTTTGCTCTGCATGGGCCGTGTGCGCGCCCTGAGTGTGGATCTGGATGGCGGATTTGTGGACACGGATGCCGATAATATCTTTGTTTCGCTGGCGCCTTATTTTGTTCCCTTGTGGGCGCTGTTGTGGATGGCGACTTTCTTTGTGGCGAACTGGATTTACCCGTTTGATTCCTACCAGGCATGGTTCTATGCGGGCTTCGGTTTCTGGCTGACGTACCATGTGTACTGGACGCTGTGGGTGATTCCCCGCGAGCAGCCGGATTTGCTTGAGAACGGGGTGATTCTTTCATTCATGATTATCCTGCTGAGTAACCTGGCCGGCGTGTTGCTGATTCTGCGTGCATTCGGTCTTATCTCCTTTGAGGGGTATGCTCAGGATTTTGTGCTGGCCGCCCGGGAAATTGGTGCTGCCTTTGCTGACCTTGCAAGGTTGTTGGTTCAGCTCTTCTCTTCGGTATAACTTGATTTCAACAGATTGGATGTACTAACGTATGACAAGTATGGAAACAACTTCTCCTCAGACGGATTGCTACCTGATTCTCTGCCATAACCGCCCCTGGCAGGTGAATGCCCTGAGTTCATATCTTGCAGAACAGGGGCACTATGTGTTTATTCATGTGGATGCCTCTTCTGCCATTGCTTCTGAGATTCTCACTTCTGAACGAATCAGGCTGGTCGAGCCCCGGATTGCGGTGAAATGGGGGAGCTTTTCCATGATTTCGGCTGAAATGTCGTTGATTCGCGCGGCTATGGCAACAGGGGTGAGGTATCGTTACGTTCACCTCATCAGCGGGCAGTGTCTGCCGGCAGCTGGCCGGGCTAAGACTGAGGAGCTTCTCAATGCAGCCTATGCAGAGAAACAGCAGATAATCAGCTGTTCTACGGAGCCTATTACGAAGGGGTGGGGGAGAAAGGGCCTTCTGTACCGCATTGCTGTATGGTATCCTCAGTGCATTGTGGACCGCAATAATAAATGGCACCGCTATTTCCACAAGTGGAAGAAATTGTGGCGTTTTACCGGCCTTCGCCGCTTCTCATGGAAGAAGTTTGCTCCTTTCCATTCGGGGTCCCAGTGGTGGTCCCTTACGGGTGACTGCGTGCAGGAGCTGCTCCGTTATGTGGATGAACACCCGGATTTCTATGATTTCTTCCGGCATACTTTCTGTAGTGATGAAATGTTTGTTCAGTCCACGCTCATGCACCTGACGCCCAAGCCGTACATTTTGGGCTCCAATAAGCGCTTCATGATTTGGCGGCGCAGCATGTCTCCTGCTGATCTTGTGGAGGAGGAGTGGCCTCAGGTATGGTCCAGCAACTGTCTTATAGCTCGTAAATTCCTGATGGAACCGGGTGAAACAGAACGCTATCTGGCTGCCCTGAATGCTGAATTTTAAGACAGCGGCACAGTTTTGCCTTGTAAGCGGTGGAAAATCTGGCATAATTTGCGCCGCCTATGTTGAATCAGGAAGTGATTACTGAGGCAGAGACCGCTGCCATTCAGATTCCGGCCGGTAATGCTGTGTTGCTGCCGGAGGGGTCGCGTATCTACGTGACCCAGATGCTGGGAAACTCCATTACCGCCGCCACAGATATCGGCCTGGTTCGCATTACCCGTGAGGAGGCGGCCCGCGCCGGTATCATTGCTGATTCCCAGGTGGAGCAGGAGTGTGATGCTGGCCTGACGCTGGAGGAGCGGGTCTGGAAGGTGCTCAGCAATATCTACGACCCGGAAATACCTGTGGATATTGTGAACCTCGGCCTCATATACGGAGTTGAGATTATTCCGCAGAAAGAGGGTGGAAGCCATGTCAGCGTGCAGATGACGCTGACGGCCCCCGGTTGCGGCATGGGCCCGCATCTGATGGCAGAGGCTGAAATGGGAATTGCCGCGCTGGAGGGTGTGAAAAGTGTGGATGTGGAGTTTGTGTGGGACCCGCCGTGGAACCAGAGCATGATGACCGAAGAAGCCCGCATGCAGCTCGGGCTGGAATGACTCCTCGAGAATGGGAAAGGTTACTCTAGAGCTGACGGAACCGGAGATGCGTGACCTGGCAGAGGTTTGCGCCATGGCTCTTACTGTGCTGGGGCAGGCTATGCCGGATGGCCGCAACCCCCGGGCCGATGCATGGCATAAGCTGCTTGTGGAGATTGTGAAGGCAGGGCGTACGGTGCCTGGCATTGCGCGTGATATGGAGCTGAACCCGGACTGTGGGTACTGGTTTTTCAAGCGCCCTTATGTTGAGAATGCTTTTTATTCCGATGTGATTGATGAATACAGGGATTCGGTGTTCTGGGAGGAGCTTGTGGGGAGGCTTGCCACGCGTACCCTGATGGAATACTATGGCCAGGAGGCCGTTGAGTCTTTGTCTCCGGAAGAACGGACGGCACGCGTTGCCGCTATGGAAAAGACGCTCTGGAAGGAGGTTTCCCGCTACGGGGTGGATCGTCTTATGTTCATGCTTGCTCCGGAGGAGAGCTGATGGATGAAGGAAACGCGCCGGTGTTGCGGCGCGTTTTGCTTTTACGACAGGCTGCTTCAACCGAGCAGGTCATCAACGCTGATACCAGCGTGGCAAGGGGATTGCTGGTCGCATTTGCTGCGGTAGCAGGGGTGGCAGGGGGTGTGGTTGCTTACCACATGATGCCCTTCGCCCAGCGGTGCGTATGCGGCAGCTAGGCGGCTGCTCATGATGACATGGCAGGGGCAGCCGGCCAGGGCTGCCAGCTGCGGCAGGAGACCATCGACGGCGTACAGCCTGCAACCGGGACCCAGCAGGCTGGCAAGGGTATCGGGCTTTACGCAGGTGCAGGGAATGTCCAGCTCAGCAGCAAGGGAAAGCGCGGCTTCCTTATCCTGCTCAAAGGCAAGCAGGGTCGGTTTCTCCGGCAGACGCTCTGCGAGTTCCTTCCATTTCTCTGTCTGCCAACTGTCTGCCTTGCCCAGTGTGGAGAAGGGTGCGATATAGAGCCCTGTTGATTCGGCATTGCCGCTGGCGGCATCTGCATAGGGCAGGCGCGTGGAGTCAATGTGCTCGTCGGTGAGTGTCTGGTATTCTTCAGATTTGTGGACGGGTTGTCCCCCGACCGGCATGAAGTGGCGCGTGCGGAATCCGGAAGCAAGCGGGTTTGTGCCCATACCGCTCACGTACATGGGCATGAGTTTGCGGAGCCGCTTGAACACACGAGCGTTCCCGCTCAGCATGAACAGGTAGTCGTAGGGCCCGTCCTTGTACAGTTCTTCTGCTTCGAGCTGAACGTCCGGCGGGGTGCAGCCATCTGTTGTCACCACGTGGGTGATGTAGGGCTGGGTTTGCCAGAATGCCTGCTGTGCGGTGGGGCAGACGACTGTGAGCTGCATATCGGCGCGGCATGCCTGCAGGCGGCGCATCATGGGAATCACGAGTACGGCCTCCTCAAAGGCTTCCGGTACGCAGAGGATGATGCGGAAGGGAAGCCGGGCATGCTGCCGGATGATTTCGTTGGTTTCCTCACTGGTATCAGGGGCAAAGCGGTATGAGGGTTTCCAGCGGTGGTGCATCCAGAAGCCGTCAAGAATACCTTTTCTCTGGGCTTTTTCGAGCGCCTGGTTGACGGCCAGGCTGATGGCGGCATTGCTGCCGGAGGTGTCTGATAGGTCTACCTTGTTTGAGAAATCAGCCTCCCATTGCCCCAGCCCGGTGGTGCGGCTGGAAACAACATACATGTGGATGTTTTCTTTGCGGCGTTTGTAGATGAGGCCGGGCAGCGGTGTGGTGCCCGTCACCTTGCCGAAGTAGGGAACGAATACGCCCTGCTGGGTGAACTGGTCACTCAGTACGCCCAGCATGCCGCCATCCCTGGCCAGCCGGAAGATTTCCTTGAGTCCGTCCTTGATGTTGAACATTTCGCATCCGAAGTGGGTGCGGATGTTATAGACGGCCTCTTCGAGCGCCGGGTTGTCCAGCCGGCGGTAAAGAGAACCGAAGCGGGCCACTTTCGGGAAGAGCGGGCGCAGACGCGCCATCATTTCCCAGTTTCCGGCGTGGGGCACACAGCAGATGATGCAATCTCCGGCTTCTGCTCTCTCAATGAAACAGGGATCTTCTACAAGCGAGACCGCGCGGTCTAATTCCTTGTCGGAAAGCAGGCCGGTCTTGAAGGTGCAGACCATGTTCTCGCAGGTGCGGACGATGTTCTGGCGAACCAGGGAACTCAGTTCGCTGCCCCGCAGGGTCGGGTCAACGGCAATGCGGATGTTTCGGGCAACAACGCGTCGCCGGCTGGGAATGGCAGCCCAGACCAGATAGCCGATGCCTCTGCCGATGAGGGCAATGAGGCGGATGTCAATAAAGCGGATGACCCCGTACATCATCTTCAGGAGCAGCTTTGTCACCTGATAGGCGGCTCCTTTCTTCTGGTGCTTTTTTCTGGAACTCATGATGCAGGGGATGGGCGCTTTAGTTGATGGTCATGAAACGGGGAACGTAGAAAGGCTTGCGGGTGTAGGGATCCCACACTTTGTCTCCTACGCTGCTCTTGGTGTAGTCGAGCTGGTAATGCGGCTCGTACGGTGATACGAGGATGTTGGAGAACTCACAGGGCAGACCATAGGGAAGGCCGTCTTCTGCGTATTCCACCCGGCCCTGGAGGTAGCCTGAGGGGGGGAGGTCATACGGATTCACCTTAATCCAGTTTTCGCTGGCGGGTTTTCCGCCTGCGTCAGCAATAACGTGGGGGGGACGCTCTCCGGGATATTCATCGCGAATGAATTTATCTGCAACCTGCTGGATGATGCAGGAGTTGAGTGTTGCCAGACTGGTGAGAGCGAGAACTGCAATGAGTATGCGTCGTGTATTCATGATGTGGTGTCTGTATATTTATGAAGGGCGGTAGGGAATGAGACTGACGCGGCTTTCCACGCAGTTCTCTCCCTGGGTGAAGTAGGGACAATAGCCGTGTTCTTCGATGATAGAGTGAATTTCCGGGTAACAGGCAAGCAGGGTGTCCAGCGCCGGGGCCAGCATGCGGATGTGGCGCTCCGGAAGCCCCATCCGGCCAATGCTGCCACCTTTGGGAAGCTTGCCGTACAGTTTTTCTGAGCCGTGGAATGCTACTTTGAGTTCCGGACGGCCGTGGTTGATTTCCTGATGGAAGGTCAGATGAACCGAGGTGGTCTGGTGGATGTTGGCCCCGAGAATACGGTCGATGATGAGCTCGGCGTAGCCGTTGTGTATCTTTACAGCAACGCCTTCGCCGTGGGTGATGATGGAGAAGATGCCCGTCTGGCGCATGCGGCAGGTATCACGCAGGTATCGGTTAATCTCTGCTTCGGTGAAGCTGATTTCCTGTCCGTTTGCGTTGCGGAGCAGGGCAAGCAGGTCACGGGCACTACCGTGGTCTGCATATCCGGCAATGTTACGCATGTTCTGCGGTGTCCACATGCTCACCGTGGTGCTGATGAGGACGATGGAGAAAGCCAGAAAGATGAGAATAGCCAGAAGACTCCAGAAGTTGAAACGCTTCCATATCTCCATGAGGATATGGTGAGGCGCGGCGGGGGCTTCTTCTGTTTCCTCTTCCCCCGGCTGGGCAAAGAAGGCGCGCTTGGTGATGTCCTGGTTCTGAGTGTTTTTATCAAACAGGAAACCCCACAGGGAGGTCTCCTCTCCCGTGGTTTTCCTGGCGCGCTTTTTGTTAGTGCCTCCTGCCATGAGCCTATACGCGTGCAGTATAGCGCAAATTCCGCGTCATGAAAAGCAAAAAACAGGTCTTGGCTGGCAGATGACAGGCTAAATTAAACCTCTTCAAGCGCCCAGCGGAGGTATTTGAGGGATTCTCCCCAGATTTTGCGGTTGGTGCTGCCCAGAACAACGACGATAACGGCGCGTTCATTGCTGGAGGCGCATGAAATAAGGCATTTGCCCGCCAGGTTGGTGTAACCGGTCTTCATGCCCTGTACCCAGGGGTGGCTGGTGAGCAGGCGGTTCGTGGAGCGGATGATACGCACCTGGCCGTTGTTGCGGCGGAACTCGTAGGCCGGAATATTGATCATGCTCCGGATAGTGCGGTTGTTATACGCATAGCATGCAGCCAGGGCCATATCGTAGGCTGTGGAATACTGATCAGCCGGCAGGCCGTTGGGGTTCTTGAAATGTGTGTTCTTCATGCCCATGCGGCGGGCTCGTTCATTCATTTTATCCACAAAGGCTTCCACGGTGCCGCCGCAGTCGCGGGCAAGGGAGACGGCCACATCATTGAAGCTGCCGGTCAGCATGGCTCGCAGAAGGTCTCTGCGGGTGTATTGTTCCCCTGCTTTCAGATTCAGGCGGATGGGCGGGGCAAGGCGGTCTGATGCCTGGATGGTGACAACCTTATCCAGGTCTTTCGTGTCGCACACGCAGAGGGCTGTCATGATTTTCTGGGTGCTGGCCACCTGCCTGCGCTGGCTGGCATTGTAGCCGTAGAGGACATGCCCGTTGTAGGGGTCAATGACGCAGACGGCGGCGCAATTCGGCCGCGGGGCTGCCTTTGTGGGAATGGGAAGGGGACGTGCAGGGTTCAGACCACTGCTGTGGGCTCGGCGAATCCGGCGTGCTTCCTGCGGAATCCTGGTGGGCCTTTGTCCTGCATGGGGTTGATTCTGAATGAACGGCGCGCTGAAGGCGGCTTCGGCCGGTTGAAGAATCAGGGTGCAGAATGTCAGGAGTGCGGCAAGATAACGCATGGCGAGTGAGTCTAGGGGAGCAGGCGCTATTTGGCAAGTCTAAAATGTGTTCACACGGGTTCGGAGAAACGACCGCCGGGCAGGGGGATGATGCGGCGCTCTATCTGGAGGCGCATGAGGAGCGGCGTGATGCTGTGTGCGCCTTGCCCCAGGGCTGTGCAGAGGGCATCGAGGGTGTTATGCCCGGCCCGCAGAGCCTGCAACAGGGCTGCTGTTTCCGCATCTGGCAGGGAGTGTCCCGATTCCTGAGCCGGCCGGGGTATGGCATCAAAGAGGGTAAGCTGCTGCGGGGCTTTGTTCCATTGCATATCCTCCAGGAGCTCTGCCGGTGAGGTGCAGAGGGTGGCGCCGTCGCGTATGAGTGCGTGACAGCCGGTGGAACCTATGCTTGTAATTTGCCCGGGAATGGCAAATACGCTGTTGCCATAGTCGCTGGCTGATATGGTGGCGGTGTGCATGGAGCCGCTGCGCTGAGGGGCCTCCACCACCAGCGTGGCCCGGCTCCACGCGGCTACAATGCGGTTGCGCTGCGGAAAGGTGTTTCTGCTTGGGCGCATGTACATGGGGAATTCGCTTACCAGTGCTCCGTTTCCAGCGCAGATACGCTCGGCCAGTTCTGCGTTTTCAGCTGGGTACATGCCTGCCATGCCGAATCCCAGTACGGCAATGGTGCGGCCTCCGGCATCGAGTGCCCCCAGATGGGCTGCGGTGTCGATTCCTCGTGCGAGGCCGGAGATGATGGTGCAGCCGGCATCGGCCAGCTCACGCGCGAAGCGGCGGGCGGTCGTAAGCCCATAGGGCGAGGCTTGCCGGGTACCTACGATGGAGACGCTGCGGTCGCTGTCTCGTTCCACCCAGTTGCCCCGCACGTAGAGTACAATGGGAGGGTCGCTCATGCGCCGCAGGAAGGAGGGGTATTCCTCATCTGTAATCGTGACCATGCGTACCCCGCGTTCTTCCGCGCAGTCCATTTCGGCTCTGGCATTGGTGCAGTTACGCCAGTCGGCAATGGCGCGAGCCAGCCCGGGACCGATGCGGGGTACCATGCTGAGCATGGTTTCCTTTGCCTGGAGAACAAGCTCGGCGCTACCGAAAAATTCCAGCAGCGCCTGAATCCTCACAGACCCGAGACCGGGAATGAGGTTGAGGGTAATGAGTGCCTCCTTGGGGGTGAGCATGAATCAGTGCTCTACGGTGAAGTCGAGCCCCAGATCAAGGGAGGGGACGGAGTGGGTGAGGCAGCCGAAGCTCATGAAGTCCACGCCGGTTTCTGCAGCAGCGGGAGCTGTGGCGAGCGTGAGGCCGCCGGAGGCTTCGAAATACGGCTTGCAGCCCTGGCCGCGCATTTCCACGGCTTTCCGCATGTCTTCGTTGCTCATGTTGTCGAGCAGGATGTAGTCGACACCCTGGAGCTTCAGGAAGGCTTCCACTTGCGTCAGGTTGTCTGCCTCGAGCTGGACTTCCACACCGGGGCGCTCGCTCTTGAGCTTGTCGATGCATTGCTGAAGGTGGTCTGTGTTGCCGTCCGTCATGAGGTGGTTATCCTTCACCATGGCCCGGTCGTAGAGGCCCAGACGGTGGTTATTGCCGCCACCATGCACCACGGCAGCCTTTTCGAGCAGACGATAGCCGGGGGTGGTCTTGCGGGTGTCGAGCAGCTTGCAGTCTGTGTGGGCGATGGCTTTCACGTACTTGTGGGTCATGGTTGCCACGCCGGAGAGGCGCTGAATGAAGTTGAGGGCCGTACGCTCTGCACCCAGAATGGATTGAGCCTTGCCTTCAATCATCATGACAACGGCACCGGGGGAAACCTCATCACCATCGTTCAGGAAAACCTCTACCTTCAGGGTGGGGTCTACGGCCTTGAATACGGCGCGGGCAACTTCCACGCCGGAAAGGACACCCTGGGTGCGGGGGCGAAGCAGGGCGCGGGCCTGTAGTTCTGCGGGTACAAAGAAGAGGGAAGTTACATCACCATCCCCGAAATCTTCCTCGAGCGCCAGTTTGATAAGCGCTTCCATATTATCAGATACCTTAGTGTGGCTCATGGGCAACATGATAGCCCGCCAACCCATAATTGTAAAGGCAGAAATGCGCGGGAATATGCACCAGATTGCGCTTGCCATGATTTGGCGCGCATGGTAGAATCGCCGCGCTATGTTCTACATTACGACAGCAATTGACTACACGAATGGCGCACCCCATATCGGGCATGCGTATGAGAAGGTTCTGGCAGATGTTCTGGCCCGCTGGCACCGAATGTGTGGTGAAGAGGTGTTCTTCCTGACGGGTGTAGACCAGCATGGCCAGAAAGTGCAGCAGAAGGCCGAGGCTGCCGGTATGCAGCCCCAGGAGTATGCCGATATGGTGACGCAGAAGTTCATTGCGCTCTGGGAACGCCTTGGCATTCAGTACGATGGCTGGGCTGCCACGACAGATGCCCGCCACAAGGCCTGTGTGCAGGCTATTCTGAGTGACCTCAAGGAGAAGGGCTACCTGTACAAGAAGGGCTACAAGGGTTTCTATTCCATCCGCCAGGAACAATTCCTCACCGATAAGGAACGCAACGAGGCCGGCGAGTTCGGCCCGGAATGGGGCGAAGTTGTGGAGCTCGAGGAGGAGAACTGGTATTTCAACCTCAGCCAGCATGTGGAGTGGCTCAGGGATTATGTGCTGAACCACCCCTCTGTGGTGACTCCCGAATTCCGCCGCCAGGATTTGCTGAATGCCATTGAGCGCTCTGCCGGGGTGGATTTGTGTATTTCGCGTCCTAAGGACCGCCTTTCCTGGGGTATTCCGCTGCCCTTCGACCCGGATTTTGTGACCTATGTATGGTTTGACGCTCTGGTGAACTACATTTCCTTTGCCGGTTACAAGGCGGCAGAGGGTGCCGGGCTGCCTGATTTCAATAAGCTCTGGCCGGCCGCCTGCGAGGTGATTGGCAAGGATATTCTGGTGCCTGCACATGGTATCTACTGGCTGTGCATGCTGCACGCCATGGGCTTTGCTGATGACCAGATGCCTGAGCTTCTGGTGCATGGCTGGCTCAATATCAAGGGTGAGAAGATGTCCAAGTCTCTGGGCAATATTGTTGACCCGAACGATTTGTGCGATGCTTTCGGCGCAGAGGCTGTGCGTTACTATCTGGTGCGCGATACCAAGACTGGCTACGACAGCGATTTTGACCCGGAGCGCATGAAGATGATTTACAACACTGAGCTTGCCAACGATATTGGCAACCTCTGCAATCGCTCGCTCAACATGTGTGTGCGCTACTGCGGCGGTGTGGTCAGCCTGGCTGAGGGGGATGATGAGCTTTCTGCGGCTCTCCGTGAGAGTATGAGCTCCACAGTTGCCCGCTTTGCCGACTGCATGAACAGCTACAACACGGCAGATGCCCTGGCGGCCCTGAATGCCCATGTGGGGCTTTGCAACAGCTATATCGAGCAGAAGCAGCCCTGGGCTCTTGCCAAGGACGAGGAAAAGCTGCCTGAGTTGCAGCGTGTGCTGGCACACCTGCTGGAATGCTGCGCCCAGGTGGGCTTCCTGCTGGGGTGCGTGCTGCCAGAGGCTTCTGCCCGCATCCTTTCCCAGCTGCAGCTTGATGTTACCGGGCTCACGCCGCAGAGCATGGTCTGGGGTATGGTGAAGAATGGCCACAGCGTGCAGGCTCCCAGCCCTGTGTTCCCGCGTATTCTTTCTGCCGAGGAAAAGGAGAAGATGGCTGCCAAGGCCGCCAAGGCCGCTGAAAAGGCTGCCCGCAAGGCGGCTCAGCAGGGTTGATGCGCTCCCGTCAATTTCAAATAAAAGACAACAGCGGCCGTTTTTTTCGGCCGCTGTTCTTTTTCACATTTCTTCTACCAGCCCCATGTATTCCATCGGGGTATCGGTGCTGAGGTCTGCGAGCAACCAGATAAAGGGGCGCGAAAAGCTGATGATTCTGCCTGCCTGGTCCAGTTCGCTGACCTCCATACGGGGTGCGCGCCGGTTTTCATCAATGGTCACCCCGGAGGCGTGTATCAGGGCATTCAGGTGGATTTTGCCGGGCGTAAGGGGTGAGAAATCTGCCTGCTCCGAATGGAAGAGTGAGGCCAGCCCAAGTCTCCGCAGCGTATAACGCATATCATAGGGGCGCACTTCCAGTTTCAGGCGGGGGAATTCCACGAGTGTGTCTTCCGGTGCAGCCTTGGCAAGCGCAGAACGAATGCTGCTGAGTTGTTCCAGGGTGAGCTGCGTGGCGAATGTGCGGGCTGAGCCGGCCGGAAGAATACCGATGAGAGCGAGCGGGATTCCGGCCGGTTGGTTCTGCTTCAGCAGGAGAGCCACGGCCTGCCAGGAGCCGTCTTCTGCCCTGGCGGTGATGTACTGGCCGCGGCTACGCATCTGCTGGTAGTGCGGCATACCGCCGGAGGCGCTGTCGAAATCTGCCGTGCGGGAATGAGTGGGGTGAAAGGGCAGATACCCACCTGTATGGCAGTAGGCTGCCGCCCCGGCCAGCAACCGGGTGCGGGTGCTGACCATGTCAGTCGTGGCAAAGAGGGCATTGGCAGATGGGGCCAGGAAGCCATTGAACAGGCTTAGTGCTCTGGGTACATCTTCAGAAAACGGCAGGGGAACCAGGTTGACCCGGTTCTCGGTCCTGGGTACATTGATATCTACCGCCAGCAGGATGCTGCGCTCGGGTTCCGGTGTTCTCAAGACGGCCGTCTGGCTGAGTTGCAGGGCATCCAGTTCCTTTGCTGATTCTCCACCGGCGAGTTCCCGCAGGGCATGCAGGGTATTGCTGACAACGCGGGGGGCTACCAGCACGTTGCCGCTCTGTTCTGAGAGAACCTGCTGGAAAAGCTTCAGGCTGAAAGCGTCTGTCCGGATTTCTTCCTGCGGAAGTTCAGGGGAGGCTTCTGTCTGCGGAGCGTCCGCTCCGTCTGCCTGCTTCATGTTCTTGTATAGCCCGCCGGCAAGTAGTCCTATGCCTGCCAGTGCGGGGAGAATGATGAAACGGGCGTTTTTCATGAGGAACAAGGGGAGGGGTCAGGAGTAGAGCGAGAGTTCTTCGTCCAGCTTGATGCAGGGGGACACGCTGTAGCGCTCGCCCAGCTCGATGCTGACGCGGTTACCCAGGGTATTGCGGAAGTGCATGTGCACGGGCATCTTGCCAGGGTACTTCTGAAGGATTTTCTTGATGAGCTCCAGGTCGCCTGCATTGTGGCGGGCCGTATTGAGGGTGATTTCGTAAATCTTTGGTTTGCCACCCTTGCGTCGGGAGTTGCTGCCCAGCTGTTCCACCCCGTTGGCAGAGACTTTCTTGCCACCGGTTTTTTCGTCTTCGGAGATGCGGGCTCGGAACTGCACGAAGTTGCCGGCGGTGAGTAATCCTTCCTGAGCCGCAGCCTTTGTGTAGGAATCTCCCCAGAGCAGGGCTTCGGTGCTGCCGGTGAAGTCTTCTACGGTGATGATGGCAAACTTCTGACCGCTCTTGCTGACCTTGATGTTGACCGAGCGGAGCATGCCGGCCATGTCACGGGACCCCCGGATTTCCTCTGCCGTGAGGTCAGGCAGCGTGCCGATTGGAAGAAATTTCGGGGAGTCAATGATGCCGCGCATGCTGTCCAGCGGGTTGCCGGTGAAATAAGCGCCGGTGAGGAATTTTTCATCGTCGAGGCGTTTTTCCTTGGGCCATTCCTGGGTAATGAACGTTTCTTCCGGGGCAGAGGTGGTGTCTGTCATATCGAACAGAGCCATCTGGCCGGCTTCGGCATCTTTATGTACGCTGCTGGCCCCGTTGATGCATTGCTCGATGCTGTCGAAAATCTGGGCGCGGCAGACGTGCATCCAGTCAAAGGCTCCACATTGCACCAGCACTTCAATCTGGTTGCGGCGCACATTCTGCGGCGGGATGCGGTAGCAGAAGTCCTCCAGGCTCTTGTACGGGCCGTTCTTCTTGCGTTCTTCCACAATGACTTTCACCGTTTCAGAACTCATGCTCTTGACGGAAGCGAGACCAAAACGCACAGCGAGCTTGCCATTCGGCATGGTTTCCGGCTGGAACTTCACCTCACTATGGTTCACGCAGGGGCCCAGCACTTCAATGCCCATGCGGATGGCTTCCTGAATGAACACGCCAATCTTCTCGTTGGTGGCTTCATTCGTCATGAGTCCGCAGAGGAATTCCACCGGGTAGTGGGCCTTGAGGTAGGCGGTCCAGTACGAGATATGGCCATAGCATGCCGAGTGCGATTTGTTGAAGCCGTAACCGGCGAACTTCTGAATCTTGTCGAAGATGGCGTTGGCTGTTTTTTCATCAATCTGGTTGACATCCCAGCATCCTTTCACGAAACGGCGGCGCTGCTCGGCCATTTCCTGCATGTCCTTGTGGCCCATGGCTCGGCGCAGAAGGTCTGCACCGCCCAGGGTATAGCCGGCCAGCAGTTTGGCCGCAGCCTGTACCTGTTCCTGGTAAATCATCACGCCGTATGTAAGACCCGATACTGTTTCCAGCAGCGGGTGCTCATACTCGGCCTGCTTCAGGCCTTTCTTAACGGCAATCATGTCGTCCATGAACTGCATGGCACCAGGGCGGTAGAGCGCGAGTAGGGCGATGATGTCTTCGATGTTATCAATGCCGTATCGGCGGCAGGTATCGACCATACCGCCCGATTCGAGCTGGAACACACCCATGGTGTCACCCCGGTTGAGCAGCTCAAAGGTTTTTTTGTCGGTGATGTCTACGGCATCATAGCAGAAATCCGGCACGCGCCAGCGTACGTAGGATTCGGCATCCTTCATCACGGTGAGGGTCTTGAGCCCCAGGAAGTCCATCTTCAGCAGCCCTGCGTTGTAAATGGCGCCCATATCGCATTGCGCCACCACTTCACCCTTCGGGTTGCTCAGGTCATCTCGCGTGAGAGCCACGTATTCATCCAGCGGGCGGTCACCAATCACCACGCCTGCTGCGTGCATGCCCACATTTCGTACAGTGCCTTCCAGCTTTTTAGCGTAGTTCCAGATTTCCTTGTAGGTGTCATCCTGGTCCAGGAGGTTGCGGAGATCCTCGCTGGCAGCCAGGCTCTTGTCGAGGGTAACACCCGGGCCGCTTTCAATGAGTTTGGCAATTTTATCGCTGTCTCCATAGCTCATGTCCAGCACGCGGGCTACGTCCTTAATCACAGATTTGGCACCCATGGTGCCGTAGGTGATGATGTGGGTTACGGCTCGTTCACCATATTTCTGGCGCACGTATTCAATGACTTCCGGGCGGCGTGTCTGGCAGAAGTCGATATCGATATCCGGCGGGCTTACGCGTTCCGGGTTCAGGAATCGCTCGAAAATGAGATTGAAGGCGTAGGGGTCGATGTTGGTAATCTTCATCACATAGGCTACCAGCGAGCCTGCGGCCGACCCACGGCCCGGGCCCACGGGAATGTCGTGGTCCTTGGCCCAGTTGATGAAATCTGCGGTGATGAGGAAGTAGCTGGGGAAACGCAGCTGGTTGATGATGCCAAGCTCGTAGTCCAGGCGCGCACGGAGTTCCTGGTCATTTTCGGCACGTTCCTTGCCGTAGCGTTCCTCAAGCCCCTTGTAGCAGATTTTACGCAGGTATTCCTCGCGGGTGGAGCCATCCTCCGGGGCGAACTCCGGGTAACGCTCGGTGGAGGTGGAGTCGAGCTTGATGGAGGTGTTGCAGCGTTCGGCAATGATGTTGGTGTTTTCGTAGGCATCCGGGTATTCCGGGAAGAGCTCCCGCATTTCCTCCTCGCTCTTGAAATACACGCTCTTGGGGTAGCGCATGCGCTTGGAGTCCATGCGCTTGTTGCCGGTACCCACGCAGATGAGGATATCGTGGGCATCGTGGTCATCAGCATTCAGGAAATGGGCATCATTCGTCACCACCAGGGGTACATTGTGCTTGCGGGCAATGCGTACCAGCTCCGGTGTCACCCGGCGTTCCTCTTCCAGCTCGTGGTCCTGCAGCTCAACGAATACATTGTCCTTGCCGAAGATATCCACTAAATCCAGCAGCACCTGCTCGGCTTTCTCCGGTTCATCGCGCAGCAGCCATTCCTGCATGGGGCCGGAGATACAGCCCGTCAGGCAGATGAGCCCCTTGCTGAATTCGCGCAGGGTATCGTAGTCAATTCTCGGTTTGTAATAGAAGCCGTCAAGATGGCCCCGGGAGACAATTTTGATGAGGTTTTCCCAACCGATGTTGTTTTCGCACAGTAATACCAGGTGGCTGTATTTATTGCGTCCCGGAATCTGTTTTTTTACATCCAGCGGGGTTGGTGCCACATAGACCTCGCAGCCCAGAATCGGCTTGAACACAGGCTTCTTTTCATCCGGGTGTTCCTTGTTCCATTCCAGCACTCCCTTGTTGTGCTTCTTGACATTCACCATGAATTCAATGGCTGCAAATACATTGCCATGGTCAGTAATGGCAACGGAATTCATGCCCAGCTCCACGCATTTCTTAATCAGATCCTTCGTGTGGATCATGCCGTCGAGCAGGGAGTATTCTGTGTGAACGTGTAAGTGAGTGAATGCCATAGCGCGTGCGGTGATTATACACAATCACCGCAATCATGTCAGCACGAAAACGTGCCAGAATGTCAAAAAGTATCGAATCATCAGCAGCTGACGCTGCTGTTCAGCCTTGCTACATGAACCTCGCCAGTATGGAATTGGCAGAGGGCATCCTTCATGGCGGCAGAGCATTCCTTTTCGCCATGCACCAGGTAGACCTTTGCCTTGCTGCCACCCGTCTTGCGGAAATAGGTGAGAAGCTCATCATGGTCCGCATGCCCGGAGAAGGAATCGAGCGATTCGATTCTGGCGCGCACCGGGTACAAATCACCAAGAATCCGTACTTCCAGTGCACCATTGAGTATGCGGCGGCCCAGGGTATTGGCAGCGCAGTACCCCACAAAGAGAACCGTGTTATTGGGGCGGCCTATACCATTCTTGAGGTGGTGCAGGATGCGCCCGGCTTCGCACATGCCTGAGGCAGAGATGATGATGGCGTTTTCGCGCAGATTATTCAGGCGCTGAGACTCTGAAATGCTGCGTACCATGTGCAGCTGTTCGAACTGGAAGGGGTCTCGCTCGGCAAAGAGGAAATCGTATACTTCCTTGTTGAAGCATTCCGGGTGAATGCGGAAGATTTCTGTGGCACTTACCGCCATAGGACTGTCCACATATACCTGGTAGTTCGGCAGGCGGCCATCCTTGTAGGCCCGGTTCAGCAGGTAGAGTAACTGCTGGGTGCGCTCAACGGCAAAGGAGGGAATATAGACATTGCCACCGCGTTTGAGCGCATCGCGTATTGTGCGGCAGAACGTTTCGTCGTCGCGGCTGGGGGCCTCGTGGTGGCGGCCGCCGTAGGTGCATTCCATCAGCATGATGTCCACGTCCGGTACCGGCACTGGGTCACGCAGAAGTTCGTTGTTGCCGCGCCCCACATCGCCAGAGAAGAGCAGGCGCTTGTGCTGCCCGTCTTCCTCATCGTCAATATCCAGCACAATCTGGGCTGCCCCCAGAATGTGGCCGGCATCGTAGAACGTGAGCGTTACCCCCGGCAGAATGGGGAAAGGAATTTCATAACCGATGTTGATAAAGCGGCGTAGGCAGAGTTCGGCATCCTGTTCGGTGTAGATAACCTCTGCCACCTTGCCGCTGCCGCCTTTGCGGGCGCTCATCTTATTGAGGAACTTGCAGTCGCTTTCCTGAATGCGGGCTGAATCCGCCAGCATCACCTGGCAGAGGTCTCGAGTAGCATGGGTGCTGTATATGAATCCTTTATAGCCTTTCTTCACCAGATTCGGCAGATTGCCCGAATGGTCAATGTGGGCATGGGAGAGTACCACGCAGTCCACCTCTGCCGGGGAGAAATACGGGAACTCGCGGTTGATACGCATCTGGTCCTCACGGTGCCCCTGGTACATGCCGCAATCCAGAAGAATCTTTTTGCCGTTCACTTCCAGCAGATGCTGGGAGCCGGTAGTCGTTTCAGCTGCTCCACAGAAATGAATTTTCATTACCCTGTACTCTAACCTGAAAAGATGCTCTTTTCAAGTAAAAAAGGAAGTTATCAGCAGGGCAGATTCATTCTTTGAGCATATCGAGGGCTTTGCCGATGGAAGGCAGGGCAAAAAACTGGCCGTAGGCATCATCCGGCAGAATGAAGGGGAAATCACCGGTTGTTATCTCGCCCAGCTGGGATTCGCGGCAAATGGCCGGAACATTGATGCTGCCGGAGATGCGGCCATCCTTATCAATCCATTCCAGGTCAACAATATGAGTTGGTGAGGGGGAAGTGAGGGTGGCGGGCTGCCTGTCCTGTTCATTCCAGGAGGTGTAACCATGGGTGATGATGAGGTAACGGGCTGTCCTGAACTCGTTATCCGGCAGGGTGAACTTGCTTTCCTGTTCGCTGTGCAAGTGCCAGCCGTGTTTATCATAGGTGCTGGTGTCCTTCCAGACGCGTATGCGGGCTTTCTTCGCGTACAGAGCGTTATTCATACGCGTTTTCTGCACACGCCCAGCAATGGCATCCATCTCCGGGGTGGAGCAGGAGCTGAGCAGGGAGCAGAGAAGGGTGACGCTGCTGAGGAACAGGTGCTTCATGGGCATCATTGTAAGAGGTCGGGCAGTCGCTGGCAAGTGCAAAATCCGTGCATCATCTACCGGCTGGAGCCAGGCTGTCATTCAGCGGAAAGTCATACTGGTGGCAAATGCCGGGGGAAGAAAGGTAGTAATGCCACCATTCCTTGCTGTAATTCCGCATGCCGGCCGCAGCCATGGTGTCGCGCAGCAGTCTCCGGTTAGCCTGCTGGCGGGGGGTAAGGCCGGGGTGTTCCGTGGCCGAGCTGGCGTCCAGCAAATCATGCCGGCCTCCCATGTCCACTTCCTTGCCGGAGCGCAGATGAATGAGCGTGACATCCACCGCGATACCCCAGCAATGCTCTGATACAAGCCCGATGTACTTATTCTCGTAGATACCCCGCTTGGTGATGCGGGGGTAGAACTCGCGCCGGGTGCTGTCGTCATCCGTCTGCGACCAGGCATAAAAATCCTGCAGGGCGCGGTAGGGGCGGTAGGCATCCCACACCAGCAACGCATAACCCTCTTTTTGCAGATCCTTCTGAACCTTGGACAGGGTGGCAGCGGTGTCCTTCCGCAGAATGGCCCGGCGGCCGGTGGTGTAGCCATTGATGGGGCGGCCCACAAAGTTGTCCTTACCGCAGTATTTCAAATCAACCCTGATGCCGGGTACCACCTCATCCAGATAACAGAGTTCGGCAGGCATTTCACCAGGATAGACCATCAGGGGCTGCGGTCGGGAACAGGCGCAGAGGAAGCAGCAAACGAGCAGAATCAGTTTTTTCATGGCTGGGAAACAGCGGAAGTGTCAGGGTGGGGGAGGAGCGTGTCGCAGAGCGGAAAATCGTAACGGATGAGATGGGTTTTCTCTTTTAGGAAGTAGTGCCACCATTCCTTGCTGTAATTCCGCATACCTGCCTTATCCATGGAGTCGCGCAGCAGCAGGCGGTTGGCGCGTTGTTCCGGGGTGAGTCCGGGGTATCGCGTGGCCGAGCTGGCATCGAGCAGGTCATGCCTTCCTCCCATGTCGAGTTCCTTCCCTGTGTTCAGATCAACGAGCGTGACATCCACCGCAATGCCCCAGCTGTGCTCTGAGGCGCGGCGTATGTATTGATTCTCATAGATACCCTGTTTGGTGATATTCGGGTAGAATTCTCTCTTCATGGACTCGTCGGGTGTACGCGACCACGTATAAAAGTCTTCCATGGCTTGGTGGGGGCGGTAAGCATCCCAGACCAGCAGTCCGTAGCCCTTCGGCGCAAGCATCTCCTGGGCTTTGCGGAGGCAGTCGGCGGCATCTCGGCGCAGAATCGCGCGGGTGCCTGTGGTGTACCCCGCAACCGGGCGGCCCACAAAGTTATCGCTGCCGCAGTATTTCAAATCGACCCGGATGCCCGGCACGACCTCATCCAGATAGCAGAGGGAGGCCGGCATGTAGAGAGTGCCCTCTCCGCCTTGCGCCTTGAAGATGGTATCTTTTCTTCCTGGAGGAGAAGGACGCATTTCCGGGACTGGTGCAGGGGCCGGCGGGGGCAGGGTGCTATCCGCTGCCGGCTGTGAACACTGGCACAGCAGGGGCAGTAAACAGAATGGCAGAGCCTTGCATCGCATGCCCGCAGTCTAGCATGAAATCTCCGCGATAACAAGGAAGATGCTGGCTCTTTTTTTTGGTGCGAATCTTTTTCGGCTTGCGTGCCGCCGTGGCTGTGTTAGAATACCCGCATACTGAACCCCTTTCTTCCCAAGTAAACAATGAGCAAGAGAACTTGTATCTGGAAATATGCGATGGTACTGGCCGCAACGGGGGCTGTTGCTGCTGTGGGCGGTGCTGTTTCTCAACTGGTGGTGGATGAAATGCACGAATCCACCCAGCTGAAGCCTATGGAGCCCGCCGTGGCGGATGCCGTTGCCGGCAAAGTGCTGGAAATGAAATGTGCTGCCTGCCATGCTCAGGATGCCACCTACAGCAAGTTTCTCAACTTCTTTTCCTTCGGCCTGATGGCCGACCATGTGAATGGTGCCAGGAGGGCCTTCACGCTCACCCCTGATGCCTCGCTGCGTTCCGGTAATGTGGATTACCTGAAGATGGATTACGTGCTGCGGACACGCCGCATGCCCCCGGCTTCATACAGTATGGTGCATCTCGGTTCCCGCCTGACCCCCACAGATGTGGCCATTCTCCGCAATAAGTACAAGGAGACAGGCGCTGCCGCCCGTCGTTTCTCGCCCATCCGCCCGGCGGTAGAACCCGCCACGGAATTAGAGGCTGCCCGCATCTACCTGGGCTACAAGCTGTATCATGATGGCCGCCTTTCCACGACCAATCAGGTATCCTGTGCCTCCTGCCATGACCTGACCCGTGGTGGTACGGACAATCTTGCCAAATCCGAGGGTGTGCCCGGAGCAGACGGACTCCCCCAGCTGGGTGGCGTGAATGCCCCCACCAATCTGAATGCGGCCGGCAATATCCGCCAGTTCTGGGATGGGCGTGCAGCCGACCTCAAGGAACAGGCAGGCGGTCCTCCCCTCAATCCTGTTGAAATGGGCTACTCCTGTGCTGAGGACTGGAATGCCATTGCAGACAAGCTCTCCAAGGACCCCGAAATGGTGGCTCTCTTTGCCTATGTGTTCGGCGATAAGGGGATTTCTGCCGATACCATTACCACGGCCATAGCTGCCTATGAGCAGACTCTCGTGACCCCCGATTCTGCGTTTGACCTCTATCTCAAAGGCGATGAGAAAGCACTCACTGACTCACAGAAGGCAGGCATGGAGTCCTTTGTGCAGCTCGGTTGTGCCACCTGCCACAGCGGCCCCACGCTCGGCGGCATCAGCTTTGAATACATCAATACCTACGCCAATCTGCGTGACCTGGCCACCCCGGCTGATTACAAGGAAGGAGCCTATGGCCTGAATGACTACACCCGGAAGGAGGAGCACAAGGATATGTTCCGCGTACCCAATCTGCGTAACGTGGCGCTGACTGCCCCCTACTTCCACACCGGCACCGTGAACAGCCTGAAAGATGCTGTCCGCATCATGATTCAGACCCAGAACGGAGCCGGTAATGCAACTGAGGAAACCGTGAACAACATCACCCGCTTCCTGGAAGCCCAGACAGGCAAGCTTTATGGCAAGCCTGCCAATGCTCTTACGCCGGAGGATGTGAAGCTGGCTCCCGTGGTTCCGCAGTCATGATCCGATTCTCTGTTCTGGCCAGCAGCAGCCGTGGAAATGCCACCGTCATCTCCGGCGGTGGTACCCATATACTGGTGGATACCGGCATCTCGGCTCTCCGCATCCGTAAGGGACTTGCAGAGTGTGGCTTGACAGATGCTCAGCTTTCGGGTGTCTTCTTCACCCATGAACACCATGACCACGTGTGCGGCCTGGGTGTGCTTGGTAAGAAACGCTCGCTGCCGCTTTACTGCAGCCGCTATCTCGCCCGAGATTTACGCGGCATGGCTCCCAATGCCTCTTTCACCTATCTGGAACCCGGTCAGCCGGTGCAGGTGGGGGCAATCACGGTCACGCCGTTCTGC
>CAJGDB010000002.1 GCA_904502165.1 uncultured Akkermansia sp.
ATTTCTGCCGTTTCTGCTTGAAATTATCAGCTGATTTTGCTATTCTGCATAGCAAATGAGTGAGGAGTCTGAGCAGAACAATGCCAAGCGGACTGTGCCCGGAGTATTTGTGTGGGACATGGTACGCAAGGCGCTTCGCGCCGCGGAGGAAGGCGTGTTCTGCTGGCTGTTTGAGAATGATGAGATTTTCTACACCGAGCAATGCGTGAAAATGATGGGCATGAGCATGCAGGACTGGGCGCCCAACATCTTCACCGAGCCGGAGAAAACCATTCACCCGGAGGATGTGGGGTTCTTCGCCACCACCATCAAGCGCTATATTGACCGCCCCACCTACAATCCGCTGCGGGTGGAAGTGCGTTTGCTCAACCAGCGCAACCGCGGGTGGAAGTGGGTTCGCATCAATGGGTTGCTGGAATACGACGAACAGAAGAAACCCAGCCGCCTGGTAGGCGTGTGGGTCGATATCACCCGCCGCAAAATGGCAGACCTTCATGCCATGGAAGACCGAGACCTCTTCCGCACTCTCATTAACTACCTGCCCGACAACATCTATTTCAAGAACCGCGAATCCCGCTTCGTTATTGCCAACGAAGCCACGGCCCGGAAAATGAAGGTACGCACGCCATCCGACCTCATCGGTAGCCGCGACAGCAACTTCTTTGACCCGGAAATGTGCGAAATTGCCCGCGCAGAGGAAGCCGAAATCATGGCTACTGGCAAGCCCATCACCAACCGCATTCACCACGAGAAATGGAAAGGGGGAAAATCCACCTGGGGGCGTGTCTCCAAATTCCCCTGGTATGCGGCAGATGGCAGTGTAAAAGGCATTGTCGGCATTTCGAGCGATGTCACCCGGCTCATCGAAACCCAGCAGAAGTACCAGAGACTGGCCAAGCAGCTTGACGAGAAGAACAAAGCACTGGAAAAGGAAATTCACCTGGCCAGGGAAGTTCAGCGGGCTCTGCAGCCGCTCAATATACCCGACCGCGAATGGGCGCAGGCAGACGGCTCTACGCGCCGGGCCCATTTCCACCATGTCTACATGCCCTCTGCCGGGGTTGCCGGAGATTGCTTCGAGGTATTCCCGGTAGGCCAGAGCGGCATTGGCATGCTCATCTGCGATGTGATGGGGCATGGCGTGCGCGCCGCTCTGATTGCCTCCATGCTGCGCGGCCTCATGGAACAAGTATCCAACCTGGCCGATACACCAGCCTTGCTCCTTTCCTCGCTCAACCGCCAGATGTTCCGCATATTCGACAAGGCCAACATCACCATGTTTGCCTCAGCCTGCTATGTGTACATGGATTTGAGCCGCCGCCGCCTGACCCTGGCCAGCGCCGGGCACCCGGCCCCCATTGTCATGGCTCCGGAAGGAAAGCCCTTCCAGCCGGCCATTCCCCGCACACCTGCTCTGGGACTTCTGGAAAATGCCATGTTCCGCGAAAGCGAGATACGCCTTGAGGACGGCATGAAGCTCATGTTGTTCACCGACGGGCTCACAGAAGCACAGAATGCGGAAGGAGACGAAATCGGCGTTCCCCGCATCATGGATTTCCTGCAGGAACGCAACCCGCAGAGCATCCGTGAAATGATTGATATTTCCCTGGCCGGCATCCACCAGTTCACCGGCAGCACAGAGCAGGACGATGATATCTGCCTGCTCGGGGTGGAATTCCGCGAGGAATAAGCCCCGGAACCGCTTATTTTTCATGCCTGGCATACAAAAAGGATTGCATTGGCAGGCGAATCAGAGTAGTCTAGTTGACAGTTACCGAATTTACACCCATGAAGGAAGAAAAGAACCAGGGGAACACCAATTCCCTCAATCTGTCGGACCTGGCAGATTTCCAGTTCGGGCCGGCCTGGGCACGCCCAGGCGCAGCCAGCAGCCCCGTCTACACAGATCGCGCTCCTCGTGAAAGCCGTTCCCCACGCCGGAAAGAGGGAGGAGAGCGTCGTCCCTTTAATCGCGACCGCCGCGATTCTTCCGCACTGAAAGGCAGGGACGAACGCCAGCCCAGGCGTGATAGTCGCCGCCCCGATGCCCGCCGGGAGACACGCCCGCAGCGCGAACTTCCCGCACCGGCAGAAGGATTCCGTGTAGAGCTGCGCCCTGCCAACAGCATCCTGGAACTCTTTGCTTCCAACATTCAGAAACAGAAACGCGCCCTGCCCCTTATAGACCTGGCCCGCGTCGTCATGGGCGACAAAGCCCGCTATGATCTTGTATTCATGAAGATGGAGAATGGCCCCATGCTCATTCACTCCACCAAGGGAGACCAGGCATGCTGGCTCACCGAAGCAGAGGCCACGGCCTATCTCTGGAAAGCCCCCTGGTTCAGCGAGCTGTACACTACTGAGGAAATTGAGATTGAAGCTCCCAAGGGCACATTCTCTGCTGTTGCCGTCTGCTCCCTGGGTGGCGAACTCATCGGTCCCGTGACCTGGCATGGCTACCAGGCCGCGCTCATGAACCTTTACCGCAGCAAATACTCCACCATGCCGCTGGATGCCTTCAAGAACCGCATATCGGTAGAGAAGAATGAGGAAACTGTTGCAGCATGGATTCAGGCTGCCAGCCACAAGACCATCTGGAAACCCATGCGTGAAAACGCTGCCGATATCATTCTGGAGGACAACCGCGCCGTAGAGGAAGACTTCAAGGCCAACCATTACGCCAGCGTGTACGAAGTGGTGGACAAAGTTTTCATTAATGCCTCCACCCCGCGTGCCGTGCTTTCTCCCGGTATTGCCGCCCATGTGGCCATTCTATCTGACAAGACCCGCCGTTTCCCGCAGATGCTCATACCGAACCTCTGCCATGGACTGGCCCGCCACCACATGCCCATCTACAAGTGGCATGGCAACCATTTCACCGGTCCCAGCCGGGTACGCGCCTTGCCTGAGGGCACCGTGCTGGCAGACCGCATGATGGCCATCATGAACTGGGCCCAGGAGAACTCCGGCAAAAAGGCAGATGTCATGTTTGCCGAGCTGAGCGGTGTGCCTGCAGGTACCGATGAGGCCAGCATCCAGGCTGCAACTGATGCACACGCCCCCTATGTGGCCGATATGATATGGCTGCTGGAGCAAGGCTATATTGTGGTAACCAGCGACAACGCCGTGTGGTTCCCCAAGGGTGAAACCGCCCCGGAACCCGTCACGAAGCCGCAGCCCCGCAAGAATACCCGGAAGCCCCGCAAGCATACGGCTCCGCAGAAGCCTGAAGCAGCTCAGCAATAACGCTTCTGTTGCCTTTACCTCGCAAAACGCCCGCTGTGCCTGCCGCAGCGGGCGTTTCGCATGAGTTTGAGCTTGACATTCACGCCGCTGCGCCGCAGAATAGGGCACCTGCGGTGTATCCGCACAACCATTCACCATCATGCTGCTGAACGTAAAACAATACGGAGATTCTGTCCTGCGCGCCGTAAGCGCCCCTGTGGAACACATTACAGATGACCTCAAGAACCTCGTAGAGAACATGATTGAAACCATGTATGCTACCGAGGGTATTGGTCTTGCGGCCCCCCAGGTCGGGGTCAACATCCGGCTGGTCGTCATCGATATTCCTGAGGATGAGGAAGAAGGCTCCGAACAGGAAATGATTATGGTGAACGGAGAGGAAAAGCCCATGCGCAGCATTATGCCCCTTGCCTTCATCAATCCGGAAATCGAGCCCTATGGCAAGCAAGAGCTCTTCACGGAAGGCTGCCTGAGTGTGCGCGGTATTCGCGCCAATGTGAGCCGCCCCGACCATGTGCGCGCCAGACTCACCCTGCTGGACGGCAGCGTTCTGGAACTGGATTGCGGCGGTCTGCTGGCCCGCTGCCTGCAGCATGAATGCGACCATCTGGACGGCTTCCTCTTCGTGGATCGCGTTTCCTCTGCAGCCAAGATTACACTGGCCAAGAAGCTCAAGAAGCTCGCCGCCACACGCTGAGCCAGGCCGCGTGAAGCAGGCTGGCATAGACAGACAAGCGGGAAATCTTCACCCTTTCATTCCCTGCGCGCTGTGCAATCAGGCGCAGGGTCTTTATTCCCAGCAAAGCAGGCAGCATTGCCGTGAAACGCAAACGGAAGCTCCCCAGCCGGAGGGCGTAATCCAGCCCATCGTTCAGATAGCGGGCAGCACGGCCCTGCCATACCTCCGGCTCTCCGTGCAGATAGGAACGCCCACGATCAGCATCCTCTGCCACATCGCGCAGAATGTTCACCAGCTGCAAACCGCGCCCATAGCGTATACCCGCTTGCACCATCACCTCCCGCCGCTCCGGCAGACAGAAAGCCGCGCCCATGGTAGCAAGGCCCAACTCCGTCCAGAATTCCCCCACGCAGCCTGCCACCATGTAGGTGTAGCGATGCGTGTCTGCATCCGTGCTCACCGCAGCATTCACGGCAAAATAGGTCAGGTCCCATAACTGGCCCTCCACAATGGTGGACAAGACCCGGCGAATCAGCACGCGCTCTGCGGGAGCAGCCTGCTCAAGCATGCTGAGGCACTCATCAAAGCGGCGCAGCAGAACGGCCTCCGCCGGTTTCTGCTGCAGGTCAGCCATCTCCTGCCGCAGCTGTCTCAGCAGCCCCTCGCGCTCCTCCGACGACAATTCTCCCGCTATGGCCAGCCCCATCCGGCGCAGCACATCAACCCTGCACTCTGCCGGGGCTCTTGAGGCATCTGCGACGCTGTCGGTGGCACGGGCCAGCATATACCCCAGGGCAATTCCACTCCGCATGGCAGGCGGCAGCCACACCATGCTCAGGTAAAACGAGCGGGAAACCGCCTTGAGCAGTGCCATGTCCATAACCTCAGCTCAACTGGCGCAATGCACCGCGGATAAGTTCATCCGTACCTGCCTGCGGGTTGTCCTTCAGCAACTTCACGATGCACTTGCGGGCTTCTGCCTGCTTGAAGCCCAATGCCACCATAGCCAGTTCGGCATCCGAAGCAGCCTGGGAAGTTGTCCCCTGCTGCTGGGCTTCCCAGGTGGAAGCAACGCCTATCTTATCCTTCAGTTCCAGAATGATACGCTCTGCCGTGCGTTTACCAACACCCTTGGCACGGGCAATGGCCTGCACATCCCCCTGCACCACGGCCTGTTTGAATGTGTTGACATTCAATCCACTCAAAATCGCAATAGCCGTAGCAGGGCCGATTCCGCTCACTCGGTCAATGAGCAGGCGGAAGATATCACGCTCGGCATCGGTGGCAAAGCCATACAGCACCTGGGCATTTTCCCTCACATGCATGTGAATTTTAAGCATGACCCCCTGGCCGACAACCGGGTTAAGCTGGTCAAAGGTAGAAAGAGGAACCGTCACCTCGTATCCTACTCCATTGACATCCACCACCAGACATTGGGGCAAGGCATCAGCCACCGTACCGCGTAGAAAGGCAATCATGATTTCAAGCTGCTGGTTGAGGTTGAGCGGGCATCTGCGGCTGCGTTGCTGCCGGAGCGGGCTTAGGGGCCAGCGGGTCATCCACCTTCTGGAAGCGGGCAGTTTCCGTGATACCCCCCATCTCGTTCAGGAAGCCCTGCACCTTCTGGTTCATCAGCTCATAGTCAATGGGGCCGTGCTCCACTTCCTTGGAGCCGGGGAAGATGATATAGCTTACCCCCAGATCCGACACAGGCCGGGCAAAAGGAGTAGCCTTGGGATTGATGAGCCTGGCCAGGCGCAACGAAGCCTCACCCGATTTGAAGCGCGGGCCGAAATCACCCACAATGGCGGGGAAGATGCGGTCTCCGACCACCACTGCGGCATAGTCACCCAGCTGCGGACGATATGCAGCATCGCCCCCGTTCTTGAAGGCAAGCGGTACCACGATGAAGGAATCGTACTCTGCCAGCAGAAAGCTGTACTTCTTGAGGTCGTGTACCACATTCTTCGCATACTGCAGGTCAGAGGCATTCGCGCTCTTATCCTTGCTGAGTTTCTGCACACGCTCCTGCCAGTGCGGCAACAGGGGGTTCGGCGTTGTTCCCCTCTTACGCCAGCGATACGAGGTCATGGGCTGGTAATAGTCACTGTTCTTCACCTTTTCCGGCATATCCGGCAGGCGGTCTCCATCTGAACCATCGCTCACCACATCCATATCGGCCTGCATCCAGAGCACTTTGCGGTGTGTCTCCGGAGCCTCCATTTCCAGAATGGTATCGGTATCAAAATAATTATGGCGGTCCAGCAGGCGCGAAAGCGTTGCCGCATTTTTACGCATATGATTCTGCTTGTGCAGATAAAGAGCCTGATACCACTGAGAGACACGGGCATTCTTCATCAACTCATCATATTTACTGAAAAGTTCCGGCAGACGGGGATTAGCCAGTTTGAGCCCCTCACCATCAGCCGCGGCAGGCAGGCGCAGGCTCAGGGCCACGCGAAGCTGGTAGGCAGCGGTCGAATTACGTTCCTGAGAGGCCGATGCACCGGGTTCAAACTGCACAGCACTGTGTACATTCAAGCCCTGGCTCATCTTGCTGATGTGCTCATATTTGCCCGGTTCCACGCGCTCCGGCAATGCCGGAGGGAACGGAGGCAGCTTGATTTCCGGCATGGCAAAGGAATCTTCCGGGGCCCAGGGTTCAACCTCCACCTCTTCTTCCTCAGGCTCATCAGGAGCAATTACGGGTATAGCGGGCGAGGCGGTGGCAGTCTCTGGTGCAGGAGCAGGCTGCACCTTCTTACGCTTCTTTTTCTTCTTTATCGGCTTGTCACTTGCCGTAACAGCCTTGACCAGTGCGGCGGGATAGGGAGTATAAAGAGAACCGGCCGCCAGCAGCAGCACGAGCAGCAGACTCACACGAAACCAGGTGAACCACTTTATTTTATGTTTACGATGAAACAGTTGCTTCATGAAAATATGCTATTATTGTTTTTCCAGAGACTCCACCTTGCGAGGACGCATCCCCATCACCAGACGCAGCAGGGACAGCGGAGTATTACGCAGAAGCCAGGCAATCAGCCGGATGCGGCGGGAGGGATAATAACGGGGGTTGTTGCGCTTCAGGGCATCCAGCGCACCATTGACCACAGTAGGAATAGAGGTATAAACCCATTTCTTGAAAGAGGAATAACCATTCGTGCAGCCCTGGCGGCGGGCCACATCGCCAAAGCCGGTATGAACCGGGCCGGGGCAGACTGCCACCACGGGAACTCCGGCCTTGCGTACCTCCAGACGCACGGCCTCTGAGAACGAGGCCACAAAGGCCTTGGAGGCCGCATAGATGGCAAAATCCGGGATAAAGAGGTCTGCCGCCAGAGAGGCAATGTTGATGATGCCGCCCCCCTGCTCCACCAGGCGCGGCAGCACGGCGCGGGTAAGTTCAGCTACCGCCAGCACATTCACGTGCAGCATTTGGTGATTCCTTCTGGCAGAGCTGGCCAGATACTCACCATAATCCCCAAGGCCTGCATTATTAATCAGCAGTGTCTTGCCGGCAGGCAGGGTATCTATCGTCTGCACCAAGCGCTCGCGGGCACGCTGGGAGGCGAGGTCGCAATCCACCACGGTCACCTTGAGTTCGGAATTAGCTGCCCGGAGTTCATCTGACAATTCCATGAGCACCTCCTTCCGGCGGGCCACCAGCACCATGTGGGCACATTCCCCCACCAGACGCCGTGCAAACGCCATACCAAACCCCGAGGATGCACCAGTTATAATTACATGCCCATACATTGCGCGTAAATCATGCCACAAATCGCCTTTCGTTTCAAGCAAAAATAACCGCTATAACAAGCACTCCGGCTGAAAAAGCGGTATCAGCACCACTCGAAAACCATAGCACCGCCAGGAGGCACGCTGACAGACAGTCCGGCAGACTCCAGTTGTTCATCATCAGCCTCTACAATGGGGGTCTCAGCCTCAAGAAGCGACACAAAGTGATACAGCCCGCCTTTTTTACCTGCCCATTCACGAGCATGGCGTGGAATATGCACATGCGTGCACGCCGGTTCCTCCGGGTTCATGTTGCACAAAACCAGCAGGGTCGACTTGGCTTTGCGGTAATGGCGCAGGAATGCATACAGCGAATGCCCGGACACCGAATCACCTGCGCGGCGGCCGAAATCCGGCGTTTCGCGATTGGCCCAGTTCAGGCCGTAGAAGTCCCCCTTGCAGAGCGCCGGATGCTGCAACATGGTCAGAAGACGCCCGGTAAAAGCTTGCAGTTCCCTTTCTTCCGGAGTCATGAGAGCGCCGTCATACCGACCTCCATTCGTCCAATGCTGCAGGCGCGGCAGGTTTGTGTAGTCAAAAATACTGGTACGCCCGTTATCACCTCCATAACCACCCGGTCCTTCTGCACGCTCACCGGCCTCTTGTCCGTTGTACACCAGAACAGGCCCGCAGGAGCTGCAATACTGCGCCACCATGACAGAACGGCTGATGCGGCTTCCCATCCCCCCCCAGTAAAGGGGAGAAGCCAGGCGGGGTTCATCGTGGTTCTCAACATAGCGAACCCCACCCCGGAACAACGGTGTTTCGCTCCGGTGCAGATGATCCAGGTCATTCGCCCAGGCTCCGCCCTCGAAAATCTTGCGGAGGGACTCGTAGGCGACCCCGTCATACACGCCGTCGAAGCCGGCAGAAAGGAGAGATTCATGCACCTTGCCGTCAACGAGTTTCAAGTGATCATCATAACCCTCAGCCACAAAGAAGCAAGAGGAATCCCGCAGGCGGGCGTGGGCGATAATCCAGCGCCAGAACGGCAGCGGTACCATGTGGGCCATATCACACCGGAAACCACCCACCCCCAGGTTCTGCCAATAGGCCAGCACCTCATTCATGAGCTGCCATGTGCGCGGCAGCGCATATTCCGGGGCAAGCAGACTGGGCAATGCAGCGGCAGCTGGGCTGCCATGCCGGTAATCCGTTCCGTAATTCAGCTTTACAGTCTCGTACCAATCGCAGGCCCCCGGAGTCCAGCTTGCGACATTATTCCCCGTCACTCGCCCCCGTCCACGTTCTGGTTCAAACTCACCCTCCGGCAGCAGCATCCGGGCATCCGGCTGCTGGGCTGGCAGATAGTAGAATGTATTATCCCGGGAAAAGAAGCAGCCGGGCGTATCATGGGTGCCGAAACTGCTCTCCGGGCGCACAATGGAGCGGTAATTGCGCGAAACATGATTCGGCACAAAATCAATCATCGGTACCATACCCCATCTGCGGCACCGCTGCAGCAGCGCGGAAAACTCCTCCCGCCGGGTCTCGACATTTTCCGCCAGATCCGGATCCACATCAAAATAATCAGTCACCGCATAAGGGCTCCCGGCTATTCCTTTCACCACACATACCGGATCCGCAGGCAGGCCTTCATGTGAAGTCTGCGTTGCATGCCGCAGCACACCGGTAAACCAGAGGTGAGTCACGCCCATGCGGGCAATCTGCTCGAGAGCCTCATCTGTAACAGCATTAAACGTGCCACATCCATTCTGCGCGCGGCATCCCCAGGGGCTTCCTCCCAATGTAAAATTACTGAAGTGGCGCACAAAAAGCTGATAAATGACGGGTCTCATGGTATTGTCATTGCATACTAGCACGCAAGGTTGCTCAATGCAAGAAGAAAGGGTTAACTGATACCAGTCGCATGGGGGCAACGCACCTCAACGCTGCACCTGGGTACAACAACTTATCAGTTAGACCCGAAACTCATCATGACCGTGCCGGATTCTGTTTCGGGCCCAGTCCAGCGAATCTGGGACGGAGCATCATCAGAGGGTGTCACCTCCAGCACCTTCTGGAACTGCCGGGCGCTGCCATAGGTGGTCAGATAACCTTCAAAACAGCCCTCCCCCCGGGCGTATGCCGCCAACGCCGCTTTCCAGTATGCATCAGGACGGGTGAAATAAAGGCCTGATCTACGGTAATAGAATGCCGTGCGGGAATCACAGGAGGGATAATCACTGCGCTCCCACCGGTGCGTGCGAGACATTTCCTCATCATTGCTGAAGCAGTAGCTGTGCTGCAGTATCTGCCGGCTGCCATCACCCACTACCGGGTCATCCCAGGTGGCATCCACATGGTACCACTCACCATCCACCTGCACCAAGTTCCAGGCATGCGGACCATCGGCCGTTCCTGTCACCAGCCGCGAGGGTACACCAGCAATATCCAGCATGATACAGAGGGTTGAACTGTAAGCCTCACAGCTGCCACACCCCTTGGTAAGCAAATCCTCGATGTTCCCACCTGCACCGGCATTGTAACGGGACTGCTGCACCAAAGCATCGTGCAGGGCCACAACTTTTTCGAAATCACTCATCCCGGGGCGCAGCATCTCACGGGTACGGTGCTCAAGCAACTGCAGCACACGTTCCTCTGCCCCGGAAAGCCCCGCCCGGATGTCCGAATGACGCAAGGCCGCGCGCAGACGCACGTAATCGCGATACTCGAGCTGCAGAAAAACCTGACCGGTTTCCAGAACACGGGCAGAGGTACGCCGGGCATATTCAGCCCAGAGTTCCTCCCCGATATATTCTCTCCACCGCTCGCGCTGCGATGCAGCCAGCCGGAAATAAACTGGTGTCTGCGCCGTGTTTACCCATTCAGCCTGGCAAGCCCGCAACTCTGCCCGGGAGGCGATGTTGCGTTCTGCGTTTTTCGGAATCACCATACAGAGCGCCTGCGGGGTCGAATCTGCCGGAGCACACTGCATCAGCAGCGCCCCGGACAGAATCAGCAGCAACAGGCGGTTCAGCATGGCTCAGGGATGAGGACTTACACTTCCTCGCCATCGCCCAGCAGCTCTGCCATCAGGCCATTGGGAGAAGCATGCATGGACTCGCGCGTGGTCATATTCTTGAGCTCCAGCTCCGGATATTCGGAACCGATGATGACCGCATAGCGCGCTCCAATTTTCTCTGCCCGCTTAAGCTGGTTACCCATCTTGGCCGGAGCCAGGGGCAAATCGACACGCAGACCGGCATCGCGCAGAGCTGAGGCGAGCGCAAGCATCTGGCGGCGTTTCTCAGGAGCAGCCAGTACCATGCAGACATCGATGCTGGAGGCTTTCAGCGCCGCATCTCGCAGAGCACGGGCAGCCGGGCAGGCCTCAATAAGGTGGGCAATCACAGCATCCCCCATAGCAAAGCCGGTGGCGGGCATATCCACCGCACCATTGGACAGAGTGGCAACAAGGCCATTGTAACGGCCGCCACCTGCCACAGCGCGCAGGGTGTGCCCCTTGTCAAAGATTTCAAACACAAGCCCGGTGTAATAGGCAAGGCCACGCACCACAGAGAGGTCAAGCTTCACGTAGTCCTCCAGTCCACGGGCCTGCAGTTCCTCCATCACGGCATCGTAGCGGGGAGAACAGCCGGCAGGAGGATTGGCAATGAAGTTCACCAGATCCTCACGCTTCATACCGAAGGCATCCAGCTTTTCCTGGCAGTACTCGGGGCGGTCGCGCTCAAACTTATCAATAATGGCCAGGAAATCCGGCACGCGTTCCTCGGGCACGCCATTATCTGCCGCATACTTAAGCCACACTTCGCGGTCTGATACACGCACCACAAAATCATCTGCCGTGAAGCCGAATTCACGCATGCAGTCAATGGCAAGGGCAATCAGCTCCGAATCAGAGCCCTCACCGGCTTCGCCGAGAATGTCGGCGTTGAACTGGACAAACTCGCGCAAGCGCCCTTTCTGCGGCTTCTCATAGCGGAAGCAGGAACCGATTTCAAACCACTTGAGAGGCTTGGTATATTCACGCTGATAGGCTGCGGCAATGCGGCCGAGGGAGGCGGTAAGCTCCGGACGCACCGTGATATCTCGCTCGCCCTGGTCCTTGAAACGGAAGAGCTGGGTAGGCAGTTCACCGCCGGACTTCTTGAGGTAAAGCTCCGTGGATTCAATCGTGGGGGCTTCCCATTCCACAAAGCCATAACGATGAGCCACACGCCGCCACGTATTGAACAGATAGTTTCGGAAAGCGCATTCCTGCGGGGCAAAGTCGCGGAATCCGGGCAGAGGTTGGAATCGTGCGTCAGGCATAGTGTATAACGGGTTGGTGAATATGTGTTACGCGGCACATTATACCCGATTTCACCCACATGGCAAGCGCGGAGACAGGCAGTGTGTCAATTTTGAACAAGATTCCCCATATCTTCAGGCAGGGGGCTTTCCACAGTAATATCCCTGCCTTTCCAGGGAAAGGTAAGCCGGCAGGCATGCAGCGCATGCCGGGGAAGCGTCAGCCGCCTCTGCAAATCAGGTGTCCACCCGGCAGCAATGAAATCAAGATAGCAGCTCTCATCCCCCCCGTATATCTTGTCGCCCAGAAGCGGATAGCCCAGATACGCCGCATGCACACGAATCTGGTGCATGCGGCCGGTATACGGCCGGCAGAGCAACAAAGCCAGTCCCTCCCTGCGGCAGAGCACGTCAAATTCCGTGCAGCAGGGTTTGCCTGCAGGGTGGCAGCACTGGCGCACATGAATACGGGTTTCGGCCACATCCTCCATCCGCAGAATCGGCTCTGCACAGCAGGCATGATTCCATAAAGGAACACCCTGCACCACGGCATAATATTCCTTGTGCAACAAGCGGGCCTGCATGGCCTTGCCCAGTTCACGGGCCGCCTCAGCCGTCTTGGCCACTAATGTTATGCCGCTTGTCTCCCGGTCCAGGCGGTTGATAAGCGAGACCTGGCCTCCTGTCGCCAGTTCGTATGAAAGCAATTCATGCAGTCCATGCCAGAGCGTCGGTTCCTTCTTCTCCCCGGTGGGGTGGGTAAGCAGAGGAGCCGCCTTATCCACCACCAGCACGCCATCATCCTCGTACAACACTCGGAACTCCGGCACCACAGCTATGGGCATGTCATAGCTCATCTGGCAAATATGGCGGGGTCTATGGCGACCCACTCACCTGGTTCCAGATGCAGGTCTGCCAGTTTCAGCGGGCCAATCTCTATGCGTTGCAGCGTGAGAACTGGTGCCCCTACGGCCGCCAGCATACGGCGCACCTGGTGGTAGCGACCCTCGTGCAGGGTCAATCGTCCCTCGCAGTCACCTGTAAGCTCCAGCTCTGCCGGCAGGCATGGTGTACGCTCTCCCTGCAGCATGAACTCACCGCTGGCAAACTGAGCCACAGCCTCCGGCGGCACCGGGCATTCTGTAGTAAAAGCATACACTTTCGGCACATGGCGCTTCGGGCTGGTCTGGGCATGCTCGAACGCACCATCATCCGTTAGCAGAAGCAGACCGCTGGTCTCCTTATCCAGGCGGCCCACGGTATTGACGGCAGGATTCCGCCGCAACCATTGTTCCGGCAGCAGGTCATACACCAGTTCCCCTTCCTCCTTGTGACTGCAGGTACAGCCAAGCGGTTTATTGAGGGCCACATACAGGCCATGCGGAAATTCCACAGGTTCACCATCAATCAGCACATCTTCCGGCTCCACCTTCTCATTCGGCGATTTCACCGGCACGCCATTACGGATCACACGGCCGCGCTTGAGCCATTGCGCCACCTCGCGCCTGCTGCAATACCCGAAACGGCTTAAAAGTGCATCTGTTCTCATTCCGCAGGCATTTTGCCATAAAAATTTAAAAAAACAAGGTTGAAATCACGCGGTTTTTGTGGTAAAAGTCCTTCAGGAGCATTGTACCCCCAATGCTCGCGATACGCGGGCTCCGACTTTACTACACCAATTTTCTCTTATGATTACACTCATTACCGAACGTCAACTGGCTGCAGATCAGCAAGGTTTGTGGAAGAAGGCTCTGCAGGCTGTGCAGACCAAGAACTACAAATACGCTGTAACCATTCTCAAGACCCTCGTGAAGCGTGTCCCCGGGGTCCTTGAGGGCCGCAAGCTGCTGCGCGCATGTGAAGTGAAGTCCTCCCCGGACGCAGGTCGCAAATCCTCCCTCTTCGGCGGTCTGCGCGTAACCACCACCCGACGCGACCCGGAAAGCGTGCTGATCAACATTGAGGATGAACTGGAACGCGACCCCTACTCTGTTTCAGCCAACGAAGCTCTCTTTGCCGCCGCAAATGACCTGAATCTGCCGGACATTGCCGCTTTCGCCCTTGAGACCATCTGCCAAGGCACTCCTAACGCCAAGAAACACCTGCATCTTCTGGCCAAGCACTACATCAAGCACGAGCAGTTTGCCGAAGCTGCTGATGTATTCCGCCGTGTGCTGAAGATTGACCCGACCGACCCCGATGCCATGCGCGGCGAAAAGGATTGCTCTGCTCGTGCCACCATGAAGCAGGGTAACTGGGAAGGCAAGGGCGACTTCCGCACCAAGATGAAGAATGCCAATGCCACGGCGGATCTGGAAAGCGCTGATAAGATGGGGCTCACCCGCGCTGAGCTTGAGGCTCGTCTGGGCCAGCTTTCTGAACAATATGCGGCCGATGCAACGAACCTGGTTGTTGTGAAGGATATTGCTTCTGTCTACGAGCAGCTTGAGGATTACGCCAACGCATACTCTTTCTACGCCTACGCTTTCCAGCTCAGCGGCTCTGCAGACGTTGCCCTCAACGACAAGGCCATGGCCATGCATGAAAAGGCCATGCAGGCAGAAATCGCCTACTACGAGCAGCTCGTTGCTGCAGACCCCACCAACGAGGAAGCCAAGGCCACGCTGGCCCAGCGCAAGCAGGAAGTTGCCGCTGCCGTGGTAGCCGATGCCCGCGCCCGTGTGGAAGCCAACCCCACAGATGCCCAGCTGCAGTTCAAGCTCGGTCAGGCTCTGTTCGATGCCGGCGAATACACCGAGGCCATCCCCGCCCTGCAGCGCGCCCGCACCAACCCCAATATCCGCATCAAGTCCATGCTCATGCTGGGCAAGTGCTACCACGCCAAGAAGATGGTGGATATGGCTATCCGCCAGCTGGAAGATGCCGACAAGGAACTGCTCACCATGGATGACACCAAGAAGGAGGTTCTCTACATGATTGGCGTTCTCTATGAGGAGGCCGGCAACAAGGCCAGGAGCATCGAAGTTCTCAAGGCCATCTACGAAGTGGATTACGGCTATAAGGATGTGGCTGCCCGTGTGGAATCGGCATACAGCTGATACTGACTTTGCCACAGCCCGTTATTTCTCAACGACCCGGAGTCATTCCGGGTCGTTTCAGTCTCCTGACCTATACCGATTTTTCCGCGAAGTGACGCGGTTTTTACTTGACAAGAAACCCATTTATCTGCCACTAATAGAAACAGCGAAGCGCCCGCGGCGCGAAAGATTTCCCCCACCATGTCCAAGACTCTTATCATTGCCGAGAAGCCCAGCGTTGCTGCCGATCTAGCCCGTGTTCTGGGCAAGCATCTGGGTAAGTTCAAAAAAGATGACTCTGGTCAGAGTTTCTCCAATGATACCCTCATCATCACCTCGGCAGTAGGTCACCTGGTGGAGCAGAAGAAGCCGCAGACGGAAGATGGCAAGAGTCTGCCCTGGAAGATGGAGTATCTGCCGGTCATGCCCCGCAACATGGAGCTGGAGCCTATTGATAAATCGGCCGACCGCCTCCGCAAAGTCCTGAAACTTGCCCGCAGCAAGGAAGTCACAGACCTGGTGAACGCATGCGATGCAGGGCGCGAGGGTGAACTTATTTTCCGCAACATCATCCGCTACGGAAAAATCAGGAAACCCATCCGCCGCCTGTGGATGCAGAGCATGACAGATGATTCCATCATCGAAGCCTGGAATACCCTCAAGACGGATGAGGAAATGCTCAATCTGGCCGATGCAGCAGTGTGCCGCAGCGAGTCAGACTGGCTGGTCGGTCTCAACAGCACCCGTGCCCTCACCGCCCTGCAAAGCGGCGTGGGTGGTTTCAATGTCACACCGACCGGCCGAGTGCAGACCCCCACTCTGGCACTGCTGGCAGCCCGGCAGAAAGACATTCTTTCCTTTGAGCCTGAAACCTATCACGAAATTCACGCCTCATTTACAGCCCGATCCGGCAGCTACGATGGCCGCTGGTTTGACCCGGCCTGGAAGAAGAATGAAAAAGCCCCGCAAAAAACAAAGGAACGGCTGTGGGACGCTGCCACGGCAGCAGCCATTGCCTCCCGCTGCCAGGGGCAGGCAGCCACAGTCAAGGAGACACGCAAGCCGGTTTCCATGCCCGCTCCCCTGCTCTTTGATCTGACCTCTCTGCAGAAGGAAGCGAGCAACCGCTTCGGGTTCTCAGCCCGCCGCACCCTGCAGATTGCACAGGAATGCTATGAAAAGCACAAAGTGCTGACCTACCCGCGTACGGATTCCAAATTCCTGCCGAATGACTATCTGAAGGTAGCCACCCGCACGGTGAGCGCCATTGCGGAAAACATGCCGGAGTTTTCCGGATATGCAAGCAGCATTCTGGAAAGCAAGAGCGTGCGCCCCAACAAACGCGTTTTTGACAGCTCCAAGGTGAGCGACCACTTCGCTATCATCCCCACCGGCAAATTCGTCAACCTCACCGGAGATGCAGCCCGCATCTTTACTCTCGTTATCCAGCGCTTCCTGGGTGTATTCATGCCCAACGCCGAATACGAGGATACCGAACGCACCACCATCATTACCTCTACGCAGGATCATTTCTATACGCACGGGAGAGTCATGCTCACCCCCGGCTGGCGTGCGCTCTACGGGCCAGACAAGCGCAAGAAGGACGAACTCTGCTCCATTGCCCGTGATGAAAAGGTAACAGCTGCCAGGGTTGAGGCCCGGGCTGACCAGACAAAGGCCCCTGCTGCCTACACAGAAGCAACCCTGCTTACCGCCATGGAAACAGCCGGCAAGCTGGTAGAAGATGAAGACCTGGCCGATGCCATGAAGGAACGCGGACTGGGTACGCCAGCCACCCGGGCAGCCATCATTGAAGGGCTCATTACCCAGGAATACATTGCCCGCGAAGGAAAGGAACTCATGGCCACCCGCCGTGGTATGGACCTCATTGACCTGCTGGGCAAGATCGGGCTCAGCACGCTTTCCAGCCCGGAACTTACGGGCGAATGGGAATACCGCCTCAAGCAAATGGAAAGCGGCCGACTGGATCGCAACACGTTCATGACCGACATCCGCACCTACACTACCGACATCGTGGAAGCGGTGCGTGATTACATGAAGAACGGCAAGAATCCGGACCTGGAACTCACCTGCCCCGCTTGCGGTGCAAAGGGGCTCAGCAGCAGGGTGGATGCCATCTCCTGCAACAGCTGCAAATTCCGCATCCGCCGCGTGCATGCCGGTCTCACCCTCAGCGATGACCAGCTCTGCGAACTCATCAGCGGCGGGGCCCTGCCTGTCATGGATGGCTTCCGTTCCAAATTCGGCAAGCCGTTCAAGGCTGGTCTCCGCATGGTGGCACCCCAGACTGCCCGCAGTACATGGAAAGCCGAATTCTATTTTGACTCTGACCGCAGCCCTGAAGCAAAGGCCGATGAAGCCCCCGCGCAGACTGCAGGCCTCGTGGAAGTGAAGGGCCAGGGTGAGCTGGAGCTTCAGATCAATGACAAGCAATGGAGTGTGCCGGAATTCACCCAGGCAGGGGGACGCAAGGGATTCACCATGTCGCGTAACATTCTGGGCATGGATATCAGCGAGGATGTTCTGCGCCAGGTTCTTTCCCAGGGCAAGAGCGAGCTTATCACCGGCTTCATCTCCCAGCGTACACACCGCGCATTTGATGCCTATCTTGTGCTGGATGAGAAGAAGGGCAATGTCGGCTTTGAATTTCCACCCCGCGAACCTCGCCAGAAAGGCAGCAAGGAGAAGGCAGACAAGAAGTTCACCGCCGCCTCTGCAGCCGCTGAGGATGTGAGCAAAGGAAACTCCCATGGTAGCATCAAGGTGAAAGGCAAGGGTGAGTACGAACTGATCGAAACCGCCGCCGCCTGGCACATCAACGGTCTGACTTACGGCAAAGCCCACAAACCGCTGGTCATCCCACACACGATGTGCGACATCAATATTGATGCAGCCACCATCATGCTGCTGCTCACCAAGGGTAAAACAGAGCTCATCAAGGACTTCACCAGCCACAAAAGCGGCAAGAAGTTCGATGCCTACCTCGTGTTCAACGCCTCCACTGGCCGCGTTTCATACGAATTCCCGCCGCGCAAGTAATCCGAAGAATGCTCCATTCCCATGGGGATCATCAGAAAGATACTCAGCTACTTTGATGTTTTCACCACGGGGATTCTCCTCAGTCTGGCGCTGGGTATCATTATACCCTGTCACGGCAGCGGGGCAGAGTTCTTTGACTGGCTCACCAATACAGCCATCGTCCTGCTGTTCTTTCTATACGGCGTGAAACTTTCGCGCAAATCCGTGATAGAAGGGCTGCTCAACTGGCGGCTGCAGAGCATGGTCTTTGCCTTCACCTTTATTTTCTTTCCCATCGTTATTCCGCTGCTGCGCCCGGTATTTGAGCCTATGGTGGGCGGTGCCCTTTTCATGGGGCTGGTGTATGTGGCCTGCCTGCCCTCCACCGTGCAGAGCAGTATAGCATTCACCTCCGTAGCCGGAGGCAATGTGCCGGCTGCGGTCTGTTCTGCCTCCGTCTCCAGTCTGCTGGGCGTGTTCCTGACCCCCTTTCTGGTGAGCCTGCTCTTTTCAGCCAACACAGGCGGAGCCCAGGTCGGGCTGGATACAGTACTGAAAATCTGCTACCAGATTCTGCTGCCGTTCATGGCCGGACAACTCAGCCAGCCCCTGCTCCGCAAATGGGTGCTGGGGCACAAGACCCTGATTGGATGGAACGATAAGGCCACCATCTGGCTGGTGGTCTACACCGCTTTCTCCAATGCCACCAGCGGAGGCTATTGGGACAAACTGGCCCCATCCCAGCTGGGCGGGCTCGTGCTTGCCTGTATCATCATCCTGCTTCTCACCTTCGGCATCACCTGGTACAGCAGCAGACTTCTGGGGTTCAACCGGGAAGACAGCATCACCATTGTCTTCTGCGGCTCAAAGAAGAGTCTGGCGGTGGGAGCCCCCATGATGATGGCCATCTTCGGCACGCTGGATAACAATCTGCTGCTGCCGCTCATGGTATTCCACCAGGTCCAGCTCATGCTCTGCGCCCATCTGGCTCGCCTCTGGTCCAGAGACTCTGCGGCCGATTCCGGCGGCTATTGATTGACTTTTGCCCCCTTACCTTCTATACTACCTGCCGAATATGGAGACAACAGAAGCTTTCATACGCTGGTCAGCCCCCCACTGGGGTGCCATCATGCTCACAGCTGTGGTGACAGCGGGTATTCTTGCCGGCGGCCGGCGGCAGTCGGAAGAGATAAAGCGGAAAATCTGCCGGGCGCTTGCCGTGGTGGTGGGGCTTATCTACGCAACTGATTCCTCCTATATCCTGTTCACCCAGTATCATGGCAGCTGGGAACAGAATCTGCCGTTTCACTACTGCAGCATGATGCTGCTGGTTGCCACCTACGCATTATGGACCCGCAACCGCACAGCCTGCTGGGTGTTGTATTTCGGTGCACTCACAGCCTGTCTGCAGGGACTGATAACCCCGGCTCTGAAAGCAGATTTCCCCACGATGCGTTTCTGCCTCTTCTTCAGCCTGCACGGCATACTGATGCCAGCGGCTCTGGTTGTTCCTCTGCTGCTGGGCATGCGCGCCCGCCTGGGCGATATTCTCCGCAGTATTCTGCTGATGGATATCTACCTTATCTGCATCCACCCGGTCAACCTGCTGCTGGGCACGAACTATGGTTTCACCATGGAAAGTCCTGTTCCCGGCTGTATCCTGGATTACGCCGGACCTGCGCCCTGGTACTACCTGATCCTGCAAATTCCGGCATTCGGTCTGTTCTACCTGCTGCACCTGCCAGTCAGGGAAAACGCAGAGGCGGAAATCAGGCTCCCAGAAGCTGAAGAATCCGCTCGCGTGTAGCGGTATCCTGTACCTCGCGAGCATGAAGGGCGGCCCTGGAGCCTTCCTCATCCACAGCCTCAGCATCAGCCCCGGCCTCGAGCAGTTGCTGCACCTGTTTTTCAAAACCAGACCAGGCAGCCACCATGAGCGGCGTAACCCCCATGCAGTTTCGGGCATTCACTTCTGCCCCCTGTTCCAGCAGGTAACGCGCAATTTCAATCTCATTGTTGCGAACGGCAAAATGAAGAGCCGTGTCTCCCTCATGATTGCAGGCATTCACCTGGGCATTGTGCATCAGCAGTACCCGGACCACCTCCATGTGCCCCTCGGCAGCGGCAGACATGAGAGCCGTTGTCCCCTCGGCATCAGGAGCTTCCACACAGGCACCATGCTCCACCATGCGCTGCACCGACAAGGCATCGCCCACCCTGGACCACTCAGCAAGCAACGCCGTTTCCTCCGGCGCAAGGTCAGCCTGAGAGGGCATGTGCGGAGCCAGGGCCACCGCTGCCATGACTCCCAGAGCTCCGAACAGACCTCCCAGCAGCGGAATGTAGTGCATCTTACGCATAATCCGTCCTATCTACTGAATGGTTTACACAAGAGATTCCAGAACCTGACGAAGAATGGCAAGACCTTCCTCGAGCGTTGCGTCCGGCACATTCAGCGCAGGAATGAGACGCAGGGTATCCGGACCGGCAGGGCAAGCCAGCAGGCCAGCCTCACGACACAGATTATTCACATGCCCTGCGGGAGTCTGCCCGGCCGGCACGCTGAAGGAACCTGCACGCAGCCCCACACCACGCAGAAGTCCAAGCCCGCGTACCGTTTCCACGCAAGGAAGGCCCCAGCCTTCAACAGTTGAGCGGATGTACTCACCCAGGCGGGCTGCACGCTCCACAAGCCCCTGCTCCAGTACTTCATTCACCACAGCCAGAGAGGTGGCACAGGCCAACGGAGTTCCACCAAAAGTAGAGCCATGAGACCCCGGGCTCATAATGGAGGAAAGGGGTGTACCCGTGGAATCGATAGCACGGTTGCTCACCCAGAAACACCCGATGGGGAACCCACCACCAATACCCTTGGCGCAGGAAACCAGATCAGGCTCAATCTCCGGGCAGATAGCCTTCCACCCCATTGTGGCTCCGCAACGCCCCACACCGCACTGCACTTCATCAATCATGAGCATGAGGTCGTGTTCCTTGCAGAGCTGAGCCACTCCACGCAGGAACTCGGGCGTGGCAGGATTCACCCCGCCCTCACCCTGCACAGCCTCCAGCATGATACCGCAGGTAACCGGAGAAACAGCAGAACGCAGTCCCTCCAGATCATTGAAATCCACATATCTGAACCCCGTGAGCAGCGGGTCAAACTCCACCTGGACTTTCTCCTGTCCGGTAGCAGCCAGCGTGCCCAGCGTGCGGCCATGGAAACTCTTATTGAACGTAATCACCTCGTAACGGGGAGAACCATCTGCCGCCGGGCGGCGATGACCGAAACGGCGGGCAGTCTTGATGATGCCTTCATTACCTTCAGCTCCGGAATTGCAGAAAAATACGCGTCCCGGTATACCGATGAGCTTTTCCACCACTACCTCTGCCAGCTTGGCCTGACCAGGAATACCATAGAGATTCGAACAATGCATCAGCGTATGTGCCTGCTCGGTGAGAGCCTGCACGACAACAGGGTTGCAATGCCCCAGGGAACAAGTGGCAATGCCAGCACAGAAATCCACATAACGGCGGCCTTCCGTATCGTACAGGTAGGAACCCTCACCCCGCGCTGCATCCAGAGGAGCGCGGCCATACGTCGGCAATACATACTGGTCGTTCATAACGGACACAAATCTACACCCGGCAGGCAGATTTGTCAATCATTTCCCACACAGGTGCTGCGTCACTTCTTCTGTGCCGCAGGCTTGGGCGCCGGCGCTGGCCGAAGCTCAGGCATAAAGGTTTCTGCCGTTGTCTGAACAGCAGGCCGGAAGGGCGACTGGCGCGTTGTTTCCAACAGGCGCTGCATCAGCTGGCGGCCATAGCGCTCATCCTTGCCCAGAAAGGCTACCGAAGCCTGCAGAAGCTGAGCACGAAGCCGGTTTCTTTCACTCTGTGCACGGCGGGCAACCTGCCCGAAACATTCCACTGCCGTAGCATAATCCTTCTGCTCTGCAAGGTGCCAGGCGAGCATTTCCATGAGCTGAGCCCCCTCACTCCGGGCCAGTTGCGGCTGAATGCTCTGGATGAGCCCAGCCCGGTTTCCACCGGTTGCAATCACCAGCTTACTCCATTGCTCAAAGACATTCCCGCTCTCACCTTGATGCCGGCCAAGCTGGGCAAACGGGCGGTAGAGGGGGTCTCCCAGCACCACGTTCTGCCATGAAATCCACGGGGTTGCCACAAGCGCGGCCTCTGCCACGGTGCAGCCTTTCAGCAAGCGATCATAGAAGATATCAAAACGCACACACCCGGCCAGCAATGGTTCGTACACATTGCCCACTGTAACAACCGCCCCTCTCTGCAGCAAAGCCCCGATCCAGGTAGCGCCACTCTTGATGGATGTGCCACTGAAGGAGTGCAGATGACAGGCTATTGCCCCCGGTGCAAAGCGGAAATCTGCGTGCGTTTTCGGATGAAACGGCCCGTATGCCGGATTCGTATACCACCCGAAATACACGCTTGTATCCAGCATGAGCGGGAACGCCGGCGGCAGCACCTTCCGGGATTCCTCGTGAAAAAGCGGTTGTCCCTGCTCCACCGCCATCCGGGCAATGGCGCTGAATGTTCCGTCTCCCTGCTTGTAGGGTCCCCCCTGGTCTACCACAGTCCAGCCCCACAATCCCCGCTTTTCCACCTCTGCCGGGAACTGAATCATCCGGCGGATGGAAGCATCATCCGGCGCGTCAATGCGGCAGACTGCCAGTACTGGAGGCCGGGCCGCCACCATTTCTTCCTCCTTATTGAAAAAGGGATTATTCAACGGGCCCTTGATATCATACCGGGAACCCAGCAGCATGATTTCTGAATCGACAGAAGCGCAATTCTGGGTCATGTATGTCGATTTCCGGCCAGGCACTGCATCCTCTTTCACCCTGAGTGGCATATCCGGCATCAGCACCAGGGCATACACCGGAACCAACCCGGATGCCTTCAGCGCCGGCAGCTCCCATTGCTTCTCGCGGGCTATCTGTAGAAGGGGGTAGCGTATAGAAGTATCAAAAGTCTGGCGGGAGATAGTTTCTCCCTTACCGGCATGGAGTCCCACACACTGCTCTGCAGGAATCGAGCGTTTGTTGCAGTACGCCTGGGCGCATTGCTCACTACGCTTCGAATCTGCATTGTACACCACCACCACATGGTCTGGTAACAAGCCACGTGCCACCAGAGCCCCCAGAAAAACAACAAACAGAAAACGGAGCATGGCAGTACAGCATCAGCGGCGACGGAAAAGCCCGCTGAAAGCCCCGATACCCTTGGGCATTTTAGGCTTGGCTCCGCCTCCACCCATCAGGGCAGACAAATCAGGCATCTGGCTCATATCAGGCATACCGCCATGTCCCATCAGCGAGCTCATATCGGGCATACCGCCCCCCTGCCCGTTCATCATAGCGCTCATATCGGGCATACCGCCCTTAGAGCCTTTCATAAGATTCTTCATCATGCCGCCCATCTTGCCCTTGCCCCCCATCATTTCCTTCATTTCCTTGAAGTTCTTGATAAACCGGTTCACTTCAATTTCCGACACACCGGAACCCTTGGCTATACGGCGGCGGCGGGAGGGAATGAGCAGTTTGTAATTAAGGCGCTCAGCCGGAGTCATGGAAAGCACAATGGCCTCCATGCGCTTCATACGCTTCGGGTCCATAGCCCCATCCGGCAACTGCTTGCGGATTTTGCTGAAACCAGGCAGCAGCCCCAGCAGCCCTTCCAGCGGGCCAAGGCTCTGCATCATCTTCATCTGGCTCAGGAAATCATTGAAATTGAACTCGCCGCTCATCATGCGGGTCATGGAGTTCATGGCCGATTCCTGGTCTATCTTCTCTGCAGCCTTTTCCACCAGGCCGACAATATCGCCCATGCCCAGAATACGATCTGCCATGCGCTGCGGCACGAAAGGCCCAAACATATCGAGCTTCTCACCCTCACCCATGTACTTGATGGGCTTGCCGGTGATGGCCCGCATGGATAAAGCGGCACCACCGCGGGCATCGCCATCCAGCTTGGTCAGGATAATACCGGTAAGTCCTACCGCCTTATCAAAGGTCTGGGCCACCCGGACAGCCTGCTGCCCCGTGGCGGCATCTGCCACCAGCAACGCCTCCCGGGGTTCCAGAAACCGGGCCAGTTTCCGGAGTTCCGCCACCAGTTCCTCATCCACTTCCTGCCGCCCTGCCGTATCGAAGATGATGACATCGTGCTCCAGCCCGGCCGCCCACTTAAGAGCATCCTTGGCAACGCGAATCACGTCCTTCTCCGAGGCTTCCGGGGTGTACACCGGCACCTCAATCTGCGCGGCCAGGGTAGCCAGCTGGTCAATAGCTGCCGGGCGAATCAAATCGCAAGCCACCAGCAAAGGCTTGTGCCCTTCCTTGAGCAGGCGGCGTGCCAGCTTGGCGCTCGTGGTGGTTTTACCTGCACCATTCAGACCTACTACCAGAATGCGGGCAGGCGCAGGCTCGAGCTGCAGCGGAGCAGCATCTCCCCCCAGAAGCTCTGAGAGCTGGTCGCGGAAAATCTTGACAATCTGTTCTCCGGGTTTCACCGACTTGAGTACCTTTTCACCCATTGCCTCCTCTTTCACATGAGCAATGAACTCACGAGCAACGCTGTATTCCACATCGGCATCCAGCAGGGCCATGCGGATATCGCGCAGTGCTTCCTTAATGTTGGACTCTGTAATCTTGCTCAGCCCACGCATCTTGCGGAAGGCATCATCGAGCTTATCGGAGAGGAGCGAAAACATGCCTGCAAATTACCAGAAAACCCGCGGAGTGTCAAGCTGCCACGGCGTCAGTTTTCATTCACCGGGAAGCGAATCCATACCGCGCGGATGTTTTCTCATGCTTCCATTCACAAGACATTTCAAAGGGCGAGCAGGACAAAAATATCAAAATAAATCTTGACCTTACTCTAGATTTGATATATCGTTCCCATAGAGCATACTCTAGCTTTAACTGGACAACACACCAACCAATAGAAGAAAAGATATGAAGAAGTTTCTACTTACTGCCGCTTTCAGCCTGTGCGCCCTCGCCACCCAGGCCGTTGCCAATGTAACCGGCTACTGGACTACCATTGACGATGAGACGAAGGAAGCCAAGAGCGTTGTGCAGATTTACGAATACCAGGGCAAGTACTACGGTCGCGTGGTAGAACTGCTGCAGAACCCCGGTGCCAAGGCTAAAATCAAGGGTAGTCCCTCCATCAAGGGGCTGACCATCATCTGGGACCTTGAAAAGGACGGCAAGACATACAGCGGTGGTGAAATCCTTGACCCGCAGAAGGGCAAGGTGTACGGCTGCGAAATCTGGCGCGAGGGTGAAAAGCTCATCGTGCGCGGCAAGATTGCCTTCCTGGGGCGCAACCAGACATGGCTGCCCAACACGACATTCAAGGGCACCGATGAGAAGCCGGCACCCAGGAAGCCGGCTCTGTAAAGAGTTTTATTTGGTTGAATGAAACATCCAAAGGCACATCTGCCCGGGGCAGATGTGCCTTATTGCATGGTGGAAACAATCTTATCGGAGAGGCAGCTCGAACATATGAAAAAGCTGCCAGCCCACCTCCTCATAATACAACTTCACCTCGGCGCATTTGCAGAAGCCGAGCTTGAGATAGACCTTCTGGGCAGGGAGGTTGAAATCTATCAGGTCCAGACGAAGCGCCTTCTGCCCGGCAGAACGGGCGCGAGCGGCAATGAACTGCATAATGGCAGACCCCAGCCCCCTGCCCTGAACCCGGCTGCTCACCCCGAAGGCATGAAGGATAGAAACCTCGCCCGGGGCCGCCTGCACCTTCCAGGGAACCTCCAGGTAGCCCTCATTGGCTTCCTGATTGACAATAAGGGATGCCACCACAGCGCCTTCGGCATCCTCTGCCAGCCAGAGTTCACCTGCCGCGAGGGCATTCTGCAGATACGCATCAGAGGGATGGCCCTCTTTGTCCCACATCGGATGATAAGGCTTATCTGCCATATCATCAATCAGCTGATTATAAAATGCCCGTACAGCAGCAAAATCCACCGCCGACGCTACGCGCAGAGAAAAACCACCAGGCAGGCTGCACATAAATTACAAAAACATTTATTTCGGCAGCATAGACATAGCCAGCACCATGCACCCCAGGAACACGCAGCCCAGAAGCATCAGCATGACGGGGCGAGCATACATAAGGCCGGAGCTCAGCTCCTGAGCAGCATCCGGGCGCTCATCGGCATACACCGGCGGGCGATGCGCCTTGAGTGCCTCTTCCTCTGAATCAAAGGGGTCCTCTCCCATGATGTCGAAGAGCTGCCCATTTGCGCCAGTATAGGAAAAGACCGGAAAGTAGACAGACTGCCCGTTCATCTTCTGGTGGCAGACCACGCAGCTGGCATGCAGGCCTTCATGTTTCATCCGGTAACGCTTGGAAAGCATGCGGATACCACGCAGAATACTAATCAACGCCACGCAGAAAAAGACATAGGTCAAAACCTGGGGCAGCAGATTGAGAATCTTGGTCTGTATTGTAGCTGCGAGAAACATGATGGTATGATTATAGACGAATCTCCCCCCTCAGGTCAAGCGTGTTGCCACACAAAATCAGAAAATGCCGGCGCAGGGCTGGAATCACCGCTGTTCCCGGGATTTCTCAGCCTTGATGATTTCCTGCAGGCGGGTATCCCATGCTGTAGCCTCTGCTTCATTTTCGCGGGCATTTCTACCATTACGCAACACATTGACCAGACGAGCCATAGCCGGCTTGTAATCCTGTCCCGCAGCCATACGCAGCATAGCAAGTCCTCGTTCATTATCCTTTTCCACCGGATTACCGAGCAGCAGCATCTCTGCAAAAACATGCTGGGCCAGCGGGTCACCCGCCAGGGCGCCTTTCTCGAACCAGGCGGCAGCAGCAGCCGCATCATCCAGATGCTTGTAGTACAAGTTACCCAGGGCTGTTGCCGCCTGCGGAACACTCGCTGACGCTTTCACCAGCCACTCCACACCCTCCTGCCGGGTTGCGGCATCCTGCGCCAGAACCCGGCCCAGACGATACTGTCCCTCTGCAATGCCGGCTTCTGCTGCAGCGCGCCAATGCTTCATTGCCGCCGCCTTATCGGTAGCTCCCAGGCTTCCGTTATGGTGCAGGATGCCCAGAAACACATCGGCCTCACGGCTGCCCTGCGCCGCGGCCAGGGAAAACCAGTTGTAGGCAGTCTGTGCATTGGCCTCCACCCCCTGCCCTCCGGCAAAATAAATACCACCCAGATCCAGCTGCGCCCGCATCAGCCCCCCTTCTGCCGCTTTGTGCAGCAGCTGCATGGCCCCGTTGAAATCAGACTGACCATGCTCCACATTGGGCTTTAGCAATGCCTGGGCCTTATCATACAGAACCTGAGGATTCTCCGGAGCAGCAGACTCTTCTGGCTGGCAGGCCGGCAGCAGCAGCATGGGAACAAGTAGCAGACTTCGCTTCATGCCGCTCAGTATACCCGTAAACCCTTCATTTGGCAAACCCAACATGCCGTCATAATGCAGGCCTGCGGTAGCGGCCGCCTGTTTTTAGGAAAAAGAAGCAGCGGAGGGGTCGTTACATCACCATGAATACACATTGTGATAATCCGACCACAAGTTTATTCGGCGCAGCCGATGTATCCCGACCGCTGCCGACCAAAGAACTGCCCAAGCAATCCATGCGCCCGGAAGACGCCTACGAGCTGATCAAGACCGAATTGCTGCTCGATGGCAACGCCCGCCAGAACCTGGCCACATTCTGCCAGACCTGGGATGATGAACAGGTGCACAAACTCATGGACCTGAGCATCAGCAAGAACATGATTGACAAGGACGAATACCCCCAGAGCGCAGAGCTGGAAATGCGCTGCGTTCGCATGATTGCAAGTCTCTGGAATGCTCCGGCAGAGGCCTCGCCGATTGGATGCTCCACCATTGGCAGCAGCGAAGCCTGCATGCTGGGTGGCATGGCCGCACTCTGGCGCTGGAGAGCACTCCGCAAAGCTGCAGGCAAACCCTTCGACCGCCCCAACCTGGTCTGCGGCCCCGTGCAGATATGCTGGCACAAATTCTGCCGTTACTGGAATGTGGAAATCCGGGAAATTCCCATGTCTCCCGGCCAGTACTGCATGAGCGAGAAAGAAGTTCTCAGCCGGGTAGATGAGAATACCATCTGTGTTGTACCCACCTTTGGTGTCACCTACACCGGACAATATGAATTCCCGGAGCATGTATGCGCCGTGCTCGATAAGCTTGCCGCTTCCGGTGGACCGGATGTTGATGTGCATGTCGATGGTGCTAGTGGTGCATTCCTGGCCCCGTTCTGCGCCCCCGGCATTCCGTTTGACTTCCGACTCAAGAGGGTGAAGAGCATCAGCTCCAGCGGCCACAAATATGGTCTTGCCCCGCTGGGCTGCGGCTGGATTGTCTGGAGGGACAAATCCGAGCTTCCTGTTGACCTCACCTTTGCCGTCAATTACCTGGGTGGCAGCGTTCCGACCATCGCCATCAACTTCTCGCGACCGGCCGGGCAGATTATTGCCCAGTACTATAACTTTGTGCGGCTGGGCATGCAAGGTTACCGCGCTATTCACATGGCCGCATACCAGGTGGCTGCGTATCTGGCAAAAGAGATTGCCCAGCTGGGTGATTTCGAATTCATTGCATCGGGCAATCCAGAAAAAGACATTCCGGCTGTGTGCTTCTATTTCCGGGAGCCGTCCAAGGCAGGGTTCAACCTGTATGAGCTTTCTGACCGGCTTCGCATGCGAGGCTGGCAGGTGCCGGCATTCTCCCTGCCCGCCAATGTTCAGGAAACGGTAGTGATGCGGGTGATGGTGCGCCAGGGATTCACCATGGACATGGCCAGTCTGCTCATTGGTGATATGAAGCGAGCCATCTGCCATCTGAAGAAGTACCGGTATTCCTCAAGCATGGGAGAGAGCGATGCCATGACGTTCAAACACACCTGATGGCGTGTTCACCCCATATTCTTACGGGGTCTCAAGCCGCGGGGGTAGCAGGTCTGCTGCTGCTCCTCGCGGCAGAGCTCAAATGCTTTCTCGGGCTCATCCGGATGTTCCCTCAGCCGTGCCAGTACCATGTTGCGGGTGGCCACAGCTGCTTCGAGCGCCTCAGCTTCCCCTCCATACTGCTTATCGGAAAAATACCGGGTAAAATGCACCTGATTCCGGCAGAGTGTGACCCTCCAGCCTTGGAAAGAGGTAAATTCATAGGTGAAGCGGGTAATGTTGCGGATTGTTTTCATGCAAACTCAGCATATCATATTTCCGGCTACGCTGCGAACCTTATTAGAACGTCTTACAGAAAACACCTGAACGCTTCTTGAACAATTAGGTGTGTTACTTCTAATGCTGCTGGCTAACAAAGCGTTCAGACTCTAGACTCATAGTTACCATGTCCGTTAAATCCATCACGTTCCGCTGCTCAGAGCAGCAGATTCAGCGAATCAACGCCGCACGCCTCCTGCGCGCCTGCTCCCGCACCAGCCTGATTACCGAAGCTCTGCAATTCTTTCTCAACTATGCAGAACAATCCCACATCCGCGAAAAAAACCTCTTTGCGCTGGTCAGGGATATCGATGAGAGTGGAGACAAAACCCCCTTCGAGGAACAGGCCTGAGAATGGGGGGATGCTGCAGGCAGGATTTTCCGTGTCACTCTCACTTTTTTTCTTTTCTACCTGGGGCTTTCGTTGTATAACATCGACTGTCGCGCGAAATTTCCACATCTGTCGCGCCGCCGTCCCCCTTTAACTTTATCCATTCCCCATCATCATGAGCAAATCATTCCTGCCCGCACAGTACGCACATCCTTACGAAATCGACGAGAAGTACAGCAAGTCCGTAGCATACTTCTGCATGGAGTACGCCATTGACAATGTATTCAAAATTTACTCCGGCGGCCTGGGCTACCTGGCTGGTTCCCACATGCGTTCGGCTGGAGCTCTGCGCCAGAATCTCGTAGGCGTGGGCATTTTATGGTCCTATGGCTACTACAACCAGATTCGCGCCGAAGATGGTTCCATGGCCGTGCAGTACCTCCGCAAGGATTACAGCTTCCTGGAAGACCACAACATCAAATTCCTCATCCGTATCTGTGGTGCTCCCGTGTGGGTCAAAGCCTATTACCTGCGCCCCGAGACCTTCGGCACCGCCCCCATGTTTTTCCTCACCACCGACCTGCCGGAAAACGATGATATCTCGCGCTCCATCACGCAGCGCCTGTATGACTCCAACCCCATGACCCGTATTTCCCAGTACATCGTGCTGGGTCAGGGTGGCGCCCGTCTCTTCGAGGAACTCGGCGTGGAACCGGAAATCTACCACATGAACGAAGCCCACGCCATCGGTGCGGCATTCAACATGCTGGCCCGCAACGGCGGCAATGTGGATGAGGTACGCAAGCGCTTCGTGTTCACAACCCACACACCGGAAGAAGCCGGCAATGAGAAGATGGACATCAACCTCATGGCCAATTTCTCTTTCTTCGACGGTCTCTCCCTGGAGCAGGTACGCTCCATGTTGAAACTCGACCCGCATGAGCAGACCTTCAATTACACGCTTGCCGCGCTGCGACTCTCGCACATGGCCAATGGTGTTTCTGCCCTGCATGGTGAGGTTTCCCGCCAGATGTGGCAGGGGTACAGCGACATCTGCCCCATTACGCACGTCACCAATGCCCAGAACCGCGAATACTGGCAGGACCCCGAGCTGGCAGAAGCCTACGCCATGCGCGATAAGAAGGCGTTCCTGCACCGCAAGCGAGCCCTCAAGAAGGAGCTTTTCCGCGTGGTGGGTGAGCAGACCGGCCACCTCTTTGACCAGGACACCCTCACCATCGTATGGGCACGCCGTTTTGCCGCCTACAAGCGCCCCGGGCTCATTACTGAGAATCCGGTCATGTTCGAGCGCATGCTGCAGCGCACCAACCGCCCGGTACAGATGATCTGGGCAGGCAAGCCCTACCCCACCGACTTCACGGCTGTGGATATCTTCAACAAGCTCAATAACCTGAGCCAGAAGTACCCGCGCTGCGCCGTGCTGACCGGCTATGAGCTGGGACTCAGCCGCCTGCTCAAGAATGGTTCTGATATCTGGCTGAACAACCCGGTGGTCACCCGCGAAGCTTCCGGCACCTCAGGCATGAGCGCCACCATGAACGGCTCGGTCACCATCTCCACAAACGATGGATGGGTGCGCGAGTTCGCCCGCGATGGGGAAAACTGCTTCCTTATCCCCGAGGCCAGGGAGGGGCTTACCCCCGAGGCGCGCGACCGCTCCGATCGCGACAACTTCTACAACGTGCTTGAAAGCAAGGTGCTCCCTCTCTACTACGACAACCGCGACAAGTGGATGGATCTGGTATTCACCGGACTGCACGATATTTGCCCAGCCTTCGATTCCGACCGCATGGCAGATGAGTACTACGTGAAGATGTACAACTGCTAAAGCACCAGACAAGCCCGTTTCCTTTCAGAAACGGGCTTCTTTTTAATACCCCTGTACCGGGGAGCCGGGTGCGGCACTCACCTCCGGTACACTGGCGGTAAACGCCGCCACATTCTTCAAATAATCATTCCACTCGATGAACCCCATGGGACTCTGGGTGGATAGATGCAACCGGAAGCGCTCGATACGGCGCTCCACCTGCTCCAGCAGCTCTTCCGGCAGCGCTGCCACTGCGGCAGCAACGGTCTCCAGGTGCTCTACCGCATTATGGCATACCAGCGGCAAGTCGCACCCGGCCCGCAGAGCCAGCGCAGCAGATTCTGCGGGGCTGTAACGCTTTGCTATGGCCCCCATGCACAAATCATCCGTAAACACCACCCCTTCGTACCCCAGCTGGTCACGCAGGAATCCCTGCACCAACGCGGGAGACAGCGAGGTGGGAAGCTCCGCATCTATCTCTGGTATGAGCAGGTGGGCAATCATCAGCGAAGGAAGCTCAGGCATGAGCGCCGTGAAAGGGATAGCGGCTTCCTTGAGAAAGGATTCCCTTGTACCATGCAGCACCGGCAGGTCATGGTGAGGGTCACACTCTGCTGCCCCCATCCCCGGGAAATGCTTGCCGCAGGTCTGAATCCCCCGGCCGAACATGGCGCGGTTCCATACCCCGGCATGCGAAATCACCTGCTGGGTATCACTGCCCCAGCAACGGCTAGGCAGCGCATTGGCATGCGGTGAAGCCAGGTCAAGCACCGGGGCAAAATTCGTATTCACCCCCAGCGTATGAAGACAACTGGCGCAATAATGGGCAGCCTGGCGAATCATGTGGCTGCTGCCGGTCTGTGCCAGAGCCGCCGCAGAGGGCAGCTGCACACCGATTCTGGCAGTCCGTACTACACGCCCCCCCTCCTGATCAATGGCAATGATGGGGGCATCCGGCCCGGTTGTCAACCGCCTGAGTTCATCCGTTAATTCCCGGGTGAACTCATAATCCTCTATATTGCGGGAAAAGAGAATATAGCCAGCCGGCTGCAGGCGCGTGAAGAGTTCACGCTCACGCCCGGTAAGCGTTGTACCCTCCACTCCTGCAATGACCGGCAGCATGGCGGCCCCTTTTTACTTACCGCCGAATATCGTGGCGCGGGTGAACATGGGGAACACCGGAATACCACGGCTTTCAATAGCTTCGCGGCCACCTTCCTGGCGGTCTACCAGCACCAGAGCAGCAACCACCTTGCCGCCTTCGGCCTCAATGGCATCAATGGCTTTCAGGGTAGAGCCACCAGTGGTGATGACATCATCCACCACGATGACTTCCTGCCCGGCTTCAAAATTACCCTCAATGCGCTTGCCACGGCCATGGTCCTTGGCTTCCTTACGCACAGTGAACACCTTGAGCGGTTCCTCTGCCTCCACGGAATACATGCCGATAGCCAGGGAAATCGGGTCAGCACCCATGGTCATACCACCGATGGAGGTCACACCCGGGAACTTGGGCATGATTTCCTCCTGCACCAGCTCCCAGCCCACCTGGCCAATCAGGTTGGCACCGCGCGCATCCAGTGCCGTGATGCGGCAATCGCAGTAAAGATCGCTTTCCTTGCCGGAAGCCAGGATGAAGTGACCGGTCTTGATGGATTTCGTGAGCAGGATATTGAGAAGTTCCTTCTTGGCGTCTGTCATAGTGCGGCTATTCTAGCCTTTTTTTCTGTGAAAAGCAAGGCGATTTCCGCTATTTTCTGCACATCCTGCGGCGGCATGCCGAACCTGGCAGCATTTGGACTGGACAAGCCCGGGGCGGCTCTGTATCATGCCCACATGACGAGCAATATGCCTCCGCATCTGTTATTCCAGAAACTTTCAGACATTCTGGATTCGCTGCGCCGCGAAAGCTTCAGCAATCTCAGCGGTTCCGGACAGGCAGATTCCGTGCAGCTGACTCACCGCCAGAGAGCAGTCATGGCAGAGCTGAAGTTCATGCAGGAAGAAGGGGACGCAGGCGTTTCCCTCAAAGCGCTGGCCGGAAACATGCAGATGACGATAGCAGCCTGTTCCCTGCTGGTGGAAGCTCTGGTCAGCAAGCAACTTGTGTGCCGCGTGCCAAACCCTGCGGACCGCCGCTCCGTGTGCATCAGCCTTACAGAAACCGGCCTGCATCTCTTTAATTCGATGCACGCGCGGTTCTATGATGAAATCGACCGCAGAGCAGCAAGCCTGACTCAGGCAGAGTTGAATACCCTGGCCCGCCTGCTCAAAAAAATGCAGGCTCCGCCAATTAAAAGAAAAAAAGTCAGAAATTTGGCTTGCAATTCCGAAATTTCTGCTGTATAAGAGGCGACCACATTTCCGCAGTGATGCGGAGCTAACCTTTACCAAACACACAAATATGTCCAAGCACTCCACACTCAAGGCTACTGGTACCGTCGGCGGCAAGCGTTCTGTTCTCAAGCGTTTCGAGCGCGTGAAGCTCATGAAGGAACGCGGTCAGTGGAAGGATGGTCAGAGCCCCATCGGCCTGCCCAAGACCAAGTTCGAGGCCTGATTCAGCCCCTCACGAGAGGGAACTCACATTTTCTGGAGCCCCCCGGTTGTGGCGACCGTGGGGCTTTTTTTATCCCGCCATATTCCGAGAATTGAACTATGTCTGAAGAAAACGGCTATCCCGCAGCCCCGGAGGGCAGCGTCCGTCTGAATAAGTTTCTGGCCCTGTGTGGTTACGAGAGCCGCCGTGCGGCCGATAGACTCATTGCCGAGGGGCGAGTAGAAGTGAACGGCAAGGCCGTGGACACCCCTGGTCTGCGCGTCATGCCCACCGATTTCGTAAAAGTGGACGGCCGGCGCGCTACGCCCCAGGAGGAAGTAGTCATTCTGCTCAACAAGCCGCGTGGCTATGTGTGCAGCCGTGAGGCTCAGGGAGCCGCAGGCACGGTGTATGACCTGCTGCCGGCCAAGTACCGCCATGCCAACTATGTGGGCCGTCTGGATGCCGACAGCGAAGGCCTGCTCATCTTCACCAACAATGGCAGCATGTGCCAGAGCCTGGCACACCCCAGTGGCGGAGTGGAAAAGGAATACTGGGTCACGCTTGACCAGGCCTTTGACAGCAGCGTGCTGATCCAGTTGCTCAAGGGAGTGCGTATTCCGGAAGGCCAGGCCAAGGCCAAGTACGTTTCCCGCCTCTCAGCCCGCCGTGCCTGCGTGGTGCTGGAACAAGGGCTCAAGCGCCAGGTGCGCCAGATGTTCGCCTGTCTCGGGCTCCGCGTCAAGAAGCTGGTTCGCGTCCGCATCGGCTCTCTGTGGGGCGGTGATCTGGAGCCTGGCCATTGCCAGCTCATGACTGCTGAGCAGATTGAACAGGCCGGCACTAATCCGCGCCGTCGCAAGGGTCTTGTGGGTGCCAAGCAGGTGTTCAAACCGCGTCCTGCCCCCGCTGCAGGCAAGAAGGTAGAGGATGAAGATGATGATAACTATGTCTTCAACCCCGCTGATTTCGAGACTGAGGAGGAAGCCCTGGGCATTGCCACCAAGTTCACAGAGGGTGAAGCTTTCGAACCGGAGCGCGAGGATAACCGCCGACCGTTTGGCCGGGCTCCCCGCAACCGCCGCGAAGACACACGCAGTTCCTTCGATAGTGAACGCAAGTCCTTCGGTGAGCGCCGTTCCTTCAGGGGTGAGCGCAAGCCCTTCGGCGAGCGCCGTTCCTTCGGGGGTGAGCGCAAATCCTTCGGCGAGCGCCGTTCCTTCGATGGAGAGCGCAAGTCCTTCGGCGAGCGCCGTTCCTTCGATGGTGAGCGCAAGTCCTTCGGCGAGCGCCGTTCCTTCGATGGAGAGTGCAAGTCCTTCGGCGAGCGCCGTTCCTTTGATGGAGAGCGCAAGTCCTTCGGCGAGCGCCGTTCCTTTGATGGAGAGCGCAAGTCCTTCGGCGAGCGTCGTTCTTTCGGGGGTGAGCGCAAGTCCTTCGGCGAGCGCCGTTCTTTCGGGGACCGCAAGCCCTCTTTCGGAGGCAGCCGCAAGCCGTTCAACCGGCAGGGTGGCGGCCGGCGTTCCGGAGGCTTCCGTCGCGGTGAATAAAGCAGCACCGCGCATTTCCTTTTCAAACCGGTGTTGATTCATCATGTCAGCACCGGTTTATGTTTCAACGCGCTTCCATTATTTTCATACCTATTCTCTAGTACCATGAAGAACCAGCATCTGCTTCTCACCGCGCTGCTCTCCCTGCCCATTCTTGCCGGAGAGCCCCAGACTGCTCAGGATTCACTCGCCTGTGCCGATTCCCGCCTGGAGCAAAGTGTGGCGCACCTGAAAAAAGAAGCAGAGAAAGGAGATGCCTATTCCCAGCGACAGCTATACCTGCGCTATGCCCAGAAAGGGCATAATACCCAGGCTGCCGCATGGGCAGATGAGCTGATTAGCAACCTGACGACCAAAGCAACGGCTGGTGACCAGCAGGCCTTGTGGATGCTGGCGCGCCTCTTTATGACCGGGGACAATGTTATACCGGCAGACCTTACCCGCAGCATAGAATGGTTCAACCGGCTTTCTGCCGCTGGTGAACCTTCGGCATCCTACATCCTGGGCGACCTGTATACCCGGCAGAACAGCCATGAAGCCGCCCGCTCCGCCTACGCCAAGGCATACAGGACCTACTGTGAGCGAGCCGCCGCAGGAGATACGGAAGCCGTCTATTGGCAGGGTTTCATGGAACTGAATGCCCTGGGTATCAGCCAAGATGCTGTCAAAGGCATCGGGCATCTGGAAAAGGCGGCCGATGCCGGGGTGATACCCGCTGCTTATCAGTTATTCAAAATATACACCAAGGGGCTGGGAACCGCCGCCGATGAAGCTAAGGCTCTGCTCTGGGCCACCCGGCTTGCTGATGAGGGCAAGGATGCCCAGATGTCCTATGTTGTGGCAGATGCCTACCTCAAGGGCAAAGGCGTGCCAGTGGATACAGTAAAAGGCAGAGAATACCTCGCCAGGGCCGTAGCGGCACAAGTGCCGGCAGCGTTGTACCACCACGCATGGATGCTGCAGGAGGAAGGCAAGGCAGAAGAAGCCCTCTCTGCTTACCGCCACGCGGCGCAGCAGGGGCATGCCGATGCGGCAGTCAAGGCGGGGGCCATGCTCATTTTCGGTGAAGGAGTGGAGAGAGATACCGCAGAGGGGCTCAAAATTCTGCAATATGCTGACACGATGCTTGAAAGCCCCTTTGCCCCCTATGAACTGGGACGCTATTACGACAGTGTGGGAGAAAGAGCCCTTGCTGATGAATACTACCTGACGGCCAGCAACCGCGGCTATGCCGCAGCCATGGCCCGCCGCGGGCTCATGCACCTCAACCCAGCCTCCCTTGTTGTCTGGAACCCGACCGCCTCCTACCACTGGTGGAAACTGGGTGCAGATGCAGGAGATGCCACCTGCACGCTTTACCTGCGGCTCTACCTCTTTGTTTTCATTCCCCTGCTCCTCATCCTCATCTTCGGCCTGCCGCTCTATTTCGTACACCAGCTCGTCAAACGCCGGAAATCAGAGACGGCGGAATAACGTTCCGCAGAGTCTACTCAATTATAGATATCCACCCCCAGGCGCTGGAGGTCGGTAAGGGATACCGCGCAGGGATCCGGTGCAACCCAGTGATTGGGTTCAAGCTCACGCGGGGTAAGATCCATCCCGACTGTTGCCTCCAGATACGGATGATTAATCCGGCGGCCAAAGGCGCTGCCCGGCGGCGGGTCGATGGGTGACGGCACATCCCCCGGAAGAATGGGGGTATGCCGGCGGTCTGTCGGGTCCGGGTTGGGAATGGCAGAAAGCAAGGCGCGTGTATAGGCGTGGCAGGGGCGGTCATACAGCAGATCCGCATCGGCCATCTCTACAATCTTGCCCATGTACATGACCGCCACCCGGTCAGAGATATGGCGCACAACAGATAAATCGTGCGAAATGAAAAGGTAGGCCAGATTAAGCTCCTTCTGCAGTGTCAGCAGAAGATTCAGCACCTGACTCTGCACCGATACATCGAGCGCACTGACAGGCTCATCCAGTACAAGCAACCTGGGATCCATGGCCAGTGCCCGGGCAATACCAATGCGTTGTTTCTGCCCGCCTGAGAATTCGTGCGGAAATTTCTCCAGCGCGGTGGAGGGGAGCCCCACCATATCCAGAAGTTCAGCCACACGGCGTTTCCGGCTGCCACGGGAGCCGATGCCGTGAATATTGAGAGGTTCTGCTATGAGATGGCGTACTGTCATGCGCGGATTCAGAGCCCCGGCGGGATCCTGAAACACCATCTGCACCTTGCGGCGCAGGCGGCGCAGGCGCCATTCAGAACGATGAGTCACATTCTTTCCAAGCAAATGAATAGTTCCGGCCGTTGGCTCAAGCAGGCGCACAATGCAACGCCCCAGGGTACTCTTGCCGCAGCCGCTTTCCCCCACAAGCCCCAGGGTCTCACCCGGTGCAATGCTCAGGGACACTTCATCCACCGCCTTGAGTGTACCTATCCGCCGGCGAAACGCGCCCCCACGCACCGGGAAGTGCATGCAGAGCTTATTGATTTCAAGAATATGTTTCATACTGGCGGCTCGGGTGCTACTCTACCACTTCCATTCCGGCAATGCAAGCCGTAAAAAAAGCAGCAACGGCATCGTTGCTGCTTTTTCATGAAGGAGAGGCGGGAGTGGGATTTGAACCCACGAATGACGGTTTTGCAAACCGTTGCCTTAGGCCACTTGGCTATCCCGCCTTGGGATTGGTTGCGGGCGCAGTATACACGAGCCAGGGCCTGCAGTCAAGAGAAAATTAAGCAAATTTTCAGCCTGTGACATATTTTGATGTATTTCCTGCACCTGCATGTCTGGCCAGACTATTGATTTCCATGCCGAATCCGGTTATTATATACGGCATGAGCATTCTCCGCATCGGAACAAGAGGAAGTGAGCTGGCCCTGGCCCAGACCCACCAGGCCATTGCCGCATTACAGGCTGCAAATCCCGGGCTGATGTGCGAGATACAGATTATTTCCACCGCCGGTGACCAGCGGACAGATATTCCGCTGCACCAGGTGAATGCGGCCACGGGAACCGGGGACAAGGGGGTCTTCATTGCTTCCATTGAAGAGGCTCTGGCTGCTGGTGAGATTGACTGTGCGGTGCATAGCCTCAAGGATATGCCCGGTGTGCTGGATTCCCGTTTCTCCCTGGCTGCAGTGTTGCCGAGAGAGGAGATTCAGGATGTTCTGGTGATTAAGACAGAGACGGATGCTCCGGTCATTGCTACGGGAAGCGTGCGCCGGGCTCACATGGTGCATACATACTGGCAAGGCGCAGCTCGCACGATTCCCGTGCGCGGCAATGTGGCTACACGGCTTCGTAAACTGGTGGAAAACCCGGAGATGACCGCAACTCTGCTGGCGCGCGCAGGCCTGAACCGCCTGGGCTACAACCGGGATTCCTTTGAGGTGAACGGCACACCGCTGTGTGTACAAGGTCTGCCGGTGGAGGAATTTCCCCCGGCCCTGGGCCAGGGCGCCATTGCGCTGGAATGCCGCCGGGATGACCATGCAACAGAAGCCCTGCTCTCCTGCGTAAACCACGAACCCACCTTCCGCTGCATTTCCTGTGAACGGGAATTCCTGAATCTGCTGCAGGCTGATTGCTCTGTACCTGTGGGTGGATATGCCGAAATCAACACCGATGGCAGCCTGACCCTGCATGTGGTGCATTACTCCGACGCCACGCACTTCACCCGCCTGCAGGAAACCGGGCATTCTCCGCAGGAAGTTGCTCAGGCTCTGCACCGGAAGTTGCTGGCCTCCGTATAGTTTTCGATTGACTGTCCGGGGAGAGCTGCTATACTTCTCACGATATGAAAATCAAGCTCTCTCGAAAACAGAAATTTTCTGCCGTTGCCATTTTCACGGCTATCATTCTGGGTGGAGTCGTAGCAGGAGTCTCCGATAGTGGTTCGACACTCCAGAAGATGGAGGAATTCATGGCTAAGGAGGAGAATCCTATTACGGAAGAACAGAAGAGGCAGCGGGAACAGATGCGCGCCATCAGAGAGCAAGGAGCCAGCATCCACAAGGCAGATGAAGAAGGCTATACGCCGCTCATGAACGCCGCCCGCCTCAATGCTCTGCAGGATGTCCGTTACCTGTTGGTCAGAGGCGCAAGAATTCAGCAGCGCGGACCGGAAGGCAAGACGGCTCTGGACCTGGCAACCAATGAGGATATCCGCACGCTGCTGCAACGATGCGAGCTGGTCGACAGCACGCCTGACTCCCGGAAAATAGAGGAAATGAAGAACCAGCTCAGGCAGGCACAGATAAATCCGGATAATACGGACCAGCTTGTCTTTGCATGCAGAAACCAATGGAGAGGTGACAGGCTTCTGAACTACGCCCGTGCACTTGCTATCGGCGCAGCTGTCAACAGTCTCAACGAGGAAGGTAAGCATATTCTTGAATGCGATGAATGGAACCCGAATATTCTGACGCTGCTCCTCCGCAAGGGGGCAGACCCCAATGCCGTGCTGGATGATTTCGGTGCCTCCCGTGTTCTGCCTGCTCTTATCAACAGCTCTGAAGAACGGGTGGAGCTGATTATGGCATGCAATCCTTCCGTCAAAGGCCCCAATGTTGTGGCTGCTGCGGCAGGTGCAGGTAATGCCGATATGGTGCGCCGGCTCATCAAGTCGGGGGCAGATGTGAAAGGCATGGCCGATTCCGGCTGGGGTGTGCTGGAACACGCTGTTCGTGGTGACTACGATGGAGAAAGCCGGAATAAATCCGATTTCAAAGGAACAATAGAGGCTCTGCTGCAGGCTGGAGCTCCAACTGAAATTACAACGGAAAGTGGTGAAGTGCGTTCCCCCCTCTCTCCCGGTGCCATGAGCATTAGGCCGGATAGCATACGGGCACTGGTGGAAGCCGGGGCAGATGTCAATGCGCTGAATAACCGCGGAGCCAATTACGCGCAGATTGCGGTTTACAAATCCCCCAGCAAGGAAAATCTCGAGTTGCTGGAGGACATTATCAGCAAGGGCGCGGATTTGCAGCATGTGGATGCTAAGGGCGAGAATTTCCTCATTTATGCCCTGAGCACTATCTGCAATATCAACATCAAGAGCGATGACGAGGACGAAAGAGAGGAGGCTGAAGACCTGCTGGAGGATTACCTTGATATTGTAGATGATTCAGACCCCGACCCGGACCTGCTGGATAAGAATGGTAACACGGCCCTGCATCTGGCGGCTATCAAGAATGGTCAGTCCCTGGGGAAAGTGCTGGAATATCTACTCAAACTGGGGGTGGACCCAGAGGCAAAGAACAAGTTCGGCCGCACGGCGCTGGATGTATTGATTCGAGACCATGCAGAGGCTGAATATGCCGATGCATTCAAGGTTCTTGTTCCGGTTTCGCCGGAACCGGAAGACGAGGGAAACCTCCTCAAGGCCGCCATTCTGGCCGGGGATACCGAGATGGCCGAAGAAGTTCTTGAAGCAAGCAGCAACAAAAATCTGGCTGCTGAGGCCATTGAATGTGCTACAAATGCGGAAACCCTGACATTGCTGCTGGAACATGGAGCAAAAAACAACTACACCTTCGCTTCATACATTGCCGGCCACGGCACGCCTGAAATGGTTGAAATTCTTGCCGAATTCAACCAGCTCGAGCCAATAAGCCACTACTGGTCAGATGTAAAATCTGCAGAACTGGCAGCGGCTTTGCTGGAACATGGCCTTACCCCGCCTTCTATTGATTCTGTTCAGACGGCAGACATCCTGAAGATTCTTCTGGAACAGGAGAAGCTTGATATATCCGGCGTAGCCTTGAATGTAACCGGTTATTATACTCCCAGGCTTCCTTTGCAGGTAGCAGCCCAAAAGGACGACGTGGAGATGGTACAGCTTCTGCTGGATGCCGGGGCTCCGGTAAATGGTTACCCGGAATCCCCGCTGAACCTGACCTCCAATGCAGATGTTGCAAAGCTTCTCATCAGCCACGGAGCTGATGTTTCCTGGAGAGATTCCAAAGGCAATGATCTGGTCACGCTCCGCCGTAATCGTCTGGAATACCTGGCAGAGCGATACTCAATTCATAAAGACGACAGCATCCTGGAAAGTTTTGAGAATGACCTGGAGGTATACCTCATTCTTCAAAAGTACTGTGATGTCCCTGCTCCGCATCCCCGCCGGGAGGAAATCAAAAAGGCTCTGCAACAACGCCACTGTGAGGAGGAATATGAAACGGTCATCTTTGAAGTGGATGGCTGGCGTGGCAAGGTGAGAATCAACAAGGAAGCCATGGTCTATGCCCGGAACAGCCCGGAGAATAAAGATGCAGGCAATATTCTGGACATGACATCCACGCGCCTCGAAATCAAATGGGACCGCTGGGGCCATGGTATAGTGGAAAAAGGCAAGGATAATGTATACCGGAAGGTCGCGGCTGATGACAAATACGAGGACTTCTTGAAGTCCCCGACCAGGCACCCGCATTTCACGGCAGATTTCGTCAATGAAAAGGAAGAAAAAAGCTCTCTGTATTTCAGCACAGATCATGGCGCTGCCGTTCGCGCGGATACGGGAGAAGGCAGATTTGTCCGTGGTTTCGCGAAAGGGAATTACAGGCAGCTTTCAAACTTCAAATGGACGGATGACCACGGAAAAACAACTCACTATTACTACATCCAATCAGCTTTCCGTGCCTTGAATGCCCAGACGGCAAAACACCTGCTCGGGCAGCATAATCCGCCCATTGCCTTCAAGGATGAGCATTTGTTCTCCCGCTCATGGGATGACAGGTTACGTTTCTCTGAAGAGTACAGGGTAGCCATTAGATACAGGAACCAGGATTCTGCAGATGTACAGGAGTACAGCGAGAAGTGCATAATCCTCAAATGGGACAACTGGGGTACAGAAATCTTCTATCGACATCCGGATGGTTCCTATTACAGTCCCGCGCGAAAACTGCTTCCGGAACATGCGGAAATCCGGGAGAAGCTTAAGCGGAACGACCCCACCCTCCGCAGCCGAAAGCTAACGCTGGTGCATCCTGCATACACAGGACAGCTGGTTTGTTCTTTCAAAGATAAGATTGCTATGCTTGCCATTGAAAAACCAAGCTTTGCAACAATTATGGATTTTTCAAGGAATCATATCACTCTGAAGTGGGATAATTTCGGCGTTGAACGCTTTGAGCGTGGCAGCGACCGCAAGTTCCACCTGAAGAAGTAAACCTCTCTTCCCAGCCCCCCCCCGGTTTGTGACCGGAGGGGGCTTTTTTATACCTTCATCAGAAGTTTATCCGGTAACCAAGTGTTCCGTTCACTTCTGTTTCATCTGCCCGGAACTCAAACCCGGCATCCAGAAAGAGATGGCCGCTTTCCTGCCCCAGGGGAATGGCGATTCCTGCGCCTATTTCCATGCCGATGATTCCCTGCTCTGCAGAGCGTATGCGTGAGCTGCCCCCCGGAGATTTCGCAAAATGCACGTGGCAATGGCTCCGGCGGTCACCTGCGTCCATTTTCAGCAGCACGCGGCCTTCGAGCAAGCAGCTGCGATTGGCCATATTCTCCAGGGCATAGGCCTGCGCCCTTGCCCCCAGGCCAAAGGAGATGGTGTCCATATTCTGACTTCCAGCGTGCAAGGCGGCATCGCTGCCGTGCTCCTGGTAGGAGTCCAGGCCGATGTGCCGGTAGCTGAAGTTAAACAGAGGTTGCAGACAGCTGCGGTTTTCTTCATCCAGGGGTATTACATAGCCCAGTTCATACAATAAGCCTATGCCATATCCCTTGGGAGTTCCCCGGGTGTGGTAGCTGCCTTCACCATAATCCACCCTTCGTTTCAAATCCATATCCGACAGCCCTGCTGAAAACACAAGTGTATGCGTCCAGCGATGCCGCACATACCGCCCGAACAGAGTAAGGTAATAGGTATCCGAATCGCCCTCTGCGGCAGCGCTTCCCCGGCTTGAATAATCTCCGTACATGACCGTAAAGGCAGCTCCTGCCGTCACGGCTGGAGAAAAATCAACATCAACGCCCAGAGTCGCCCCCCAGCTGCTCAGCCGATACCCGCAATCTGTGCCAGCGGAGTCCAGTACGCTGTAATCGCCTTCGGCATTAACCCAGGCGTTATACCATGGCAGGTCATTATAGACATAGGCCGGATTCAGCCCCATGCAGGTGGTGCGGTTGCGGATTGACTTGAGCTGGCGTTCCATATCACCCATCATGGCGGCAGCCAGCGGAGCAACAGCTGCACCGGCGGCAGAAGCCATGAGTCGGTCGGCGCCTCCGCGGTTGCCGGCATCAAGCAACTGCCCCAATGCCTGATTGACAGCCTGCATATCCGGAGATTCACTCAGCACCCCGGGGCTGATATTCCACAACAACTGAGCACCCGCCTGCCCATTGGCGCTCGTGGCGGCTTCTGCGTAGAGATTGCGGTTCTGAGCCTGCAAGTGCAGGACGAGTTCGCCATTTTCCACGCGCATCCAGGCGGAGGATATACGATACCAGGCTACACCATCTCCCAGAACTACAGGATGAGAGCCATCGCTTCCCATGTCGGCACTTGCCACCTGCCCCAGCACCAGCCTTTCATCTTCAAGGATGCGTACACCGCTCGAGCTGAGGGTAATAACCGCACTGTCATCAACCAGAAGTGAGCCCAGGTTCAACACATCGGATGCCACATCAGTATTCAAGACGATGTGGGTGGAAGATCCGGCCTGCAACTGCAGTTCTGACAAGGTGAGTACCGAATTAGCGCCACCAGCCTGCTGCAACACCAGTTTACCAGCATTGCGGATACTCCAATCAGAAGTACTCTGCACCCGATTCAGCGTGGTTGTTCCACTTCCGTCCTGCAATGCCAGCACCCCGTTGCCGTTGCCGGAGTCCAGACTCCCGGAAAAGGTGGCACTCTGCGTATTCTGTATGGTAAATGTGCTGCCGACGGCCTGCAGGTGTCCATGACCGCTCAGGGCGCCAATGGTGCCGCTGCCACGCAATGTTCCATCCAGCAGCAATGTTCCTTCACCAGTCAGAGATCCATCGAAGCCAAGGGCATCTCCTGTTATTTGAAGAGCACCATCTATCTGCAGGCTTCCACCTCCATGCAGGCTATCAGCACTGCTGTCCATTCCGTTCAGGCGCAGGGTTCCTTCATCTATTTCGAGCCAGTCTGCCACCAGGTTGCCGCCTATGGTCAGGATTCCTGCTCCCGTTTTGACCAGCTGCACCGCACTGCCTGCCGATACATTTCCCTCCAGCATGGTGTTGGCGGTATTTATCTGGTTTATCTCATCAGGCGGCAGCGTTCCATCTACATTCCCAAGCACGGCATTATTCAACAGCACGCGTACAATACCCGTGGCTTCGTTGGTATTGTTTGCCTCAAAATCACCACTGCCCAGCAGATTGTTCACCCAGACACTCTGCGTATTATCTCCCGCTAATTGCAGAGAAAGCGTATATGCGTTGTCGATATAGGTTGCTTTGTAGTCCTGCAGCCGCGTGTAACTCGTAACGACGGGGTAATCCCCATTCTCTGTGACCATGTAGATATCCGTCACGGCACCTTCCAGTACAATGTTGCCCCCTTCCACTCCGAGGACAACTAATCCCAGGGAGGCGGGGCTCGTGGTGCTATTGGCAAAGAGAGAATCCACACTCACCCCGCTACCCAACGATATACCGGCATTGCTGATGTGCAAATACACCGCTTGCCGATTCCCTTGTATGATATTTTTAATACTCTCCATATCAAGGGAAATAGTGGTGGCATCGCTGATGATGAGTTGCCCGTTCTGTATCTCAATCATATTCTGTTCCCCCGCAGTCGGAACAGCGCTGGCCCCTACATTGGAGGTTCCCAGAGTTAGTTCCATGCTGGCGGTATCAGTCCCTATGTTCACATTGCCGGTAATTCCAGTGAGCAGTCCCCCTGCTCCAATGCTGATACTCTGTATCAGACTTCCGGCTGTTCCCCCCATATCAACAATGGCTCCTGCCGCCACCTGACTCTGCAGGGTTGCGCCCACCGAGGTCAGAGCGCTCCCGAGACTGCCATTGACCAGGGTGAACGTGCCACCCCCGCTTATGGTTGTGCCGCTCCAGGTAGCAGCGGTTGTGGCAGTACCCAGTTGCACTTCACAACCTGAGTCTATTTCCATATTACCTGTACTGGTATTCTGCCCGGTCAGGCTGAGCACGCCCTCGCCCCGTTGTCTCAATTTGGCTCTCCCGGTCATGGCTCCGCTCAATGTTACCGGTTGGCTATACCAGAAAGAATAGACCATATTCGCACCGGTACTGGAAAGCTCTGCCTGTATTTCTCCATTGCCGGCTACTCCATCACCTCCCAGTTGCCAGGTGACGGCTGTGGCTCCGGGGTGCTGAAATCGCCCGGTAAATGAACTGATGTCACCACTCATAGTAATGGCGCAGGATGGCGTGACTATCATTTCTCCACTTCCGCTGACGCTGCCGCTGAAGGCATACGAAACGCCCGTCGAACCGTCAAAATAAGTTGTTGTTCCATCCATTATCTCCAGAGCAGCCGCCGTAGAAGTGGAGCTGGAAAACCAGAATCGCAGGCCTGCCAGCTGTACCAGGGTGTTACTTCCCCCCATGGCAGCCCCGCTGCTAAAGCTGACATTACCGCGATTGGACGACCCATCGCCCACCAGTCGCATGGTGCCGGAAAATCCTGTATTGTCGCCGCGCAGGCTGAGCTGGCCGGTAGTACTGTTGATGATGAGCGTGCCGCTGCCGCTGATATTGCCTGTCAGGATACTCTGCCCGCTTACTTTAGACAAGGATAGCACTCCTCCATTCACCTGAATGGTGCCGCCGGAGGTTTCACCACTACCAGCCCATTCAAGATTCAGTGTGCCGCTTCCGTCCAATTCAAGACCGAGCCCCAGCACCTGCTTCACTCCGGTCGAGTTATTCCAGCTTATTTCATTACCCCCGACATCAATCCGCGCAGCAGAGGTGGAGCCCGACTGTACCTGGGCGCTTATATCCTGCACCACGCCATCTGCATACACCAGCTGACCTCCATTGAAGAAGAGACCGGCTGACCCTATGGCTTGCTCTGCCCCCAATACCAGTTGACCGCCTTGCAGCACTACCTCTCCCGTCAACCCAGTATTGGCGAGGTTGAGCTGAAGCATGGTATCATCGCCACTCACCACCAGCTGGCCATTGCAGACAATGCCGGGGGAAGCATCTGTAGCGGCGGTGAATATGTAATCACCGCCTGTCACCTGAATGGAAGCGGGTGTGACCTGGTCAATGCTTACTGTTCCGGGATACGCGCTGCTGAATGTTACATTCTGCCCGGCTGGAGAAGAGGCTGTCGGGTTGCTCCATTCTGCAAGAGATGAATCAGACCATGTGGCTGAGCCGGCGTTCCATTCCCAATCTATACCGGAGGCGGGTATCATCAGCGTATAAACGGCCAGAAGGGCAGCAAGGCAGGACAAAGGCAAATGTGGTTTCATGCCCTCAACATATCACAGGAGCTCTGCTATGCAAGTTGTTTGAGCTAGCTTTTAGGCGGAGTATTCCGGCATGAAAAAACCGCCCGCAGATGCGGGCGGCTGATACAAATCTTCACCATTGGTCAGGGTATCAGATATCCCAGTTATCCAGCCACTTGAACGAGACAATGCGGAACTGGCGGCCCATCACCTTGTTGGTTTCACTCAGGCCTTTGTTATTCTTCTTGCCTTCCGGGGTGTAGTCAGAATCCTCAGGGTTGTTGGTCGGATCCACGTAATTCATCGTACGCTGAACAACGGCTTCACACCAGGCCTGGGCAAGCACGGCCTTATTGGGGTTACGCACACAACCATAGGCACGCACAGTGAAGGTATCATCACGCACAGTAAGAATGTTGCCCAGAGATGCCAGCACGTCACTCTGAATCAGATAACCCGGAGCAGCGGTGTGGATGGAGCCCTTGGCCGCATCCGGATTCTTATACAGAGAACCAGTAGGCACATTCTTCACAACGGCATCGGTGGCAGAATCGAAATCGCGGTTGATGTCCGTGGCATCAATAGCAGCCTGAAGTGCACCCTTGAGGCCATTTTCGCCTTCCTCCAGACGGCGGTTCACGAAATCAGACATACTGAGGAACGGTCCGCGCTTGCGAACCTGCTCCACAATCCTCTTGGCAAGCTGCTTGATACCCTCGGGCTCCAGCATACGGACTTCGCCCCAGGCAGAGGTAAGACCACTGCTGCGGAACTCAGCTGAACCCTGCATGGCACTGTAACCGCCAAGGCCATCAATGCTCTTATCTGTGGTGGAAAGCATGAAGCGGGAGAACAGAACCTGACCGCCGGACTTGCCTTCCTCCACAAGGGTGAGGCGGCCATCCTTACCTGCTACCAGCTTGCGCTTGGCAAGGCCTTGCAGCACAGCAGCCCAGGCTTCCTCAGAAATGGAGTTGACGTTAAAGCCGCCATCAACCATGAGGTACTGGGCAATATACTTCCAGCCATCCTCTTCCATGATACGGTTGACAAGGGCCTCGTTGTTATATGGTGTACTTACGCGCTTGTAACGGGCAACAGGCAGGTCTTCCTTGCCGGTTACAAATTTCTCGAACACTTCCCTGGCCGTCTTCTTGCCGCTCTTATCCGGCATATCAGACACCGAGGAGCAGAACCAGCGATCCCACATGGCATCGTTAATCAACAGGCCGTGGTCAAAGAAATCACCAAAGAGACCCTTATTCGATTTCATTTCATTATGCTCCAGAGAAGTCTGGAAGAATGTATACACATCCGTAGCAGGCAGGCAGGGGTCAGCAAAGGCGTTGCCTATACCAACACCGGGAACACCAGCCTGGTACTGCATGCGGCGCAGGGCTCCATGAGACGGGAAGGTACCGGAACTCTCTGACTGATACCAGCCCGGCTGCAGACGCATGCCGGCAAAACCTGCAAGTGAGAACGGAGGATGCACAGGCAGCTCCATGACTGATGCATAGGAAACCATTTCACCATCACCTGTGATGCCAAGGTAACCATTATTACCGATGCTGTCCATCGGGGCGCTGTTCATACCGGCACTGACCGGAAGGGTGGCAAGCTGATACGGGTTGTACTGGCGCATCTGGTCATCAGGCCGAGCCAAGGCACTGCCCCAGAATGCAGGGCTGGAGTGCTGCCATATCTTGCCGCGGAAATCCCCCGGCTTGACATTCTTATCCACATTCGGGTTGGCTGATTTAGCAACAATGCCGACAGCGGCGATATAGTACGGCATCTCCTCATCTTCCTGGCTGCCGTCGGCTTTCCACATACCATCTCTCTTCTTAACGAAGACAAGGCCAGTATCAGAGCCATCCTTCATCATGCCCTGGTCTACTTCCGGGTCATACCAGCCCAGCAGGAAACGCTGGGGTGACTGACCACGCTTACCCAGGGAGGTATCACCCATGTTGGTACCATCCTGACCATTGTAGCCGCACATGACCGATATACACTCGGGGCGTCTGGGAGCAAACCAGTGGCCGTCCGTCTTGCGATTCAGGTAATAGAAGCGTTCTCCCTGCTTCTGCTGGCCCATACGCAGGGCAACATACCAATCCTCCTGCTCCACCTCTGACTTCGTCTTCTTGGAATAGAAGTGGGCACGGTAACCCGATACGCTTCGCGGATGATACCCGGGAATCCATGGATTGGTAAAGCCTTCATTTCGCTGTGTACGAGCAGAACCTGGAGAGAAGAATATCACTTCGCCAGGCTGGAATACAATGTCACCCTTTGCATCCCCCAGGGAATTCTGGAAGTATTCGCCGTAATCCTGGCCGAAACCGGGTGATGAGTTATCCTGAGCGTTCTGCTGCGCAAGTGCATAATCACTCCAGCCGTACTCATCATCAGTTTTCGAACCCTTCGAGTATGTTTCAAGGCACATGGTCTTGTATGGCACAGACTGAGCCCAGAGCTGCTGGCCGCGCACCTTCATGGGAACGTTGTACGGGTTCCACCACAGGAACATGGGGGCAAAGCACATGCGGAGGGAATAGGTATCTTCCTCCTCTCCTTCTGCATTCTTGGTGGTTCCATCCTTCTCTGCCGTCAGGCCGAAGTTGTTGAGGAAAGCCAGCATCACCGGAGTGCGACCATAGCCGGCGCTGGTACCACCCTGCTCTATCATGGCTCGAGTATCGTAGAACGACACATTGTCGCCCGCCGACTTGAACGTATCCGGGTCATCTCTGTAGGCAAGAGACTGGTGCTCAAATATAGAGCCACTCATTCGGGTATAGGCATTATCAATACTGCCAAGAAGTCGCGCGGTGAAGTTCTTGCTGTCCTGGGCCGAGCCATCCGGCCAGCAATTGTAATAAGCATGCAGGTTCTGCCAGGAACCAATAGGCATGTCAACCTCTGTGCCACGGGGTACATCTGCATTCTCCACAAGCGGACAATCCTGGTTGGAGCGGGCTTCAAAGTCCGTGCCCTTCAGGGTCGGCTTATTGAGCAGCAGGCAGAGGTCCTGCTTCAGACCACCCATGCTGACATTGATGGGAAGAGAGTACGATGTGGTAGTCACATCAAAGAAATACGGTGTACCAGCAGACTGGGAGGTACTGGCCAGCAGGGGCAGAGATGCCATCGTCACCAGACGGGCAGGCTCCTCTACATCCTCGGGCAGGAAGTCCAGGTCACGATTCCCCTGGAAGCTGGGTGCAGGTGTATTCCAGGTGCGATGCAGGGCTTCATACACATCGGTAGCCTCTTTCGGATCCTGTACGGAAATCTTGGCTTTCTGGTTCTCACCACCTACCCACCAGGCAAAGCAGGCTTCATTCTTGCCCATGGTGGGCATGCTCAGCAAATCGGCATACACATAGTGCTGAGCCGTGCGGCTCTTTCCAAGCGTACCCTCACCCACCAGACACACACGGCGGCCGGGCATACGGCCACAAAGCTTATCGGCCGCATCCAGTGTCCGGGTCTCATTTGTATCACGGCTGGAAATCAACCAGCGTCGGAACATCTGCTGACGCCCCTCCTTGTACGTTTCGGTAATCTTGTTACCATGCCCGGAAACACTCTTGCCGTAAATGGGGCCATCCCAGCTGTTCCAGACACCAAGAAGATGCTGCGGAGTGGTTCCGCCAGCCTGGCTCAGAATGCCGGAATTAGCCGTCACGCGCTGGTCTGCCCCCAATTCAACCTGCAACGCACCAATGGCGGCATCAAGCCCGACCAGTGCCTGCTGACGAGCTTCTGCCTGCAGCATGGTCTGCAGCGCAATGCGATTCTGCGATGCAGCCGTTGCCAGAAGCGCTACTGCCAGCATAGCCAGCAGCATCATAAGTGTAAGAGTGGCAATAAGTGCAAACCCCTTCCTTGGGCGTTTGCGGGTAATGAAAGTGTTTATTTTGGTGTGTCTGAACTTCATAACACAAGATGTAAATACTTTGTTACTATACACTACACACGCCACGCGTCAAGCAAAAACGGCTGATTTCCCGCGCAAATTCCGCTTTCTCTGGCAGTGAATAAAAACGGAGTTGAATGCCTGCTCTCTCTATGCTAGAATACGCACGCGACCATGAATTTAGATGAGCTGAGACAAGAGATTGACTACATTGATGCACAGTTGGTGGAGCTTCTCAAACAACGCGCAGGCCTGGTACACCAGATTGGCGAAAACAAGCGTTCTTCTGGTGCTCCCACGTTTGTGCCGGAGCGCGAAAGTGCGCTTTTTCAAAAACTCCTCAAACTGAATGATGGCGTTCTGCCCGAGAAGAGCCTGATGAGCATCTGGCGCCAGATTGTAAGCTGCTCCTTTCATCTGGAGGGCAACATGCGTGTCGGCTACCTGGGGCCGGAGGGCACATGGAGCCACCAGGCAGCCCTCAGCCGGTTTGGCGACAGTGTAGAGCTCATTCCCTACTCCTCATTTGCCCACATTTTTGCAGCCGTAGAGCGCAACGAAGTCAACTACGGTGTTATCCCGCTTGAGAACAGCACGCACGGCAACGTCGTGCAGGCGATGGACTTCTTTGCCCACACCCACCTCCGCATCTGCGCCCAGGTGCATCAGAGTGTCCAGAACTGTCTCATGGCCAATATTCAGGCCTCCGAAATCCGCACCATCTATTCGCATCCGCAGGTTCTGGGGCAATGCAGCAACTGGCTGCAACAGAATTACCCGCATGCCGACCAGATTCCCACAGCCAGCAGCACTGCAGCTGCACGCATGGCCGTGGATAACGCAGCAGAAGGTGCTGCTGCCCTGGGCAGTCCTCTGGCAGCCAGGCTCCACGGGCTCAACATCCTTGCTGAACAGGTGCAGGATATTGCCACGAACACAACACGATTTGTTGTCATCGGAGCTCAGAACACACGCCCCAGCGGGCAGGACCGCACCACCATCTGCTTTACCGTACCGCATAAACCCGGTGGTCTGGTGGATGTACTGGAACATTTCCGCACCCACGGCATCAACATCTTCTGCCTCGATTCCCGCCCCACGCGCGATACTGCATGGGAGTACCTGTTCTACATTGATGTCGACGGCCATGAAACAGAGGAACCTCTGTGCAGCTGTCTGGCAGAACTGAAGGCCGAATGCCCGGTTTTCAAGGTTCTTGGCTCCTACCCGGAAAAATAATTCATCATGTCCTTCTCTCTGGATCAGGCCCAGCGTCTTCTGCTTCACGCCCGCCACAGCGGGCGGTTACCGCATGCCCTGCTGATTACCGGCACCCCGGCAGCAGGCACGCACCAGCTTGCCCTGGCCATGGCCGCAGAACTGAACGGAGGCCGGGCATCCGCACTTGACACCCTGCGGCATCCCATGTGCCGGGTGTTGCGTCCAGGTTCCAAAAGCCGCAGAATACTCATCGAAGACATCCGCAGTGTCGAACCTTTTCTTGCCCTGCGCGCGGCTGAAGGAGAAACCAAGCTGGTCATCATTCTGGAAGCGGACCGCATGATGGAGGAAGCCGCAAATGCCTTCCTCAAAACGCTGGAGGAACCACCGCCGCAGACCGTCATCATCCTCATCACCGAACAACCCAGCCGGCTGCTCACAACCATTCTTTCCCGCTGCGTAAGAGTCCCCCTGCACGAGGCAGGCAACACCCTGCACCTTTCTGATGCCCAGCAGGCCTTTCTGCCTGCAGTTTCTGCAGCCCTGCCCCTCATTGGGTCAGATGTGGCAGCACTGGCCCTCCGGGCCGATTTCCAGGCATTGCTCACAGAACGGAAGGAGCTGATTACAAAAAGGCTTACCTCCGCCATCAAAGCAGAGGCAAAGGCCATAGCAGAAGGCACGGATATACGCGACTGGGAGGCACGCCAGAAGGATGCCACCGCTGCACTCATTGAAACAGAATACCTGGCCGAGCGCGAACAGATGCTGGAGCTGCTCTCTCTCTGCCTTGGGCAAGCCGTACTACTGGCCTCCCATGCACCGGATGTTCAGCCCATCACTCCAGAAATATCCGCACTGGCCACATCTCGTCCGGTAGCAGACCTGCTGCGCCGCATGCGGGCGCTTGAAATGCTCCGTACAGACCTTAATTTCAATGTTAATGAGGCTCTCTGCCTCGATTCTCACCTCCTCAACATCATCGGCAATAACGCATTATGAACAGTATGACTGGATTCGGAGCCGCCACGGCTCCCCTGGGCAACTCTTCCATCCGGGTTGAAATCAGCGGTGTCAACCGCAAACAGACAGAAATCGCCCTTGCTTTGCCCCGCGCATGGGCCGCCCTTGAAACCGATATCCGCGACATCGTCTCCGCCGCCGTATCACGCGGCCGGGTCAATGTAACCCTTTCTCTCCAGCAGATTCCCGGCACAACCGGAGCCCTCACCCTCAACCGCGACAAACTCGCCTCCCTTTCAGCCTCACTTTCCGAGGCAGAACAAGCCTTGGGCCGCAGCATTGAAACCTCCCTCGACTCCCTGCTCCGCCTCGGCATCATCAGCGAAGAAACAGAAAGCGAGCTCCCCATCGAAAATATCCAGGAAGCAGCCTACCCCGCTGTCCGTGAAGCCTTAGCAGCCTTCCTCACCCTGCGCGCTCAGGAGGGCGACAACATGAAGCGCGACCTGCTCGCCCGCATCAGCAAACTGCGTCAGTTCCGCGAGGAACTCATGGCCCGCGCATCCGGCGTTGCCATGCGCCACAAGGAAGTGCTTCTCAAGCGCCTGGCAGACAGCGGCCTGCCGCTGCCGCTGGACGACGAGCGCATCATTAAGGAAATCGCCCTCTTTGCAGATAAATGCGATGTTTCCGAGGAAATGACCCGCCTGGAATCCCACCTCAACCAGTTTGAAAAAATCTGTGACAAAGCAGAACCCGTCGGGCGCACGCTTGATTTCCTGTGTCAGGAAATCTTCCGAGAGCTGAACACAACCGGCTCCAAAGCAAACGACGCAGAGCTGGCCCAGCTCGTCGTCAACGCCAAAACAGAACTTGAGAAAATTCGCGAACAGGTTCAGAACATCGAATAACCCCACCTCCTCCCGTACCCATGCTTGGCACTCTGCTCATCGTATCAGGCCCTTCCGGCAGCGGCAAGACCACCCTCTGCCGCCGCGCAGAAAAGGACAACCTCACGGCCTACTCCATCTCCTGCACAACCCGCCAGCCCCGCCCAGGAGAACAGGACGGCATTGATTACCACTTCCTCTCCCAGGAGGATTTCGCTGCCAAGGTCGCTGCCGGTGAATTTCTTGAATACGCCACCGTACACGGAAACAGCTATGGCACACTCAAGAGCGACATCATCGAGCTTCTCAAAGCGGGCAAGAACGTGGTGATGGATATCGATGTGCAAGGCGCAGCCAGTATCCGTGCCTGTGAAGATTCCATCATCCGCCGGGCCTATGCAGATGTCTACATCCACGTTCCTTCTGCCGAGCTCGAAGCCCGCCTCCGTGGTCGCCAGACAGATGCTGAAGAGGTCATTCTTCTGCGCCTTCGCAATGCGGCAGAGGAAGATGCCCGCATGGGCGAATACCAATACGCCCTTGTATCAGCAGACCGCGAAAGCGACTACACCCGTTTCACCGCCCTGCTCACCGCCCTGAGCATGCGGACCGGGCTGTAAAACCTGCTCATAGAGACACAACAACACCGCGACGATGAGCCAACAGCTCATCGTCGCGGTGCCTGTTATAGCGATATCCGGAAAAAACTCCCGCAAAAGAGCCCCTTACTTACCAGCCTTCTGAATCTGGTTTTTCCAATCCAGAACCAGAGAGCCGTGCCCGGAAGTAATCAACTTCCCATCAGCATCCATGATAAAGGCAAACGGCCAGTATTTAGTATTCGGGCGCTCCGGCAGCTCAATAGTCTGAGAATTCATCAGAGCCGGGAACTTTGCCCCGTAGTGAGAAAGGTACTTCTTGCACCCCTCCGGAGAACTATCTCCTCCCAGTAAAATAAGAGACACCGAGTCATCCCTCCGCATATTTTTCTTATACTCATCCACAATCTTAGGCATTAGAGCCCGGCAAGGAGGACACCAGGATGCAGAACAAATGAAAATATAATACCGGGCAGCCGGCTTAGCCTTTGCATCAGTCACATAACCCGACTTTTCAAGAGCCGCCGCCACCTTGGTCATCCCCGCTGCCGGAGTCACTCCGCCAACAGAACTGCGGCCCAGCAGCTCCTTTGTCTTTTCCTCAACACCACTTTTCTCCACTGTGCTAGCAGCACCCTGCAATGCCCCCTGCAAAGCAGAGCCCCAATTCCCCTGCCCCATCACCGGATTGCAGAAAAGCACCGCCGCAAATACCCCAAGCTTGAATATATGCTTTTTCATAAAGGGTATCCTAGCAGATTTTCATCTTGCTGTGAAGCTCTAAATTTCCCCGTCTCCATCTCCGTCCGGCCGGCATAGCCGCAGTCTGACTCAAGTTACAATAGTCAATAGTCAATCGTCAATGTAAGAGAATTTCTGCCCTGTCGGGCAGAGAGAATTTCCCGGCTTCGCAGGGAGAGAATTTCTTTTTGCTTCGCAAAAACAGTGAAGCCCGCAGAACTTTCGTTCTGCGGGCTTCGTTTACCCTGGCAGCTATCTACCCTGCCCCGGCACGGGGCGAAGACGGGTCTCCCGGAGCCGGCGATAGCTGGCGTAGGCCTCGGCGTAGCTGCGCAGCAGCGGAGACGGGTCGCGGGACCTGTCGTCCAACAAGATGCCCGACGGCTGTAAGGGCGGCTGGCTCAAGTTACAATCGTCAATCGTCAATAGTCAATGTAAGAGAATTTCGCCTGTGGCGAGAGAATTTCTGCCCTGTCGGGCAGAGAGAATTTCCCGGCTTCGCCGGGAGAGAATTTCTTTTTGCTTCGCAAAAACAGATGAAGCCCGCAGAA
>CAJGDB010000003.1 GCA_904502165.1 uncultured Akkermansia sp.
CTTCTTTCGCCAGCCTGCTCATCTCGTGCTTGAAAACAGGCAGCTGATATGGTAGAATAGCGCGCATGAAGATTACGCTGAATTCGCCGCTGGATATGCACCTGCACCTGCGCGATGGTGACATGTTGAAACTCACAGCTCCGCTCTCTGCTGATTTTGCAGGGGCTGTCATCATGCCCAACCTGGTACCCCCGGTCACCACACCAACAGCCATGCAGGGCTACGCTGCCCGCATAGCCTCTGCCATGGATGGGGCAGCATTCTCCAGTTACATGACTCTCTTCTTCACCCCGATGAGCGAGAAGGAACTGCAGGCCGCAAAAGAGACCCCAGGTTTCTTCGGCTTCAAGCTCTACCCTGCCGGCATCACCACAAATAGTGAAGGAGGCATCTCCGACATGGCCCAGGCAGACACCACGCTCAAGCTTATGGAAGAAATGGGGATTCCCCTGCTGGTGCATGGTGAAAGCCACGGCTTCGTCATGGACCGCGAGCAGGAATTCCTGAGCGTCTACCGCCACCTGGCCACCAAGTACCCGAAGCTCAAGCTCAGCATGGAGCACATCACCACCGCTGCGGCCCTGCGGCTGCTGGATGAGTTCCCCAACATCTGTGCTACTGTTACACTTCAGCATCTCATCATCACGCTCGATGATGTAGCAGGCGGGGCTCTTCGTCCGCACCTCTTCTGCAAACCCATTGCCAAGCGCCCGGAAGACCGCGACGCCCTGCTCCAGGCTGCGCTAAACGGGCATCCCCGCCTGATGTTCGGCTCAGACTCTGCACCGCACCCCCGCTGCAAAAAAGAAGCCTGCGGATGCGCTGCCGGTGTATTCACCGCCCCGGTCGCTCTGCCCAGACTGGCGGAAATCTTTGCCACCAACGGGGCTGCAGATAAACTTCAGGGCTTTGTGAGCGGTAATGCGTGCGCCTGGTATGGTCTGACCCCCGTGCAAAAGACCATCACCCTGCAGGACACCCCCATGATGGTACCTGCCAGCTACCGCAGCTATGGTGAGCAGGTTGTCCCCATGTACGCCGGTGAAAGCATTGGCTGGAGCATTGTGCGCTGATGGAAGCCGCCCCCATACCTACGGCAGATGATCTGCGCCAGCTCCTGGCAGACATTGCCGGCACCCACATGCCATACGGCATGTATGGCCCTGCTAACTACCCGCCGGATGGATGTCCGCTCATGGACTTGCCCACCGAATACCTGGACTGGTTCTGGCAGCGAGGCTGGCCCAAGGGCAAACTCGGCAGACTTATGGAGCAGACGCTCCTCATCAAGAACAGCGGGCTGGACAATCTCTTTGCCCCTTTCCGTGCAGCCCATGGCGGCCGCCGGCATTTTCCCCGCAAGAAATAAAACATGAAAAAACTTCACTCCATTATCCTAGCAGCCAGGCCCAAGACCCTTCCCGCTGGTTTTGTGGCGGTCTGGGCGGGGTGTCTCATTGTCTGGAAGTTCCAGCAGTATCTGCCGGAAAGCGGTATAAAGCTCAATTGGTGGCTGGCCTCCTTTACCGCACTGAGCTGCGCCTGTATCCAGATTGCATGCAATTTCTTCAACGATGCCTTCGATGCCGCCCGGAATGCCGATACTGAAAGGCGGCAAGGCCCGCGCCGCATCACGGCCAGTGGCGATATGAGCGCCACCGCCGTCAAGCTCTGGGGCTGCTTCTTCCTGGCCTCCGCTGCCGCATTCGGCATGCCGCTCATCATGGCACAGGGCTGGCCGGTGCTGCTGATCGGTATTCCCAGTCTGTTCTTTGCCTACGGCTATACCGGTGGCCCCTGGCCCCTGGCCTACCACGGATTGGGAGAACTTTTCGTACTGCTCTTCTTCGGGCTGGTAGCCGTTGTCGGAACTGTATTTGTCCAGATTGGCTGGCAGCCGGGATATTTCGAAATATACTGCACCGCCGTAGTGCTGGGGGTGCAGTGCGGCCTGCTCTCCTGCCTTCTTATCGAGGTGAACAACATACGCGATCGCAAGGAAGATGCCACGACCGGCAAACGTACACTGGCTGTCCGCTGGGGAGAGAGACGCGCCCGCGGCCTCGCCATGGCATTCCTGGTAGCCCCCTATGTCACCCTCAAGCAGACCTCCTTCTTCCTGCCAGGCTTCAGCTGGAATCTCGTATGGCTGGCCGCCATTCTGGTGGGTGGCTACATTCTACTGAAACTCAACACCATGCCGGCAGATAGGCGGATGAACATGCTCCTGGGGCTTTCCTCCCTGCACATGGGACTCTTCCTGCTGGCGCTCACACTCTGATTCCCTTTTATGAACCGACTTTTCCTCCTCCTGATACCGCTTGTCATCTGCTGCTGCACGACGCAGAACCAGCTGATTCTCGACCCCTTCGACAAAGGTGAGAGCCTCATGATATGTGATGAAACTGCCATTGCCGAATTCGAAACACTCATGGCAGATATTGGCACACCCGGCAACGAATACGAAGCCCCGGCAGAAGCCAGAAACTTCTTTAATTCTCCGGATGTCCTCAGTACCTACCAGGACACCCAGCCCATCCTTGGCATTTGCCGCAGCGGTGAAAAGGAATACTACTACCACATTGAGAAAGACCACCGGGGCAGACTCATCACAGATCTCGACAAAGGGGTGACAGACTATGTGGTCAGCAAGGAGAAGTACAATCAGATTAAGGAATTCATTGCCCTGCATACTCCGGCTCAACAGGAAGAAATCGAACTCGAGGATGGGTTGAACGAATCTGACATCTATGAAGATGAGGATGAATAAGCCATGAAAGACCGACTTCCCCTGTTGCTGCTGATTATTTTCATTGTCCTGAGCATCTGGTCAGGCATTCATCCGCATGACATCCAGGTGTGGTGGACGGAAATGTCCATTGCCCTCCTGCTGGTCGGCACCCTGATGCTCACCTACCGCCGCTTCCGCTTCTCCAACACGGCCTATGTCATCCTTGCCATCTGGTGTTACATTCAGGTGGTGGGGGCTCACTACACCTTTGAATTAGTTCCCTTTGACTTCATCACCAACCTGTTCGGATTCGAGCGCAACCACTACGACCGGGTAGCCCACTTCGTTGTGGGCATGGGCGGCATTGCCATTGCCGAAATACTCTGGCGCAAGCGTCTGGTCAACACCATTGCCACCGCCGCGGTATTCAGCGTTGTGTTCATCATGGCCATTGCCGGATTCTGGGAACTGGTGGAGTGGATATACGCTGAAATCGACGGCGGCGATGCCGGCCAGGCCTTCCTGGGCTCCCAGGGGGATGTATGGGATGCCCACAAGGACATGGTGCAGGATACCCTGGGCAGTATCCTGGCTGCCATCATCTTCTACTGCCAGAACCGCAAAGGGGTCTGTTTCAAATCTGCTGGTAAAAATAGGTAAAATAGAGCATTCTTGAGGGTATAGAGTTAGGATGGCTATGAAGCAGATATTATCTATGCCCATTGAGAACAAATGCTTAACCAAGTGCTTGCACCTGCTACAGAAATGACCATCCGAGCGCTATTTTAGAGTGCTTATAAATTTACAAAAATACATTTTTAATGACACCGAGTATTCTTAGTCTGACATTCAATGGCTTAACTTCATTGAATCGAGCCAAACCGGAAATAAACACCAGCAAATCTGAAACAGACCCCCGCAAAGCCTGAATCTGAGTTTTCTCATTGACTTCTCCGGAAAAAAAGCGTATTTTCCAAGTTGAATTCTATATTATTGACAATGAAGAGACTCCTCCTCCATTCCCTTCTCGTCCTAGGGCTGTTATCTGCACCAAATACCGGAATCGCGGAAGCGGCTGATGATTCACCTGCTGCGTCTTCCGGTAAGAAGAAAAAGGCAGCAAATAAAAAAGCGACCGGCAAAAAAAGCAAGGCTAAGGGCGTATCCAAAAAGGAGAGAGAAGCCTCCATCAAGAAATTGAAGATTGATGGCATCACGAGTGATACATACGAGGAAACAGCCTTTTATGCCGCGAAAACAGGAAAAGATGTACTGCTGATGCACCTGCTCAACGCCGGGGTTGACCCCAACCTGCAGAATTCAATGGGAAGAAGCCTTCTTTCATGGGCAGCGGGCGAGAAACATGTCAACTGCGTGAAATTGCTGCTGGCAAAACCAGGTATTGAAGTCAACACCAGATTTCACCCCCTGTGGTGGGCAGTACACAGCGCAACGCGGAGATACGGCGAAAAGAAAAACGATTGTATTGAGCTGCTGCTTAAACATCCGGGGATTGACCTGAACTGCCGGGAAGCTTTCGGCATAGAGGATTTTGTTCCCCTGTCCGCAGCCATTGTTCAGCCCAGAATATTCAAACAACTTCTGGATGCCGGAGCTGATGTCAATGCTCATAATGGCCATGTTCTGGAAATTATGAGCGATGATGCTGAGGAGGCGAATGAACCCTATTTCAAGGAAACCCAGCAACTGCTTTTCAACGCGCCTGGTTTTGATCCGAACATTGCAGACGAAAATGGCAACACCATCCTGCACCGGACATGCAGAGATGTCGATTGCAGTGTAGAAAGCATTGCCATCATTCCATGGCTTCTGAGCATTCCCGGCATTGATATCAATAAGCGTAACAAACTGGGTGAAACACCTGCCCACATTTTATTTTCGAACACAGCTGCTTCAACCTCTTCGCTTGAACACATGCTCTCAGCTCCAGGAATTGACCTGACCCTCAAGGATGGGCGGGGAAAGAGCATCCTGCAGAGAGCAATCGAGGGAGGTGACCCAGATCACATCAAGGTTCTGCAAGATAAAGGGGTCAAGGAATAAAACCTCTTCCTGCAACGAAAAAAGGAGGAATCCTTCCGGATTCCTCCTTTTGTTGTATCATTTACGGGAACGGCAGTTTTACTCACCTTCCTCCTTAGCCTTGGCTTCGGCCTCAACCTTAGCCTTGGCGGCATTCACCAGAGCTTCAGTCTCAGCAAGTACCTGGTCAATGGAGGCCGCCTCAGGTGCGGCGGAGCAAGCTCACGCCGGGCAGCGCGGATATCCAGCCAGGTACGGGTAGCAAAAGCAAAGCATAAACCACAGCCACCATGCTCCCCAGCACAGCCAATGCTCGTGAATGCTCACCAGCAACACCATAAAAGCCAGCAGCCCCACGCATACGCGCGCCAGATTATCCCGCAAGGCTTTCATCACGCAGAGGTTCAATTCACCCCTCATCCAGGTAATCTTTCAGCCAAGCGTCAAATTCTTCGCGCGAGCGCAAAAAGATATTATCCATAAAGGCCTCTTCAAATTCGCCCTTGTGCGGCGCGGGGTAAACAGAAAGACTCCCATTCCTGTAAACTGCAAGGCCATGCGCTTTCATTTTCCGGAATTTGGGCGGCATCTCAAGCTTCTCTTTCTTACAGATGCGCTGCAGCTGAGTGTCGGTATAATGCCAGTCTGAACGCAGCCAGAAAAGCGCCATCCAATCAGAATCGCCCTCCTTAGAAATCCGAATATCAGCAAATGCCCCCGTATTCCATGCAAGGAAATCAGGCTCCATCGTTGCCTCCCCACTCCCCGCCAGCTTCTCGAAACGCACCTGCAGCTCCGCAAAGGGCATTTCCAGCGCCACCTGCGCGGGCACATTCCATTGCTCGCGCTCCTTCTTACTGCGATGAATCATCCTTGCCTCCTCATACGCTTCCCAGCAAAAAAAGAGAGCCGCGCCGAATGAAGCCACGGTCATCAGCCCCAATTTGAAATTCCAGCCGCCCGATTGCCCCAGATAAAGGAACAGGGCCAAAAACGCCAGAGCACCCACGCAAAGCAGCACATTATCACGCACCCTCTTCATGCTGGTTATCGTACCAGAGAATCGCCCGCATTGCAAAAAAAAATCTACATCGTGCACGGACGAAGGCGTTTTCTGAACACACGGAGGGGAGTTCATTCGAACTCCCCTCCGGCGTTATCAAATCATTTTTCGTCTGGCTTTACTCCTCCTCAGCGGGGGGAGCAGATTTTTCCTTGACGGCATTCACCAAGGCGGCGGATTCTGCCAGCACCTGGTCAATGGAAGCGGCAGGAGAACCAGCCTTCAACATGCTCTGAGTGGCGTGGTAAGCCTTCGAACGCTCCTCGGAATAGATGAGGCTGTATACCTGGGACTGGCGCTTATCGTAGGCAGCACCCTTCTCCTCAGCCAGCTGGGTCGCAGTCTTGCCATCAGTATTCACAGCTGCGGTATCGGCTCCCAGCTGAAGCAGAACCTTCACCACGGCATCATTACCGCGCATGGTAGCCAGCATCAGCGGCGTGTAGCCGTTGGATTCCTTCTCGTTGATATCCAGCCCGGCTTTGACGAGCAAGGCCACGGAATGAGGCATGCCGCTCCAGGAAGCCCAGTGGAGGGCGGTGAAACCATCCTGGTCCTTGGCGTGAATATTCACACCGGGAGCATTGAGGAGCTCCTGCACATAATAAGTACGGTCTGCATCCTTGGCAAGAGAGAGCTGCGGGTTGTTGAAGTTCGTGTACACAGCCCACATGAGCGGCGTGCGGCCGGTGCTGTCCGGCGTATTCACGAAATCAGCATGCGCCTTTGTGCCATCGGCAAATTCCTTGAGGAAAATGTCGTCCTTGCCATCCTGCACGCCCCCCTTGCGGATGAGGGAGACGAGAGAGTCCGTGACCTGCACAGATTCAAAGGGCTTCATGGCCAGGTTGCAGGCGTAGCCCAGGGCCCCCATGATGCACACCAGGATGCACATATCCTTGATGATAGGAAGCCATTCGGTCTTTTGTTGTGTATCAGACATGATGAGTAAAATCAGGCGTTAGCGGTTACAGTGTTCTCTTCCTCGTCCTTTGCGAGCTCTTCTGCGGAGTCCTCCTTGGCGGTGGTTTCCTCGGGGTTATCCGACACGAAGCTGTCCTTGGTCAGAATAATGGCCAGCGGGGAAATAAGAGCCATGATGAGGTAAATAGTCCACATGAACTCGGGGGAATCCCAGAAGCCGATGTGGCCGGTATCCATCTTGGCGGCGATGCCGTCGAAGCAGAGGTAGGAAACCAGCAGACCACCCACCACGCCGTTAATCGGCTTGGCAATGAACATGGGCAGAGCGGAAAGTGACATGTAAGATGCCACCTTGTCCTTGGGGGCTACGCGGGCCACGTATTCGGAGAAACGCGGGCTGAACAGAAGCTCACCAAAGGCAAAAATGAGAATCTGCAGGAAAATGGCCACAAAGTAGGCCTGGCCGATGGTTTCAATACCGGGGATGATGAAGTAGGTCTGCGGCGGCACAGCCATGAGCAGCAGCGAGCAGGCAGAGATGCTCATACCGGTAATCATGAGCTTCACCGTGGAGAACTTGTTGAGAATCGGGATGATGAGAATCAGGCCCGTGATGATTACAAAGGGGTTCAGCGAGTTCATGAAGCCAAGCTTGAAATCGTCGCCAATGGTACGCAGGTAGTACTGCGGCATCACCAGGAACTGCAGCGTGAACACCAGACGCACACCCAGGGTGAGCACCAGGAACACGATGAGCTTCTGGAAGGCTCGCTCGCGGGCCACCTGGGCAATCAGCTGCAGCGGACGCTGGGCGGACTTTTCCGTTTTCACGATGCGTTCCTCAGGCACAGCAAAGAAGTCTTCATCAATGAAACGGGTAAAGATGAATGCAATGCAGTTGCACACCGTACCGAAGTTGATTACCCACAGCAGGCCGTCAATATCACCCTGCCACTTGAGCAGAGGGTCCACAATGGCGAAACCGGCCAGCAGAGCGCCTACATTCATGAACAGGTAATAGAAGTTGAACCCTGTCGGGCGGGCACGCAGCGTGGTGAAGCGGCGGATGGAGGTCGTGATGCAGGGGCTCATGAAAGCCGTGCCGAAAGACATCATGCCGATACCGGCCATCACAAAATAGCGCGAGTTATCCTGGCTGAGCTGCAGCACTTCCGTACCGAAATCCGCGCCCATACCCAGCACCAGACGCCCACCAATCAGCAGAATGAAGCCGATCAGGTAGGTGCGGCGCAGACCGATGATATCGCAGATGGTGCCCACGGCAAACACAAACAGGGAGACGAACAGGGTGTACATACCCACCCAGTACGGAGCGTCGGCATCGCGGAAACCACAGTATTTGTTCAGGAAAAGGGAGAATACGATGATGAGCGTGAAGTACGACAGGCCATCGAAGAACTGGATGAAGTTCGTCAGCCAGAAGTTCTTGCCGCACTCGCGGAGCACTCCGAATTCAGAGAAGTATTTGACGATGAAGTTTTGTTTGGTATCACTCATGTTTATAGTATCGGGTGGTATCAATTTCAGGCCAGAACAGCACCCTTGCTGGCATTGGTGGCCAGCTTGCGGTAACGCTTCAGCCATTTGCTGGGAATTTCCTGCATGGTGGGTTTCCATACAGCACGTCGGGCGGCGATTTCGTCATCGCTCAGCTCCACATTCATGCTGCGGGCAGGAATGTCAATGCTGATGATGTCTCCATCCTTCAGAAGTCCGATAAGACCGCCTTCTGCAGCCTCCGGAGAAACATGTCCGATGCAGGCACCGTGGGTTGCGCCGGAGAAGCGGCCATCGGTGATAAGAGCCACACAGTTACCCAGGCCCTTGCCCATAATGTAGCTGGTGGGGGCAAGCATTTCCTGCATGCCGGGACCGCCCTTGGGTCCTTCGTTGCGGATAACGACCACATCACCAGGCTTCACCTTATCAGCAAGAATGCCGGCACAGGCATCTTCCTGACTCTCAAAAATCACAGCCGGGCCACGGTGAACCATCATTTCTGGCAGCACACCGGCCTTCTTCACAATAGCGCCCTGCTCTGCAAGGTTGCCGAAGAGCACGGCCAGGCCACCATCCTTGGAATAGGCGTTATCCAGCGTGCGGATAACGGCGGGGTCCTGGGTGGAAAGGCCTTCAATCTGCTCTCCAAGGGTCTTGCCGCTCACCGTGGGAACATCAGTCTTGAGCGCTCCGGGAATCTTGTTGATTTCGGCCAGAATGGTCATGATACCGCCGGCGCGCAGCACATCGTGCATGTGGTAGCGGGAGCTGGGGGCTACCTTGCAGATGTTCGGGGTGCGCTTGGAAATCTCGTCGATGCGCTTGAGGTCATACTCAAAACCGGCTTCTGCGGCAAAGGCCAGTGTGTGCAGCACGGTGTTGGAAGAACCGCCCATGGCCATGTCGCAGGTGAATACGTTGTCGATAGCTGCCTCGGTGATGAGGTCGCGGGGCAGCGGGCCGCCCTGCCTGGCCATCTCCACAGCGCGGCGGGCTGCAGCGCGCCAGAATTCCTTGCGTTCCTCAGAAAGAGCCAGCAGCGTACCATTGCCCGGAAGCGCAAGCCCCAGCACTTCGCACAGGCAGTTCATGGAATTGGCGGTGAACATACCGCTGCAGGAACCAGCGCTCGGGCAGGCATGGCATTCCACGTAGTGCAGCTCGTCCTCGGTAATCTTGCCGGCGGTGCAGGCTGCCACGGCCTCGAACACGCTGTTGAGGTCCAGGTCTTCGCCATTGCGGCCCTTGCCCACAGCCATGGGACCACCACTGCAGAAAATGGTCGGTATGTTGCAACGCAGCGCACCCATCACCATGCCGGGCACAATCTTGTCGCAGTTCGGGATGCAGATGCAGGCATCGAAAGCATGTGCGGAAAGCATGGTCTCCACGCTGTCGGCAATCAGTTCGCGGCTGGCCAGGGAGAACTTCATGCCCTGGTGAGCCATGGCAATACCATCGCACACGCCGATGAGGTTGAATTCGATGGGGGTGCCACCGGCCTTACGCACCTCATCCTTGATAAGTTCTGCCACCTTGTTGAGGTGCACATGACCGGGAATCACTTCATTGAAAGAGTTACAAATGGCAATAAACGGCTTCTTGATGTCCTCATCCGTCATGCCTGTGGCACGCATCAGGCTACGATGCGGCGCACGCTGAATACCTGCTTTGGTACGATCTGATAACATAGCGCAGGTATTGTATCACATTTTCAAGCGTCTATCCAGCACAATTTTCCCGCGTGCGCGTATGTATGCACATGTGTGAGAAGTGTAAAAAACGCGCCAAAAATGGATTGACATCCGAGGATACAGAGTGATATAACACGCACATACGCCTGATGAACACGAGAAGAAGGGGCTTAAATTAACTTCCTAAGTGTCGAAAGAAAGGCACCAGTTTAAACTGTCTGTGTGGTTGCATAGCTTGTTTGTGCACGTACGTGTTTTAGCTTATTTATTGTACTGCAAATAAACATGTTATGCAATCACAATTCTTCTTTATGACGAATTTTAGTTTTTAATTATACCTACGCGTACCATTTATGTCAAACGAACCGCTCATATCAGTCATTATACCGGTTTACAACTCCGGGGCCTTGTTATGTAAGTCGCTCGATTCTCTGTTGAATCAGACCTTTAGTGACTGGGAAGTCATTTGTGTGGACGATGGTTCGATTGACGGCAGTGGGGATAGGCTCGATGAGTATGCCGCCCGCGATTCTCGTATCAAGGTGGTGCATCAGCCGAATGGCGGGGTCTCATCTGCTCGTAATTCCGGTCTTGCGCATGCAAGCGCTCCCTATATTACCTTGCTCGATGCCGATGATTATTTTGTTCCCACAGCGCTGGAACAACTGTATTCATGTATGCAGGCTCATGATTGTGATATCGTTTGCTGCACGATGTGCAAGGTGTTTCCCGACGGGCATTCTGAGGTTGAGCAATCTTGCTTGGGCAGTGGATTGCACAAGGCTACTCCGGCTGATATATACCGCTTTTCTATGCGTTCTGCGTGCTGTAAGCTCTATAAACGCAGCTTAATAGAGCAGGGAAAAAATCGTTTTCCTTTGCAGATTCCCATTTGTGAGGATGACGTTTTTGTGGTTTCTTACTGGTACCATGTGAAGAGCTTTTATATGCTGACTGAGCCACTTTACAATTATGTGCAGTCAGAGTCTTCCGTTTTGAAGAAGCTGGGGGAGGGAACTTTGCCGATAGATTGTTATCTGGCTACGTTGGATGTGCCGATTCTGATTTACCGATATATTCGGTCTCAGGGCGCTTCGAATAATCAGCTACGTGTATGGGGAAAGTTGCTTTTCAAGTCTCTATGCCACATCGGTTTGTGGATGCTGGGGTGTAACAGAAATAAGGAATATAGATTAGTAATCAGAGAAAAAACGAGGCATAATAAAAAAGAACTTACCCAAGATGTGTCCGTTTTCCACTCTTTCTGCATAGAAAACTATGTTCGCTTGTCCAGAACATTGAAGAAGTTCTTATGTGCGCTGGGTTGAAATATAGTTTTATAATGGCGCCGGGATTTGAGACACAGCATTAATCCCTCTTTGGCTTGTGCAATTCATCGGGCGTGTGTATAATCAAACCAACACACGCACAAGCAAAACGAACAGATACATAAGAGAGGGCGTTATAGCGCCGAGTTCAAGGAAAAAGTAGCATTGGAAGCACTTTCAGGTGCCAGGACACATGCCCAGATAGCATCAGATTATGGCATCAGCCCGGATCTGGTGAAGGATTGGAAGAAGCAGGCCAAGGAAATGCTGGAAGAATGTTTCCGACGAGGTGACCGCAAGACCGAAATGGAGAAAAAGGATGAGCCATAGCAAATCTGGAACGCCTCCTGGGAAAACGCGAGTTTGAGCTGGACTGGCTGTCAAAAAAAGCCAAGGAGTTGGGACTGTAGCGCAGCGTCGCCAACTCCTGGATACAAACGGGGATGCCCCGCCGCGCAAACGCCAATGTGAGCTGCTTGGGCTGACCGGAGGTTCTTTCTTTTAGCAACACCAGCATACGGATTACTGGTGAGAAAAGCAACCTTCCATTTTCTTTGCTCTGATTTTTGCTATTTCGCTACCCTTTTAGAAAATCTATGGGACACATGTGGTATGAATGATAATTTTCTATAAAATTAGTAGAGATATAGATTGTCTCCTTTCCTGAACAGGGGTATGAATACAGGAACATGACACACCCCCGGAAGAACCACGACACGGCCCATTTCATCATCATCTTTCTGCTGGTGAGCCTGAACCTGCGCATGGCATTCTCTGCAGCAGACCCGCTGCTGGTATCGCTCATGCGCGACCTGGGGCTGGGAATCAGCAGCAGCGGTTTATTCGGGCTGCTGCCGGTCATGGCGCTGGGCATAGCAGCCCCGCTCGGGGCGCGCCTGGTGGCATGGGTAAGACCGGGCCAACTCATCATCTACACCATGCTGGCAGCGGTGGCAGGCGTCGTCTGGCGCAGCTACGGCGGCATCCCCGGGCTCTTCGGCGGCACCATCATCATCGGCCTGGGGCTGGGAATCGCCGGGTCTGTTATCCTGGGCGTGGTCAGGCAGGTAGAAAAAGCGCACCTGCCCACCCTCATGAGCGCCTACACCGCCTGCGTAAGCCTGGGCACCGCCATAGGCTCCGGCGCAGCAAACCCAGTGGCTCACTGGCTGGGCGGCTGGCAACTGGGGCTCCTCTTCTGGGGGCTGCCCCTGCTGGTCGCTGCTGCGCTGTGGAGCGGGCTTGTGCTGCACAGCCGGAATCCCCATACCCAGCAGCACACCCTGAAAGCCCCCATTCTGCCACTGCTACGCAAACGCGCAGCCATCATGGTTTCGCTCTACTACCTCTTCCGCGTAGCCAGCGCCTGGCTGCTCATCGTGTGGCTGGCGGCTCTGCTGCGCCGCCGGGGATTAGCGGCAGATGAAGCGGGATTCGTGCTGGCGCTCGCCACCATCTGTCAGATACCCTTCGCCCTGGCAGCAGGAGCCCTCACCCGCAAGCTGGGCGGCATGGGCAGGATCATGACGCTTGCCACCATGGCAGCCATCGCAGCCTGCTGGGGCTTGCTTACAGCCCCGCTTGCCCTGTGGGTGCTCTTCGCCCCGCTGCTGGGGTTCGGCATGGGCAGCATCTTCGCACTCGGCATGACCCTCATAGCCACCACAGAACCGGACGAAGCCGGCACCATTGCCCTCTCCGGCCTGGCACAGGGAACAGGATTCATTGGCGGCGGCCTGCTGGCCTGGGCGGCAGGCATGGGAATGAATACGCCAAACCCTCCCCTTACCCTTGCCCTGCTTTACTCTCTTTTTGCCCTGACAGGGCTGTTTTTCGGGCTACAATGCAGGCAAAAAAAAGAGCTGACTTCCCATTCTCTGGGAAGCCAGCTGTAAAACAGGCCGGATAATGCCGGAAATTACTTCTTCAGCTGCTCGGGGGTGGGGGCGGTAATTTCCACTGGCACCTTGATTTCGGGCAGGTTTTCAGCTTTCACCGTGATGGTGGCCGTACCGCTTTCGCCGCGCTTGCCACGCACCACAGCCAGCAGACGCCCGTTGAAGAAGCGCTGGTTGTAATCCTGCATGCAGGTCCAGTCAGTGGGATCGCCGTTACAGAAACCGGCCAGTTCGGCAGGTCCTTCGATGCAGAAACTCACTTTGCGACTGTCGGTGGGCACCACATTACCCTGGGCATCGGTGAGGGCCAGCTCCACGTGGGCAATATCACGGGCATCGCCCAGAATGGTGCTGCGGTCCACCTTGGCGGTAACAGAAGCGGGTTCGCCGGTGGTCACGCGCTTGGCTGTGGCCCAGGGCTTACCATCCTTCTTCACCACCACTTCCACCGTGCCGGGTTCGTACACCACATCTTCCCAGGTGAAACGGAACTGATTCTTGCTCACAGCCAGAGTCTTATCTTTCTGCGTAAACGTGGGGCCATCGCCGCGACGGCGCACACCCTGGCTCTTGCCATTCACAAAAAGCTCTGCTTCATCACCGCTGGTAAACACCATCACCGGGGTAACCTGTCCTTCACGGCCTTTCCAATTCCAGTGCGGCAGAATATGGGCCATGGGCTTCTCGGCATTCCACTGGCTCTGGTAGAGGTAGTAAATATCTTTCGGGAAACCGGCAAGGTCGATGATTCCAAAGTAGGAACTCCGGCTCACCGCACGCTTGCCCATAGCTTCGTACTCGCGCATGATAGCCTCGCGCTGAGCCTTAGGCAGGTGCTTGATATTGTTCTCAATGGAAGCGTCCTGGTTGTACGGCGTGGGCTCGCCTATGTAATCGAAACCGGTCCATACATATTCACCGGCAAAATCCGGAGCCTTGGTGTGGGCATACATCTCCGTATCCGGGCAGCTTCCCCAGTGGGTACTGGCCAGGCCATAGGCGCTCACCTGGTGAGGCACCGCTCCAGGTTTGAAATAACCACCACCCACACTCCAATCCAGCGGGAAGTTGTATGTGTCGCGAGTTCCCACGCAAGAGCAGGTTTCGGAACCGTAGAAAGGCTTTTCAGGGTGCTTGAGACGGAACTGGGCATACTGGTGCGGCTTGTAATTGAATCCGTAGATATCCATGGTATCAATGAACCCATTCTTCCAGGCGTTCTGGTCATTGCAGCCTACGGTATACGGACGGGTCATGTCGTACTTACGGATTTCATCGCGCAAGCCATAACCAATACGGAAATTAAAATCATTCCACACTTTATCATGCTTGCTCATGGTCTGTTCCATGATTTCGTTGCCACCGCTCCAGGCAATGATGGAGGGGTGGTTGCGATCTCGCAACATGAAATTCTGCACGTCCTTCTTCCACCACTCATCCCAGTAGATGTGGTAGCCGTTCACTTTTTCATACTTCTGGCGCTTCCAGATATCGAACAACTCATCAATAACCAGAATACCGTGCTTATCACAAAGGTCGAGTACCTCCGGAGCGGGCGGATTGTGAGTCATGCGGATGGAATTGCACCCCATCTCCTTGAGCTTCTCAATCTTGCGCTCATAGGCGCGGGTGTGGAAAGCAGCGCCCAGCGCCCCCAGGTCATGATGTTCGCACACACCTTTGAGCTGCACACGCTTACCGTTCAGGAAGAAGCCCTCTTTGCGCCATTCAACGCTGCGCACACCAAAAGTGGTGGTGCGGGAGTCTATCTCCTTACCATTCATGGAGACCTGAGTCTGCAACTGGTAGAGATTGGGAGACTCGCAGCTCCAGAGGCGGGGATTGGGGATACGAAGCTCCTGCTCTACGACACCCTGAGTACCCGGGGCAATGGTGATGGTAGAAGAGTGCGAGGCAGTACCTTTCACCGTCTGATTGACCGTGACCTCTGCCGGAGTATCACCCGTATTGCTCACAGTGGTCTGCACCTTGACCAGAGCAGAATCTGCCGTAATTTCCGGGGTGGTCACATATGTAGGCCACTGGGTCAGGTGCACCGGGCCGGTTTTTTCCAGCCAGACATGGCGATAAATACCGGCACCCGGGTACCAGCGGGTGGAAAGCTCCAGATTACTGGCCATAACCGCCACCAGATTCTGCTGGCCGGGTTTCAGATATGGAGTGATGTCCACGCGGAAAGAATTGTAACCGTACGCCCACTCGCCGGCTTTCTGCCCGTTCACATAAATCAGCGGGCGGGACATAACACCATCGAAATCCAGATACCAGCGGTCTTTGCCGGGATTGAAATCTGCCGGGACTTCAAAATTCTTGCGGTACCAGCCCCATCCCTTCCAGGGTAGCTTGCCCGTTTCATTGGGCTCCTCCTCCAGGAAAGGGCTTTCAATAGCCCAGTCATGCGGAAGCTGCACCGGCTTGTAGCCGGTTTCATCGGCATCCACAGCGGCATGCACAAGAGCACCCGGCCCACGACGGACTTTGAGATGTTCATCATTTGCACCGGTAAACAGAATTTCGCGGATACTCATCCAGTGCGCTATGTCTGTGCCTTTGGGCACAGCAATCTCCACATTGCGAATGGCAGTGGGTTCCGGCATCACCACAAAGCTGGCAGCCTGCCCACCCTGGTTGAAGGAAAGAGAGAAGCTCTTGCTCTCATCCCAGCAATTCACTTTGATAGCTACATCAAAATTATTCGGTTTCTCCCAATAGATAAAGAAAAGTTTCACAGGATCCTTGAATCCGGGAGCCACGATGAAGATGTGTCCATTCTTCTGGTTGGGGGCACACCAGCGGGTATCCATATTGTTATCAGTGGCGAATGCTTCCGGGTGGTCGCCCTGGTGTCCTGTACTTGCAGTAGCAATACCTGCATTTGACGGGTCAAACGAACCAAAATACTTGAATTTCCAGCCGAAATCAAAGGTTTCTCTTTCGCCGGCGTAGGCACTGGTCACGCTCAGAGCCAGCAAAGGCAGCATATATTTAGCTTTCATCATAATCATGGATACGCGCTATTCTAGCATTTTATTTCAACTTGAAAAGAAAAAAGTTATCACTCAGACCCGAAGGAACGCCCTGTGGCGATACAGAAAATACAGAATAAGCCACAACAAAGTGTAGGAGAGGCATTCGTAAAGAAGCGGATTCTCGGCCCATCGGAAGAGTGGGTATACCAGACTTCCCCATAAGCTGCGCCCCCCTATACCTGGTGTATTGGTTAGCATATAGGCCAGCAGGGCATTACAACCTACCACCTGAAAAGGAAAGGCAAAATATCGCGTGCAGGGAAGCATATCAAACACCAAGTGAAAGGCCGCCAGTAGCAACAGGCACCAGCCACCGCTCCAGAGCACCATAGTGCTGGTAAACAGGTGCTTGATAAGCGGAGTATCCATCTCCAGCAGCAATGCTAAGCCCAGACACAGAATGCCGCTGAGCGCCAGTAAAACAACCGCACGGCAGCCACTCAGTCTGAACAACACGCCCCCTCCCAACACACCTATGAGTGTCATGGCTCCAAAGGCAAGAGAGGTCAGAATCCAGGTATAAGGTGTACCATCCTGCCAATGCCCCTGCAATGTACAATCAATATAATACGCCAGATTATCATTTGGCAGAAAGAGGCCACCGGGGCTACCATTGTACGGAACAAAACGCAGCAATCCCCAATATACCCCCAACAGTACAACACAGCTTGTCAGCTGCCCACGCCACTCCCACAGAAGAAGAACCACAGAACTGATGAGATACCCGGCGGCAATGGCTTGCAATGTATTGCAGAACAGACTCATCTGCTGCGTATTTCCGCTACAGAGATTTCCCTGTACCACCATACCCAGCACAAAAAGCAGGGCCACGCGGCGCAATACGCGCCACATAGTACACAACCACCCTTGCTGCCGGTAGCGCTCAAAGGCAACCGGCATGGAGCAACCCGTAATAAAAAGAAAGAGCGGCATCACCAGATCCCAGCAGGTAAAGCCACATCCCCACTCAGCATGCCTGAACTGCCCGGCCAGCCAGGCGGGCACCTCATTCCCCCACCCCTCGCGGCAGAGATGCCACAAAACGGCAGCACCGCCCGAAAGCAGCACCATATCGAACCCGCGTAAAGCATCTATACTCACAATCCTCTTTTTATCCTCGGCCATGTAGCTCAGGATACACGATTTTTCCTGCCAGATGAAGAAAAAACTCACTTACGACTTGATTTCGCTCCCCCCGATGGGTAGAATACACCCGAACCAACCAAAATCAACCATGAAAGTACTCATTACCGGCGGTGCCGGTTTCATCGGGTCTCACATTGCTGAGCATTACCAGGGCATTGCAGAGGAAGTCCGCGTGCTGGACAACCTGCGTACCGGTTACAAGAAGAATCTTGATGGTCTCAACGTTACCTTTATCGAAGGCTCCATCACCGACCGCGAGCTCGTTGCCAAGGCTGTAGAAGGCGTGGACTACATTTTCCACATGGCCGCCATGGTATCTGTTCCTGAATCCATGCAGAAGCCCCGCGAAACGGTGGATTTGAACGTGAACGGCCTGCTCACCGTGCTGGAGGAAGCCAGCAAGGCCGGCGTGAAGAAGGTGGTGCTTGCCTCCTCTGCCGCCATTTATGGTGACAACCCCATCGTTCCCAAGGTAGAAACCATGTACCCCGAGCCTAAGAGTCCCTACGGCATCACCAAGCTCGATGGTGAGTACTACATGGAGATGTTCCGCACCACCGGTCAGGTGAACACAGGATGCTGCCGTTTCTTCAATGTGTTCGGTCCCCGTCAGGACCCCAAGGGAGCCTACGCTGCAGCCGTGCCGATTTTCATGGAGAAGGCCATCAAGGGCGAGGATATCACCGTATATGGCGATGGCGAGCAGACCCGCGACTTCATCTATGTGAAGGACATCGTGGGCGGTCTCACCTTTGTGGCAGAGCACCCCGAGGTAACAGGTGTCTACAACGTGGGTTATGGTGGTCAGATTACCATTAATGACCTTGCCAACATCATCATCGACGCTGCAGGTTCCTCCTCAAAGGTTGTCCACCTGCCCGAGCGCCCCGGCGATGTGAAGCATTCCCGCTCCTGCGCCGACAAGCTCCGCAACGCCGGCTGGAAACCCAAGTACACGCTGGAAGAAGGTCTCAAGACCACTCTCGACTACTTCAAGAGCGTTACCAAGTAAACCTTCCCTTCTTCGCCGGGGTTCCGATTCACAGGGACCCCGGCTTTTTTCTTCCTCCCCATGTGTGATGATTCCCAACCCCGACTGAAAACAGCAGAGCTGGAGAAACTGGCCTCCACCCGGCTTACTGCATTGCAGGCGGCGGGGGTATCCCCTCATCCCGTGGTCAATACCACCCGCAGTCTTGCCAGAAATTTCTGGGGAAAAGCCTGGATGAAGCAACTCGCGTATTGCGAATCCGGCGGCATGTGTCTGGCTCCTGGTCGCGCACTGCTTCGCCACAGCTGCGTGCTTGATTTGCAAGTGGAGAGCGGCAGCATACGCGCCATCATCAGCGCAGAGGAGCTCTACGACGTTCACCTGAAGCTTGCCCCGCTCGACGACGAGCGGCTCTCTGCTCTTGCCACGCAATGCAGCAACCATGTCGATTCCCTGCTTTCCTTACTGGAGGGTAAGGTGGATGCTGCGCTCCTGCAGCAACTGTGCGACCCGGAAAACGGGCTGCTACCCACCCCCGGAGACTGGCAGATGAGCTGCTCCTGCCCGGATTGGTCAGAGCCCTGCCCCCATGCCGCTGCAGCCATCTACGCCGCAGGCTGCCTCATTGATACCGACCCCCGGCTGCTCTTCCTGCTGCGGGGCATTACCCCGGAAGCCTTGCTGAGCCATCCGGCCAGTACTCCGGAATTGAACCCGGAGGAGCTTTCCAGCACCTTCGGCATTGATATCGACCTGTTTTAACCCTGACTGAAACAAAGAAAAGGGAGTCTGACAAACGCCAGACTCCCTTTTCTCATTGATCTCTGCATGCGCTTCACTTCACCACTGTCAGGCTCTCGGCCTGTTCGCGGGTGAGCTCAATGCAATTCCAGGGCAAACCATACTTATTGAGCGCCTCCATGAAGGGATCGGGGTCATTCTGTTCCATATTGAACACACCCTCACCGCTCCAGGTGCCGGTAAGAATCATGCGTCCACCAATAGCGGCAGGAACACCCGTGGTGTAGGAAATCGCCTGGGAACCAACCTCCTTGAAGCACTCCTCGTGGTCACAGATATTGTAGATGTACACAGCCTTGTACTGACCATCCTTCTTACCCTGGATGACGCAACCAATGCAGGTGCGGCCATGTGTGGTCTTACCCAGGTCCCCCGGATCCGGCAGTACAGCCTTGAGGAACTGCAGCGGCACAATCTCCACCCCGTTGTACATGACCGGGTCAATGCGGGTCATGCCGACATTCTTGAGGACTGTAAGGTGGTTGATGTAGTTCGGTGAAAAGCTCATCCAGAACTGAGCACGCTTGATGGTGGGAATATGCTTCACCAGGGATTCCATCTCCTCATGGTACATGCGGTAGATTTCATACGTACCCACGCCCTCCGGGCAGGCAAAGGACTGGTGCATGCTCATGGCACCGGTCTCCTGGAATGCGCCATTCTCCCAATGACGACAGGGGGCGCTGACCTCACGGATGTTGATTTCAGGGTTGAAATTGGTGGCAAAGGCCTGGCCATGGTCACCACCATTCACATCGATGATATCCAGATACTCAATCTCATCAAAATGATGCTTGAGCGCCCAGGCGGTGTATACATTGGTCACACCCGGGTCAAAACCGGAACCCAGCAAGGCATACAGCCCGGCCTTCTTGAAACGCTCCTGGTAGGCCCACTGCCAGCTGTATTCAAACTTCGCAACATCGCGGGGCTCGTAGTTGGCGGTATCCATGTAGTCAACCCCGGCCTCAAGGCAGGCATCCATGAGAGGCAGATCCTGGTAGGGCAGCGCTACGTTCAGCACGAGGTCTGCCTTGATTTCCTTGATGAGAGCCACCGTGGCAGCCACATCATCAGCATCGACGGCGTGCGTCGTAATCGTCACCCCCTCGCGTGCAAGTACGTCTGCCGCAATGGCATCACACTTGCTCCTGGTACGCGAGGCCAGATGGATGCTCTCATACACATCTGACATCTGGGCGCACTTGTGGGCCACGACGTGCCCCACACCACCGGCTCCGATAATGAGTACTGTCTTCATTGCAGACGCAGGATGCACTACATGCGCCAGCAAGTCAAGTTTTTTACGCTGCATGCCAGGAATAATCAATGAATAACCAGACAATAAAAAGCATCCGCCTTTCTTACAAGACGGATGCGGAAAAAAGACAGAATCTGCCGGCAGATTATCCTCTGCGGCGGCGGGCCGACGAGCGACTACGGGCAACAGCGCGCTTCCGCGTGGCCTTCACCCCCTTACGGGCAACAGGTGCCTTACCCCGGGAAACCTTGGAACGAGCCATAGCCCGGCTCTTGGCACGGCCGGCTGTACGCCGACGCATGGCTTTACGGCTGGAGGCCATAGCCGAGCGAGGCACATAGGAAGGAACCGGTGTACGGGATGTACGAATAGCAGCAGCAAGAGCTTTCCGCTGGTCGGCAGCACTGTAATTACGCCCCTGCTGGGATACAAAATACTCACGATATGCGGGATCAACCTGGTTGATATTGGTGACCGCATCCGGGAAATTGGCGTATCTCACGCCCGGATCACTCTGGCAGGAAGTCAGAAAACACACCACCAGCGCAATCATGCAAAGCATAAGCTGACGAATACCGGACATCATAAATGTAACAGAAGGAAAAATTGTAGCTCCGGCGTGATGAACCAGCGACCGCGCTGACTTCCAGGTCAACACCAGACTGTACCCACCCCGCCGAAGCTATACTACCACATTTCCAGCCATACTGCCAATACTAAACTTTTCCGAACAATCATTTTTTTACGGGTATGACTTGAATTCACTCCTTTTTTGAATAAAATACCCCCGTATGAGCGAGTTTCCGACCGATTACCGAGCAGAAATATGCAAAGCACTGCAATTTTTTGCCTGTCAGCACCCGGAGCAACGCTCAACTGCCGACAAAATGCTCGACTTCATCCGCCAGACGCCGGATTGCTTTGAACGCAGCCACACAAGCGGTCACATTACCGGCTCTGCCTGGTTAGTGAATCCCCGGCGAGACCAGGTTCTGCTCACGCTCCACCACAAACTGAAGCGATGGATGCAGACAGGCGGACATGCCGATGGAGACAGCAATCCCCTGCGTGTGGCACTCAGAGAAGCTACGGAAGAGAGCGGCATTTGCGGCATCATACCCGCAAGCCCCGATATTTTTGACATCGACATCCATCTCATCCCTGCCAGACCGGACAAAGGAGAACCGGCTCACTTCCACTACGACATCCGTTACCTTCTGCAAGCTCCGCATGAGCAATTCGTCATTTCCCCTGAATCCGACGCTCTAGCCTGGTGGAGCAAAGAGGATTTCGCCACCCGCGCAGCAGAACTGGATACCTCTGTACTGCGCATGGCCCGGCGATATTTCGCCCAATGAGAGCCCTTTCTGCAATTAGGGCTGGACAAAACGTTCCCCCTGTGTCAGAGTAAGTATTACTAACTAACGCGTCTTATGAACACCTGTTCCAAATCTGTCTACATGGGCTTTCTCCGCCAGGTCATCTACCTGATTGTCATGACCATCATCGTTGTTTCTTTCTGGAAAATAGGCGATGCCTACAAGAATTCCGCTGTGATGGAAAACGGAATTTTTGAAAACATGCAGATGATTGTTCTGGCGCTCACCGCCCTTGTTTTCGGTGTAAATGCTGTGGTCAATCAGAACTATCGTCCGCTTCTACTCCTCATGAGCATGATGATGCTGGCCGCCAGCATCCGCGAGCAGGATGCTTTCTTCGATGAGCTGGTTCCGGCAATCGGCTGGAAATGGGCCTGGATTTTCCCGCTTATCGGCATCGCCAACTGCATCCGCAAGCGCAGTCTGCTGAAGGAACAGATTACCCACTTCCTCAGTTCCCACTGCTTCCACATGTTGATGACTGCCGCCATCATCATGATTCCCATTGCCCAGTGTCTGGGGCATCGCAGTTTCCTGGTCGACCTGATGAACAACGACATGTACGATGCCGTCCTCATCCGCCGCATTCTGGAGGAAACCGTGGAATTGATAGCCTACTTCATGATTTTGCTCGCCGCTGTGGAAAGCTTCTTCAGTTTCCGGCAGACGAGGAATTAAGTCTTTTTCCCATCATAAACTCAGAAAGAGGGCGTTTCCGGAATGGAACCGCCCTCTTTCTGATTGTAGAAGAATTGTTATCAATCCATCTCCCACGCGATGGTCCGGGAATAAGTCTCGCCAGGGCGCAGCACAATAGACGGGAAATGCGGATGATGCGGAGAATCCGGATAATTCTGGGCTTCCAGCGCCACACCGCCGCGCTTGAGCGGCAGATAATCCCCGGTATAAACCTGCAGACCAGGAGCATCCGTCAGTACCCGCAGCGTACGCAGGCCGTTAGTCAGCACAGCAGCCAGCTTCACCCCGGCAACGGCAGGCAGTACATAGTTATCATCATATCCGCCCGCAATGGCATCGGGAGCATTGCGTTCACCCAGCGCAACAGGGCGGCGTAAATCGTAGAGAGTCCCTTCCACCGGGGCAATGACGCCCGTCGGGATATTAGCCACCATAGGAGTATAGGCAGAGGCATTCACCTGCAGGCAATGAGCGTCCACAGTACCGGCACCGCTCAGATTCCAGTACGCGTGATTGGTCAGATTCAGCAGAGTCGGAGCGTCGGTACAGGCCTGCATCTCAAGAATCAGGCGGCGCCCCTCCACGGAATAGACCGCACGAACCTTTACCTCACCGGGGTAGTTTTCCTGACCATCGGGAGAGACAAGGGACAGCGCCAGGCGGGTCTCAGAAACTTCTTCCACCATCCAGGGCATATCAGAAAAGCCCGTGAGACCGCCATGCAGATGGTTCGGTCCATTGTTGACTGCCAGGGTGTACTCCTTGCCGTCCAGCTCAAAAGAGCCGCCCGCAATGCGGTTGGCTACGCGTCCGCAGATACTGCCGCAGTAACAAGTATCCGCAGCAACATCTTCCAGAGTCTTCGGGCCGTACAGGCAATCTGTCCCCTGGTATTCAAACGAGAGAACACGCGCACCAGCATTTGTGATACGCACCTTGATTTCCGGTGTCGCCAGTGTATAGATATCGGTATTCATAAAAATGTAATCAGCGGCGTTCCTCCCACGCCGTCACGATGTTGTTCTGGAACATGACCCAGGCATTCTCCTGCGGCACGTAGGCCGTAGATGTGCCCAGCCCCGCCCCATGCCAGAACGAATCACACCCTAACCCCACAGAAACAGTATCAACCATGACAGGCTGGTAGGTGGCATACACCCATTTCTCATAACTCACACCATTCTGCTGGCCTGTGACGGGCGGCGTATTCGGCTTGCCCCAGGCAAGAAAAACAGCATCCTTGCTCATACCTTCACAGATACGCCCCTGCTGCACCAGAACCTTATGCTCCGTACTGAGCATGTTATACATGACGGGGTTCTGGCTGATACGGGTGGAGGGAGTCACCGTCTGGCACGCCCCAAGAAGAAACGTAGCCACCCCCGGAATCAATAACTGAAGGGTGCGGAGTAATCTCATATCGGCATGACAATACCACCGAATTTCATGCTTGCCAAGCAAAAAAAACGATGGTAGAGTATCGGGCAACTGATATGAAGCTGACTCATTTTCTTTTTACCACCCTGACGGCTCCGATTGCTCTCTGCACCGCAGCTCTTGCCGCACCTGAAACCATTTCTGCCTACCTTCCCTGCAACGGAACAGCCATGCAGGGATCTGTTGTCCGACCGGTTCGCACGCAGCAATTTGCTGAGCTGCACCAGGCAGTCGTTCAGCGTTTTGCTGCACTTCCTAAGGAAAAGCAGGAAGCCATTAACAAGAAAGGCTCGCCCGATCACCTCATGGAGTACGACGCTGACCTGTGGCCGGACAAGGCAGAATATGAAACATACGCTGCAGCATGGAAGAACACCCAGCTGGCCCGTCTGGCAGATGTGTACGTGGGCATGAAGGATGACGGCAACAACATTTACAGCGTTATTTCCGGCACAAAGGATACCAAGGGAGGCATTATGCCCCTTACCATCGGTTCTCTGCGTTATGATGCAGGCAAGAATGTCTGGATTTCCAATAATGGTGAGCTGACCGGCAAGGAATTCTCTGCAGATGCCAGCTATGATTTCGGTGCCCAGACCGGCAACGAATGGACCATGGAAAAAAAGGATTCCCTCTCCACCCTTCGTGAAATGCTGCGCCTCACCAAGACTACGGATGGCAAGGCAGTATACCTCTTCTATTCGCTGATAGAGCGTTCCTCTATCAGCGGCCGAGTCATTGCCAACCACGGCTACGCCATCATCTTCCCGATTACAACCGCCAGCGCCCGCGCCACCCGCCCCGGCCAGAAGTAACGGAGTTTCCTCTCATCCTTATCCATTCCAACGGGAGCCAGGCAGCACAACAGCTACGGGCTCCCGTTTCACGCTCAATACCACCACCATGAGAATCATTGCAGGAGCAGCAAAGGGGCTTCCCATCCGCGTACCGCAAGGTGAGGTCCGCCCCACCCAGGATCGCGTGCGCGAGGCCTTGTTCAACATTCTTGGACCCACCATCCAGGGGGCACGTGTGCTTGACCTGTTCTGCGGTTCCGGCTCGGTGGGCATTGAAGCTCTGAGCAGGGGTGCAGCCTCGGCCCGCATGGTGGATACCGCGCGACCCTCCTGTGCCATGGCCCGCCAGAATCTCGAGCGCTCGCGCCTGAGCGGTGGCAGCGTGGTTCAGAGCGACTGCCTGCAGTTTGTCAAGCGCGACACCGGGCGTTACGACTACATCTTCGCAGACCCTCCATACGCCAAAGCTATCGGCGACCGCGACATGATTGCCGAACTGATGACAGACCGCCTGCACGAACTGCTGGCAGAGGGCGGCTACTTCATAGCCGAAGCCCAGGAGGGCTACGGCGTCGGTGATTCCCACAGCCGGGAATTCCCGGGCTGGAAACTCGTTGATTCCCGCTACTACGGCAAGAATGTCATTCTCTTCTATCAGGTTGAAACTGTATGAAACGGCTCATCTTCCTCCTTATCTACAATCTGCTGCTGCCGGTATTCCTGATTATATCCATACCCGGCTACCTCATCAAGATGAAGAAGCGCGGTGGTTTCGGCACCGGCCTCTCCGAGCGTTTCGGCATTTACCGCAAACCGGCCTCTGCTGAGCCGAAAGGCGGGCTCTACGTACATGCTGTCAGTGTGGGAGAGACTTTCATTGCGCTCAAATTCATTCGCGAATGGAGCAAGACGCACAATGAACCGGTCATCCTCTCCACCAGCACCGCCACCGGCCACCAGGTTGCGCGTGAAGCAGCCCTGCCCAATGTGCGGCCTCTGTACTCCCCCCTTGATGTACCCGGACTGCCGGGCCGCTGCCTGAAGCGCTTTGCACCGAAGGCCGTTGTCCTCATTGAGGCTGAATTATGGCCGAATTTTGCGGAATCCTGCCACCGCCGCCACATCCCCATGGTAATGGTCAACGCCCGTCTCTCGCCCCGCAGTGAAGGGCGCTATGCCAAGGTGCGGGGCATCACCCGCCTTTTGTTTGAAAGACTGAGTGCTCTGGGGGCCCAGAACGACAACGACAAAGGCCGCTTTGCCCGCATCGGCGTGAACCCGGATATCATTACGGCACCGGGCAGCATCAAATTTGATGTCATGGGTGATGCACCACAAAGCCTTCGCGACGATTTCCGCGCTATTCTCGATACGCTCCGCAATGGGAAACCCACAGTACTGGCAGCCAGCACCCACGCCGGGGAAGAAGCCCTTATTGCCACAGCCATACGTGAGGCTGGAGCATTCCCGCTCATTGTCCCCCGCCACGCAGAACGCCGCGAACAGGTGGTAAGCGATTTGAAAGCCGCAGGTTTTGCCCCCCTGCTCCGCACCGCCGGTGAACTCCCCGCCCTGCTCCCGGACAACGCCTGCTACGTGGCAGACACTACCGGTGAGCTCAGAGACTGGACCGCCCTGGCAGATGCCGTGGTTATCGGCAAGAGCTTCCTGGCCAGGGGCGGTCAGAACCCGGTAGAGGCCATCGCTGCCCGCAAGCCCGTCATCATCGGCCCGGATATGACCAACTTTGCGGACCTGGTGAATCTGCTCAGGCAGGAAGATGCTATTCTATGCAGCGAAGCTCCGCAACTGGCAGAAACCATCCGGCTGGCCCTTAATGACAAAGAGGCCTCCATCTCCCGTTGCGAGCGTGCCTATGCAGCCCTGCATGTACACTCCGGCGCTACTCGCCGCAGCGTGGAGCTGGTGGAAAGCTTCTACAAGAAGGCATGAACTTTGATTATAACAGCCTGGTGCAGAAGGTAGACGCTTATCTGCGCCGCAAGCGGACCGGCAGCCGCCTGTGGACTCTGCTGCTGCCCGAAAGTCTCTTCACCCCGGATTTGTGGCTCTGGGAACCCCGCCGCGTAGCCCGCGGGGCCGCATGGGGAACCAGCTGGGCTCTTGCTCCAGTGCCCATGCAGATACTGCTGGCGGTTCTCTGCTCCATGCGGACGCGCAGCAACATACCCGTCACTGTACTCTCCTGCTGCATTTCCTTTCCCGGCTACCAGGTGATAGCATGGCCGCTGCAATGGTATGTGGGAGCTATGCTGCTTGACAGCATGGGAATGGGAAGCGGTATTGACATGGAGTTAATACGGCAGGCCGCTTATGCAGCCGCTGATGGTTGGAACGCTGTCATGGAGGTTCTGAAGCATGTCCATCTTCTTACCATCTGCATTGAATTGCTCGTGGGCTGCCTTGTCACCTGCGCCCTGATGGCGGCCTGCACGTACAGCCTGGTTCTGCTGCTCTGGCGGCATAAATAAAGGCATGAAAACTATTTCATGTTAACCCGCCAACAGGCAGTTTTTTAGCTTGCAATCAACAGGCAGCAACCGTATACTTCCCTGCATGGAATGGAACGACCGCTTCATGTCTCTGTTCAGGGAGTCCGTAGAACGCTATCTTCTTAACCCGCAAGCACCTGCGGATCGTTTCTACCTGCCCGAAGAGCAGGATTTCCTCAAGACCATCGGCTACCAGCCCGCCGAAATGTACGGCTACGTGCGCGAATATGCCGAAAAGGGGGCCCCAAGTCCCAGCACCACCCTGCTCATTGCAGCGGTGCGGCGGCATTACTTCCTGAACGCAATGCGCGGCATGTCCGGCAATGCCCGCCCCATCACCGCAGCTGACCTCCCCCCGGAAACGGATGAATTCCAGGAAATTCCCTATCTGCCGCGAATCATCCGCAAGGCCGAAGCCAAAATATTCGGCATACTGGATCCCAACATCATGTATGGAGATGAAAAAGACCGGGAATTTCTTCGCACGCATGGTAATTTCCATCTTGCCGATTTCCTGCAGCTGGCCGCAGCTGCCCGCAGTGACCGGCAGCGTCTTGTAAGCGCCGTACTCAATGCCATGCGCCAGAATCACGATTCCCAGCCTGACGATACTCCTGCCAACTAAGCCGCTTATGCCGCAGAATGACCAGCATGTGAGCACGGAATCCCAGCGTCTGGCTCTGGAGGCCATGTCTGCCCAGCTGGTGCATAAACTCAATGCCATGATACGCGAGCAGGAGGACCGGGCCCGAATCTTCGCTTCCCAGCATCCCAACAGCATCTCTCTGCCCGCGGACATCTATCAGCAGATGCCTGCCCCCTGCACGCCCCAGCCTGCAGCCAGACCCGCTGTACCACCGCCTCCTGCACACCTCAATCAACACGCAGAAGCCCCGGCTGAAACAGCGGAGCCGATACTCAAACCCCAGCGCAGATCTGCTAAGAAAGCAGAAAGTCCGGAGGAAGGCAGCAACTTCGGCCTCATGATGATTATCTTCTCCATTCTGGGCATCATCATGCTGCTGCGTTCCTGTTCCTGATACACCTCCCCTTTTCACACCATTCTCACCACTATGACCCGAAACACGATTCTGGCAATTGCACTGGGCGGCTGCACGCTCGGACTTCTTAATTCCTGCCGGCAGGGAGAAGAGACTCCTGCATCCTCCCAGGATTCGGCGCCGACCGTAAAAGTATTCAACATCCGCCACCAGGAAGTTACCGATTATGGCGAATGGTTCGGCTACCTGAGAGGTGTGCAGGACACAGACATCCACCCCCGCATCTCCGGCTTCCTCATTTCGCAGGAATACATGGAGGGCACACGGGTAAAGGCAGGTGATGTTCTCTTCCGTATCGACCCCAAACTCTTCGAAGCAGAACTGGAGCGTTGCAAGGCCAATCTGCTGGCTGCACAGGCCAGTCTTACCGCAGCAGAGGCCACAGCCGCGAAAGCAGCTCTGGATGTAAAACGCTACACCCAGCTGGTGCAATCCGGCTCCGTATCGGAGAAAGACCTGACTGATGCCCAGCAGACCCTCAAGGCCGCCAATGCCAAGGTAGAGGCTGCCAAGGCCCAGATTGGCCAGCAGGAAGCCGCGGTTAGCAAGGCTCAGATTAACCTGGACTACACCATCATCCGCGCCCCATACGATGGCATCATCGGCACCTCCTCTGTCTCCATCGGTGATCTGGTGAGTCCTTCCACCAAGCTGGCGAACATCACCTCCATCGATCCCATCCGGGTTGATTTTTCCATCAATGGTGACCATCTCATCAACATCTTCAGCAAATACGGCAACATTGGCACCAACAGTGAAACAGCCCCTGCTGCCCCGAACTTCCAGCTGCTCATGGAAGACGGAACCATGCTGCCCCACCAGGGTACTCTGGTGGCCATGGACAGCGTTCTGACGGCATCCGGGCTGGTCAATGTTGAAGGTACCATCCCCAACCCGGACAACGTGCTGCGAGGCGGTATGCCGGTGAGAGTCAGAATTCCGCTCCATACAGCCAAGGCCATGCTTGTGCCCAAGGCCGCCATCCGCAATGTGCTGCTCAACAGCTTCATTGTGGTGATGGACAAGCAGAATGTACCCCACATGGTTCCCGTTCACATTGGCGGCGAATACAAGCTCAGGGTAGAGGAAAGCACCGGCTATCATTCCACACAAAGCATGGTGGCCGTCCAGGACTACGGCAAACTATCGCTCACGGATAAACTCAAGGAGCTGGGCTATGAGAACCCGGCAGATGCCCCCGTGGTGACCGATACGGAAAACGCCCTGTATGCAGTCAACGTATCATCGGCAAACAGCCGCCTGGCCAAGGGTGAAGCACCCACCACCATCAAGACGGAAGCCTTCTCCTTCAGGCCTGTGGCCAATCCTGCTCTGGTGGCAGCAGCAGAACAAGCAGAAAACCCGGAAACAGCCCCGGTAAATCCGGATGCAAAACCCACCCTGCCCCCCTTCCCGGTGAAAATCAGCAAAATGCTGCAACAGGATGTAGCCGAGACCGGCACCTGGTATGGCTCTCTGCGCGGCGTGGATGAAACCGACATCCGCCCGCAGGTAAGCGGATTCCTGCTCCAACAGCATTTCAAAGACGGCTCCCTCGTCAAAAAGGGTGATGTACTCTTCACTATTGATCCGGCTCCCTACGAAGCCGCTCTGAAGGAAGCACAGGCAAACCTTACAGCGGCCCGCGCCTCTCGAGAGCAGGCAGAAGCCCAGCTCACCATGAGCAGACAGAACCTTGAGCGCTACATCAAGCTCCGCGAAAACACCCCCGGCGCCGTCTCTGATAAGGTAGTGACCGACAGCGAAACACTCGTGGCAACCAACGAGGCCGCCTTACGCAGTGCAGAAGCAGCCATCGCCCAGATGCAGGCTGCGGTTCACCAGGCAGAAATCAACCTGGGATACACCACCATTGAAGCACCGTTTGATGGGCGCATCGGCATTCACAAGCCCTCAATTGGTGCGCTGGTCTCCCCCTCCGACCCGGAACCGCTCGTCACGCTCTCCTCGGTCAACCCCATCCGCGTTGATTTTGGCATGAGTGGGCGTGCTGCCCGGCAGGGCTTCACCAACCACCGCGTACGGAAGGCCTCGCCTGACAACGGCCAGAAGCAGGAATTTGACATCATCCTGGATGACAATGTACTCTACCCCAGAAAAGGATACATTGTAACCGCCAACAACACCCTCAATACCAGCACAGGCACCCTGGATGTAGTTGGCCATGTGGAAAATGATGAAGCCATGCTTCGCAGCGGAATGGCCGTGACCGTGCGCGCCAAGATGAATCCCATACCGCATGCATGCCTTGTGCCGGCACGCGCACCGCTCAACGCCAAGGGTATGGACTTGATTGTCATTCTCAAGCCCGACAACACACCCCAGATGATCCCCATCACCAAGGGGCCACTCATTAAGCTGAAGCTTGATAACGGAGAAGGCAAGGAATACCTGCAACCCATGCAGGTCATTGAACCTGACCGCAGTGTCATGACCGGCGTTCTGCTGGCCAAGACGAAGGCACCCAGTCTCGAATCCGTCATCCTGGGCGGAGCCAAGGTGCAGAACTGGGGAGAAATGATTCTCAAGAAAGCCGGCGTGAGCAGCTTCCGGGAACTGCTGGAAAAGCAAGCCGGCCATCCCCTGCCCGATTCCGCCCTGCAGGAAGCAGGCGTAAGTAACTGGGGAGATCTGCTGCTGCGGATCAAGGCCGCTCCGGATTTCCGAGCACTCGTACTACGGGAGGCCGGAGCCAAGGACGAGTTGGACCTGATAGCCTACGCAGAGGGCTGTAAATCGCTCATGGAACTTGCTGTAAAGAAGATGGGCTTTGCCCAGGTATCTGATGTGCCGGTTGTGGTGGAAGGTTCGATTATGGCCGCTCAGGTCTATGCCGCCAACGAGGCGGCCAAAGCCCCGGTCAACAAGCTGACCCCGGGCCCATTCATCTATGAACCCACCAAAACGGTGACCCCCTCCGTCACGGCTGAGCCGGTCAAGGAAATTCCCCAGTACAACTAACCCGAACCCTTTGCAAGAATTATGTCTCCTTTCTTCATCAAACATCCGATTATCGCCGGTGTAATCGCCGTGGTAACCACACTGCTGGGCATCATCAGCATGCTGGCGCTGCCCATTGCCCAGTATCCGGATATTGCCCCTGTCACCATTCAGATGGCCGCAGCCTATCCCGGTGCCAATGCCACAGAAGTAGCAGAATCCGTTGCCACGCCCATCGAGCTGCAGCTTTCCGGTGTAGAGAAGATGGATTACATGAACTCCACCTCCTCCAACAATGGTTCATGCAGCATCAACGTGATTTTCGAAGCTGGTTCCAACCCTAACACAGACCAGCAGAACACCTACATGCGTTACAGCCAGGCCACCAGCCAGCTGCCCAGCATGGTATCCCAGATGGGCATCACCATCAAGCAGTCTTCCGGTCTGCCGCTCATGCTTTACGCACTGGATTCCCCACAGGGGTTCTTTGAACCGGTGAGTCTCACCGGCTACGCCTTCCTGAACCTTGTAGACCCGCTCAAGCGTGTCGAAGGCGTGGGTGACGTGCAGGTATTCGGTGCCCGATTCGCCATCCGTATCTGGCTGGATACCGACAAAATGGCCCAGAAGGGCATTTCTGTGCAAGAGGTATACAATGCCGTCAGCACGCAGAACGCCATCAACCCCGGTGGTGCCGTGGGCGCAGAACCCATGCCCGACGGCCAGGAGTTCACCTACACTATCCGCAACCAGGGGCGCATGAGTTCGGTGGATGAATTCAACTCCATCATCGTACGCCAGAAAGGCACGCAGGCGGTCTACCTCAAGGATATTGCCCAGATTGAGCTCGGCGCCCAGAGCTACTCCCTGGCCAGCCGCATTAACGGCCGCCCCGGTACAGCCATTGCCATTTACCAGGCGGCTGGCTCCAACGCTATTGAAACAGTCGGCAGAGTCAAAGCGCTGCTGGAGGAAAAGGCCAAGGTCATGCCGGAAGGTATGCGCGGCTTCGTGGCTCTTGACACCACGACCACGGTGCGTGACTCCATCTCTGAAATTGCCCACACTCTTGTAGAAGCCATGCTGCTGGTGGCTTTGGTGGTATTCCTCTTCCTGCAGGGCTGGCGTGCCACACTCATTCCGCTCATCGCCGTGCCGGTTTCGCTGATTACCACCTTCATTTTCTTCCCGATGCTGGGCTTCAGCCTCAACACCATCTGTCTGCTCGGCATGGTGCTGGCCATTGGTCTGGTGGTAGACGACGCCATCGTGGTGGTAGAAGCAGTAGAAGCCCACATGGAGAACGGCATGACCCCCCGCCAGGCCACCTTTGCGGCCATGAAAGAAGTAAGTGGCCCGGTGGTGGCCATTGCCCTGGTGCTTGCGGCGGTTTTCCTTCCCACGGCATTGCTGCCGGGTATCACGGGCACGCTGTTCCAGCAATTTGCAGTGACCATCGCCGTTTCCATGCTCATTTCAGCATTCAACGCCCTGACTCTCTCGCCAGCGCTCTCCGCACTCATGCTGCAATCTCGGAAAGAGCATCGTTCCCTGCTCACCCCGCTGTACGACTTGTTTAACCGCTGCTACGAAGCCGTAGCCGAAATCTTCTCCCGAGCCTGTCACTGGCTCTGCAAGCACCTGACCATATCCATGGCGCTGCTCGCAGGTATCACCGCCTGCATCATTCCTGTTTCCAATAAGGTGCCGGGCGGCTTCCTGCCGGCAGAAGACCAGGGTTTCCTCATCGGCGGTGTTATCATGAAACCTGGTGTTTCCCTGCAGCGCCTTACCGAGCAGGTCAAGCCTGTGGAAAAGGTGCTCATGGAAGAGCCCACCACGGATTTCGCGGTGTCCATCATCGGTATGAACCTCGTGCTGGGTGTGCAGACGACCAATGCGCTCTCTTTCTTCGCCTGTCTCAAGCCCTATGCTGAACGCCCGGTAATGGAAAACGGGGAAATCCCCACGGCTGATGATGTACAAAAGCGCGTGCAGGCCAAACTGGCCATGTGCGGCGTGGATGGCGTAAGCTTCCTGGTCAGCCCGCCAGCCATTCCCGGTGTGGGTGTGGGCAACGATATCACCTTTGCCCTGGAAGACCTGGACGGCCTTGGTGTAGCCCCCCTCTACGAGCAGGCCCAGAAGCTGGAAGCAGCCCTCATGAAGCACCCGGCCATTGCCAAGGCATCAGACATGATGCTGCCGCAGGTTCCCCAGAAGAGCATTGCTATCGACAAGGAAAAATGCCTGGCGCAGGGAGTTGACTACGCCGCGGCAAACTCTCTGCTGCAATGCTTCAATGGTTCCTCCTTCGTGAACTACTACACCCAGTTCGGCCAGCAATGGCAGGTCTATATGCAGGCTGCCGGTGTAAGCAGAACCGACACAGAGCAGATTGCCAATTTCTATGTCAGCAACGCCAGGGGTGACTCTGTGCCCCTCAGCACCCTTGTCACCATCAACGACATTGCCGATACTGAGTTCGTATGGCGTAACAACAACTACAATGCCGCCAAGATTTCTGTCACTCCGGCAGCCGGTTACTCCACAGCCCAGGCCATGAAGGCCATTGAGCAGACCTTTGCTGAGAACATGGACACCACCAAGTACGCCATGGAATACGTGGATATGAGCTTCCAGGAAAAGAAGGTTCAGGATGGGCTCGGGCTGGGCTCCATCTTTACACTCTCTGCGGTGTTCGCCTTCCTTATCATGGCCGCCCTCTATGAAAAATGGACTCTGCCCATCGCTATTTTCATGACGGTACCCATTGCGGTGCTGGGGGCTTTCCTCGGCCTGCTGCTTACCCACATCGACCTCAACATGTATGCCCAGATTGGTCTGGTGATGCTGGTGGGTCTGGCGGCCAAGAACGCCATTCTCATTGTGGAGTTCGCGGTACTGCAGATGGAGCGCGGGCAGGAACTGGTGGAAGCTGCCGTAACGGCCGCCCGCATGCGTCTGCGCCCGATTCTGATGACCTCCTTTGCTTTCATTCTGGGTTGTGTGCCGCTGGTTACAGCCGAAGGTTCCGGTGCGCTGGCACGCAACTCCATCGGCGTAGTGGTTGTCATCGGCATGACCATCGCCACCGCGCTGGGCGTCTTCTTCATCCCCTGCTCATTCGTCTTCATCATGAAGCTGTTCCGTTCCCGCATCACCAAGGGCCACCACGGCCCTGACCCGGATGAAGTGACGGCTTACGCCCTCCTCGAAGCACAGGAGGAAGACGGAGCCAAGGCATAATACTATATATTTTCCCGGCAAAACGCCATGCCCCCAGGTGAAACACCTGGGGGCATTTTGCTGCGTCACTCCGCTGCTGCAGAAAAGACAACCGGCATTTCCTGCGGAAATGCCGGTGTAAAGTCTGATTGGAATTTCAGAGACTTGAAATCAGTCCTTGGAAACCTTCTTAGCCATCTGAACAGGTGCTACATTCTTGCTGTTCTTGGCGATTTCCTTCTGGCGCTTGATGTAAGCGGTACGACGACGACGCTTCGTCTCTTTACGATGCTGTTGACCCATGGTGGTTCTGAATTAGGTTTGTAGGGCAGGCAAACAGACCCGCCCGGGTTGAATAAGTGGTTTCTAAATACAGCTTTTAGCGGACAAAAGCAAGGCAAAAGTGTGTGTTCATTCCCATTTATTGCCAGAATGGCAGAAAAAAAGCGTTCCTCCGGCTAAATCCAGGCGTACAACGGCTGCCAGGAAATCGTGGCGGCACCGCGTTTCTTCCAGAATTCAACACACAAAAGCTTGACTTACCTCAACCTTGCGTGTAGTATGGTATGCGAACAGGGCGTTGCCGAATCAGCTCCCCGCCTGGAACCATCAAATTTTTCTTCCTATGTCGAACCAACCGAATCTTCTGGCGCAGGTGCGCCAGCATCTCATCAGCCACGGCGAAGCCTACCAGTGGATTACCATGGGCGCCGAGAACGAAAAAATCGGCCTGGCCTATCTTCCGGTCACCAATACCGAAATTCCCTGTTCCTTCATGTTCACTGAGCTGAAGAACCCCTGCAGCCTCGTGTTTGATGTGAACTTTGCTTATCGTATTGCCCCGGCAGACCGCGCCGAAGTCAGCATGCTGCTGCTCACCCTCAACGCCAACCTGCCGGAGGGCCAGCTGCTCATCGATATGGACAACGGGCTTGTCTACTATCGCCTCAAGTATATTGTAACAGACTACAACATCAGCAGCGAAGAAATCCTTGCCCAGATTAAGCACATGGAAGATGTCGGCATCGGCATGGCCCACACCTATCCCCGCATCATCATGCAGGAATTCCCCCTCTATTGATTTCCCCCCTTAACACATACATACCAATATGACCATCACCAAACCCTTAGAAGGAAAAGTCGGCATCGTGACCGGCGTAGCCAACCACCGCAGTATCGCTTTCGGCATTGCCAAGGCATGGCATGAAGCCGGTGCGAAGCTCATTTTCAATTACCAGGGCGAACGCCTCAAGGATGGTGTCATCAAGCTGGTCAAGGAACACTTCGGTGAAGATACTCCCGTATGCGCCCTTGACGTGAGCGATGACCAGTCCATTGCCGATTTCTTCACCTTTGTTGGCGAACACACCGACCACGTGGACATGCTCCTGCACGCCATTGCTTTTGCACCGAAGGCACCCGGTACGCTCGAAGGACACTTCTCCGACATTCCGCGCGATGCCTTCAACCTCTCGCTGCAGATTTCTGCCTACTCGCTCATTGCCCTTTCCCGTGCAGTGGCTCCGTTCATGGTCAATGGCGGCTCCATCACAGCCCTTACCTACTACGCCAGCCAGAAGGTTGTGCCGAACTACAACCTTATGGCCGTTTCCAAGGCAGCCCTTGAAACCTGCTGCAAGTACCTTGCCTATGACCTGGGTCGCCGAGAAGCACCCATCCGCGTGAACTGCATTTCTGCTGGCCCCGTGCAGACCCTGGCCGCCCGAGGCGTATCCGGCTTCACCGGTATGTTCAAGGTATACGAAGAAAAGAGCCCGCTGCAGCGCTCCTGCACGCTCGAGGAACTTGGTGCTACTGCCACCTATCTCGCCAGCGATGGCGCAGCCTCCATGACCGGCCAGATTCTCTATGTGGACGGCGGCTATGAAATCGTCGGCATGTAATAAGTTGCCGGCAAAATCCCTCCCCATCAAATCTTTCAGCCCCGGTATTCCGGGGCTGATTTTTTATTGCAACGGCAGGCAGAGGTCAACAACATCCAGCATGCGACCAAACTTGCAGCCCACTCTGGGGAAATGAGACACTTGTTCAAACCCCCAGCGCCGGTGAAAATCAATGCTCCGGGTATTTTCCTGCGTGATACAGGCAATCAGCACCACGGCCCCCGCCTCGCGGCACTGTTGCACCAACGGGGCCATCAGCATTGCACCCAATCCCTGCCCACAATGCTCAGGATGCAGATAGATTGATACCTCCCATGTATGGCAGTAGGCTGCACGCTCCTTCCACGCATGAGCACAGGCATACCCCAGAACCTGCCCCCCGGCGTCCTCACACACCAGATAGGGGTACCCGGCAACAATCCGCTTAATCCGGGCTCGCATCTGCGCCACACTGAGCGGTTCCGTTTCAAAAGACACAACCGTTTCCTGCACGTAATGATTGTAAATGGCAGCAATAGCTGCCGCATCACTGGAACAGACTGATCGAATTTTCATTTTCTTTTCCCTTGAAAAAGCAGAAAAGCCTGAGGCATTTACCTCAGGCCTTTCCAGAGCATCCCCACGCGGATTCGAACCGCGGTTCTATGACTGAGAATCATATGTCCTAACCCCTAGACGATGGGGACATTCATGATGCTCGCAGCTTGACTGCGCGCGCATTATACACACGCTCCCATGCGGCGTCAAGACTAATCTGTAAAAAAACACCAGTTTTGTCACTTTTTTATTCTTTTGCCCCATATGCAGCAGAAAAAACTTGCGGACCCGCGCATGATGCGCTAGTATCACCCCAGCACGCCACCGTGCCTGCAACACTCCGGATGGGTGGCAGAGCGGTTGAATGCAGCGGTCTTGAAAACCGCCGAAGGTTAATCCCTTCCGTGGGTTCGAATCCCACCCCATCCGTCATCAAAAAAGCAAGAAAACCTACAAAACATTGTTTTTTGTAGGTTTTCTTGCATAATAGGCGCAGGTAAACTTACGACCCCCTGTTACAATTATTTTACAAGAAAAATTACAAGAAAAACGGGAGGGTAATATGGGGTCTCAATTTTACAATGGTCGCCTGTCAATAAACAAGGAGAAAGCGTCACCATTCTGGATGGTCTCCTATGCCGCTTGACCGCTTCCCGCACGGCTGGTACAATGCCTGCGTAATGGGGTGCTTCCCCTGCATTGGATTGACAACCGCGCCGGTGAAAGCTTGCGCGGGCGTTTCTTTTAACAGCGTGAGTAAAGATAAAAAGAATTGTCATACAAAGCATAAGGTGTTAGAATAACCCTCTATGAAAACATACCTCTCTCTACTCCTATTGCTTCCGGCCCTGTTTCTGACCTCCTGCTCCACCTTTGCCGAAGGAAAAACCAAAGTATCCATCAAGGCAAGCGAGCCCAATGCCATCCTGAGAGTCAACGACGAAATCGTCGGACAAGGAACAGCAGAACTCAATTTATCCAACCGGTACGATTATAACATCACCGCAGAACAGGGAGACCGCGTAGCGCGCGCCATCATAAACCGGGAACTCTCAAGTTGCGGAAGGCTCGACCTTATCGGCACGTGCATAATAGGCATTCCGGTAATAGGGCTGCTCTCAAGCGGCTGCTGGAGGCTCGAACGCGACGCCGTCTACCTTCAGCTGCCACCGGAAAAGCAATAACTAAGCAGCACATGAGCGTGCCTAACTCCAAATTTCCCCAAAGAAGGCCAAATCCCAGAAAGAAAGTTCTTGCCAGGGGTCATTACAAGAATGCTACAAGCCGCATCTTAACGACAGAATATCTGTTCCTCTAATCCAACCCCATCCCGTACAGAAACACCCGCGCAGTTATCTTGCTGCGCGGGTGTTTCTGCATTATCGGACAAAAGAGCCGGAAATATGCATTTTGAAGCTTGTCAGGAGCATGTCTAAACGATATAATGAAAGAATAAGGAGAAAAATTTTCTACACTCCTGCTTTGCTCTCCACTTCTACAGTTATGAAACCTCTGTTCAAATCCATCCTGGCCCCCCTGGTCTGCTCTCTTTTTGCCCTCCTCTCCGCTCACCAGACAGCCCAGGCGGTAGTCATCTACCCGCAGCCGCAGCACAACGGCATGCGTTCCGTCACCACAAAGGTAAACAACGTGCAGATTTTCTACCGGAAGCCCGATTCCAAGGGTGGCATGTGGGACCGACTGCCCGACATCCCTGAAGGTTATGCCATCGACATCACTCCGGGATTACTGACCATTTATGCCAACGATGAAATGGGCGTATACTATGCCCGGCAATCCATCATCCAGATGCTCTACAACGTGCCGAATGCCACCCTGGCCCATAACGATGTTTTCTTCGACAAATCCCTGCGCGAAGTTACACGGCTGGGAGAGCTGCCCATGGGCATTCTCGTAGACTGGCCCGACCTTCCCTGGCGCGGCGTGGTGGAAGGGTATTATGGCGCGCCCTGGAGCTTCGAATCCCGCTGCTCCATTTTCCGTTTCATGGGGCGTAACAAGATGAATCTGTACATATACGCCCCCAAGGACGACCCCTACCACCACGGCAACGGATGCTACAAGCCCTACCCGGCTCAGAAAGCAGCAGAACTCCGCGATCTGGTGAAATATGCCCGTCAGAACGGAGTTCGCTTCGTGTGGGCGATTCACCCGGCCAATACAGTACGCTGGAGCGAGAATGAAGGCCGTACCCAGCTGGATGCGCTCTGCACAAAACTGCAGCAGATGTACGACCTCGGGGTGCGGGATTTCGGCGTGCTTGTAGATGACTCCAGCGGAGAAATCGGCAAGGCCGAGCGCCAGGTACAGCTGACCAACTACATCCTGGAAAACTTCATCCGCAAGCATCCGGATGTGAATCAGACCCTCATCATGTGCCCGACCGGCTACAACCGCAGCTGGACCAACGAGACCTTCCTCAAGACACTCGGCAGCGGGCTGGATAAGAGCGTTCCTGTGATGTGGACGGGTGATACGGTGGTGCATGACATCACCCTCGCCGGCCAGAAGTGGGTCAACGAGCACGTTCAACGTCCTACCTTCATCTGGTGGAACTGGCCGTGTAATGACTTCAAGCGCAGCCGCCTCTCCATGGGCCGCACCTATGGGCTCGATACAGACCCCGAAATGAAAAACCAGATGAGCGGCTTTGTAGCAAATCCCATGGAACACGCGGAGGCCAGCAAAGTAGGCCTTTTCGGCGTAGCCAACTACACCTGGAACATCGATGCCTTTGAATCCAGAACCACCTGGGAGGCCGGCATGGTGCGGCTCTACCCGCTCCACCGCGAAGCCATGCGTGTCTTCTGCGCTCACAACTCCTACCTGCTGCCGAACGGGCATGGCTATTTCCGTGAGGAATCTGTCGATATCGCCCCCACCGCCCAGGCCTTTATCGACAGCATTGCAGCCGATGCCCCGGATATGAAGGCCGGCCACCTGCTGCAGCTCGAATTCGACCGCATGGTAAGCGCCGCCCGTGAACTCAAGCACACCCAGAACCCCGTGGCCGGACTCTGCCAGGAAATCCGCCCCTGGCTCGACCAATTCGAACTGGTCGGTGTGGCAGGTGCCTCCATCATGACTGCCTTTGAAACAAAGGATGACTACCTCTTCCACTACTTCTTCGACACCGTGCAGGCGCTCTACGACATGCGCTCTACCCTGCGAAATGAATGGTCTGCCAGCGGCGTGCGGAAGATAGACGATGTGGAGGTGGCCGCCTACGCCATGACCCCCGTGCTGAATGCCGCATTCTCCTATCTCAACGCCCGGGTGTATGCAGAGCTCTCCGGGCAGAAGCGCGCGGTGCCGAAGTTCACCGCATCCTGCGGAAACACGCGTTCCGAAGCCCCCAGAATCATGGACGGCCGTTCTTCTACCTTCTGGTCCAACGATGCCTTCCAGAAGGAAGGACAATGGTACTGCCTTGACCACGGCTCCCCCATCAGCATCAACAACATCTGCCTCATCATGGGTGGGTCGCGCCAGAAAGACTACCCGGAATGCGTTCAATTCGAAATCTCAGACGACGCCACCACCTGGACCCCCGTCGGCTCTCCCCAGTACGGCAATATGGCCATCCTTAACCTTTCAAAGTCTCCTCTGCGTGCCCGCTATGTGCGATTCCGCATTGTCACGCCCCGTCCCAATTGGCTCTCCATCTGCGAATTTGCGGTAAACCGCACCCTGCCGCCTTACGTGGATACAAATGTGGAAAGCCCGAATCTCACGGCATACAGCAACACCTCAGATATCGGCATCAACCGCGTCATGGAGGTATTCTCTCTGGAACCGCAGGATTTCATCACCCTGGAGCTGCCCACCCCCATCTGCCCCGAATGGGTACAGATTAACCTGGAGAATGAGCAGCTTGCTGAATGGGGAGAAATTTCGCTCACGCTGGAATCAGGTAGAACCATTCAGTTGAAAAAAGCCGTAGAAAACAAGCGTTTCTACATCAAGAAGGAAGAGCTGCCCAGGGAGCGGATTACATCCATGAGAGTAACCAATACCAGCAGCAGCGCGCAGGAAGTCAAACTCACCCTGTTCAACATCGGCATCACCCCAGATGCCTTTGATACAGATACCCGCTGCATCTATGACGCAGATATCGCCACCGCCTACCTCTGCTCCAAAGCCGCGCTTGATATCACCCTCCCCGTACCGCATGGTGCCACCGAAGTCATCACCATCGGTAACCTGGAATGTGAGGTGACCGGTGCCAGCCTCATCAAGGCTGGTGAGCATATTCGCCGCTACAAGGTCACCCCCGGGTGCAGCAAGGTGCGCCTCACGCACCCGAAACAGGACTACCGCTTCCTGAATGAGGTAATCATCAAGTAAACAGCCCGATGCACATACGCGCTTATGCCAGCCGCGATGCTGAACTGCTGGCCGATATCTGGCTGGCAGCATCGCTGCAAGCGCATCCTTTTGTTCCGGCTGCATACTGGCAGGGTAACCGGGCCCGCATGGTAGCAGAATACCTGCCTCAGAGTGAAAACTACGTACTGGAAGACTCCTCCGGAAGCCTCTGCGGGTTCATCTCCATGCTGGGCAGGCACATTGCCGCCCTCTTTATAGCACCCGCAGCCCAAGGCAAAGGATACGGAACAGCCCTGCTCCGGCATGTGCAACAGCTGCACGATGAACTGACCCTGCGCGTCTACGCGCTCAATACGGATTCCGTGCATTTCTACCAATACCACGGGTTCTGCACCACCCACAGCAGAACAGACCCCGCCACCGGGGCTGTAGAGCTCAGCATGCACTGGCAGAAGAACTAGAAACGCACAGCAGCCTGCAAGCTGCTGTGCGTTCTGTTAAACTCGTTGTAACCCGGTTTTACAGGGACATACCATATTCCTTCCTGCTGGATGCCTTCGCGTAAGCAGCCTCAGCCTCCGGCAGATTGGCACGCATTGCTGCGATACGGTCATCATCGCAGGGATGCGTGCTCATCCAGCCATCCAGGAAGCCAGCATTCGAGCCCTTCGTAAAACGGGACCAGAATTCGATTGCAGCACTCGGCTTATACCCGGCCTTGGCCATCAGAATCATACCAATCTTATCGGCTTCATACTCATGCTTGCGGCTGAACGGCAGCATCACCCCCAGTTCGGTAGCCTTCTGGTAGGCAGATGCAGCAGCGGTGGACTCGGCGTTGGATGCCAGAATCGATGAGCCCAGCGACTGCAATTTCTCCCACGAGGCCTGCTCTCCACTGTGGCGAGCCAGGGCATGTGCCACTTCGTGAGACACCACAAAGGCAAGCTCGGCCTCATTCTTCATCAGATCCATCAGCCCGGAATATACGGCAATCTTACCGCCAGGAAGGCAGAATGCATTCTGAGTGCTGGATTGAAAGACCGTATATTCCCAATCGTACGCCGTATATTCTGTAGCCTTGACAATGGCCGCACCGCAACGCCTCAGCGCAGCATTGTACGTAGTATTGGAAGAAGTGCCGAACTTGGCCTTATATTGCTTGTATGCCGTAAGGCCCATCGACTTTTCCTCTTCCAGCGAAGTGAGAATGAACTGAGAACGCCCGGTCAGCGGCACCGTACGGCAACTGGAAAGACCGGCAGAAACTGCAGCAAGCAGACAAAGAGCTAAAAAATAAAACGACTTTTTCACGGCAGAATAAAAATGTATCAGCAGGCGTATTCTATCCATTTCCCTGCCCCCGTGCAAGCAAAAACCTGATTGGGGCCCCGCGCGGAAAAGAAAGCCACCCTGGCATTTCTGAAAACACCAGGGCGGCTGCAAAAGCTCTCTGCTGCTTGCTTTAGTAGGCGCGGGCCCAGAGCACGCGGCGGGTCGTCGGGCGGCCGGTCAGAATGCAGGGAGCAGACTCGGCAGCGCAACCCATTTCACCCTGCGGAATGCAGCGGATGGAAATACGCAGGCTCTTGGCAAGCGTTTCTTCCTCCTCAGGGCTGCCATCCCACGGGCAGAGCAGCCAGTCGGCATCGCCCTCGCCGTTGAAATTGGCCTTGAGGTCTTCGAGGCTGTTGCAGGGGCGGATGTGGCTGTCGCGGAAGCTGCGCTGGCGCTGCAGCAGCGTGTTCTGAATATCCTCGAGCATATCCACGGCCTTTTCCACAAGCTCGTCTTCGGAAATGAAGCTCTTCTCGTTGCTGGCCTGATCACGGCGGCAGAGGCACACCGAGCCCTTCTCCAGATCACGCGGGCCGATTTCGATTCGCATGGGTACCCCCTTCTTAATCCACTCCCACTTCTTGGTACCGCCATTGATGTCGCGGGTATCAACCTGAACACGCAGGGGCATACCATGGAAGCTCATGGCGCTGAGCTTATCTGCCAGGGCCTGGCAATGGGCCACGATGGCATCCTTCGTATCTGCCTTAGGCGTTACAGGAATGATGACAATCTGTTTCGGGGCAACACGGGGCGGGCATACCAGGCCGTCATCATCGGAATGAGCCATGATGAGCGTACCAATCATGCGGGTGGAAACGCCCCAGGAGGTGGTCCAGGCAAACTGGCGCTCGTTGTTGCGGCCGGCAAAGGAAATATTCTGGGCCTTTGCAAAATTCTGCCCCAGGAAATGGGAGGTACCAGCCTGAATAGCCTTGCGGTCCTGCACCATGGCTTCAACCGTAAAGGTACGTACAGCACCGGGGAATCGCTCATGCTCGGTCTTTTCGCCAGGAATCACATCAACCGCCAGCACATCGCGCTGGAATTCCTCATATACCTTATGCATAAGGGCTGTTTCCTCCTCAGCCTCCTCGCGGGTTTCATGGGCGGTATGGCCTTCCTGCCACAGGAATTCTGCCGTACGCAGGAAGATACGGGGGCGCATTTCCCAGCGCATCACATTGCACCACTGGTTCACCTTGATGGGAAGCTCGCGGTATGATTCGAGCCAGCGGGAGAAAGCAGCACCAATCACGGTTTCCGAAGTGGGACGGATTACGTATTTATCCGTCAGCTCGCCGGAGGGAATCATGCGGGTCTTGCCGGTCTCGGGGTCCTTGACAGCCTCAAGGCGGTGGTGGGTCACAACGGCGCATTCGGTGGCAAAACCTTCAGCATGCTCGGCTTCTTTTTCCAGGTAGGAAACGGGGATGAGCATGGGGAAATAGGCATTCGTGTGGCCGGTACGCTTGAAATCGGCGTCGAGCTGCTGCTGAATAAGCTCCCAGATGGC
>CAJGDB010000004.1 GCA_904502165.1 uncultured Akkermansia sp.
AAGCAGGGCGTTACCACCGTAACCGGAACCGTAGGAGATAATCTCGCCAGTCTCGGGGAAGTGGCAGATGTACTTCTCCTCGTTGTTGCAGGGCCAGGTTACGTCCTCCTGACCGGGCTCGAGGGGAGCACCCACGGTGTGCAGGCAGGGAACGAAGTCGCCGTAGCCGTCGCGCTTGGGATTGCCACCGCCATTCACTTCGTCCTCGAGGCGCTTGAGCACCTTCTCACCCATGATGGTCATGATACGCATGTTGGTCACCACGTAGGCGGAGTCGGTGATTTCGATACCGATCTTGGCCAGGGGGGAATCCAGCGGGCCCATGCAGAAGGGAATCACGTACATGGTACGGCCCTTCATGGAACCATCGAGGTAGGGGTTGAGGATGGCGCGCATCTCAGCCGGGGACTTCCAGTTGTTGGTAGGACCAGCGTCTTCCTCCTTTTCGGAGCAGATGAATGTGCGTTCCTCTACGCGGGCCACGTCAGAAGGAGTAGAACGAGCCAGGAAGCAGCCGGGGCGCTTCTCGGGGTTCAGGCGAATGTAGGTGCCTTTCTCCACGAGCATGTCGCAGAGCTTGGTGTTCTCTTCCTCGGAACCGTCGCACCAGTAGACGGAATCGGGTTTGCAGAGCTGGCGAATCTGTTCGACCCACTCAGCAGCCTTCTTATGAGTAGTACCTGTAATCATGGTGATTGTAAAATACCACATCCCCAGCAAACTTGCAACACGAATTTTAGAGAATTTGGGCAGAAAGTTCACCATTCAGGCAACAAGCAAGGCAGGCAACGCCGGTATAGCGCTGCCTGCCCTGCCCGTCTCGCCGGAGGAAAGACCTCACAGGCGTTCAAACAACAGAAGGAAAAAAACAGTTTTTCAGGATATCAGGCCAGCTTGTCACTGGCTTCGGAAGAAAGCTCTCTCTTCCCAGCCTTCGCAAAGAACTTGTCCCAGATAGGGCAATGGCGGAAAAGCAACCCGATGATGAACCCCGTGCTCACCGCACAGATAAGCGACCCTTCACGCACTCCGGCCAGCGTACCCAGCAACAGCAGGGAGGCTGCCACGGCAATACCCAGCATCGAGCAATCCACCCCGATCTTTACACGACTGAAACGCCAGTTGAAAACGCGACTGAGCGCCAGGCAGAGTCCCTCGGCAGAGAGCGGCACGAGATTCGCCTTGACAAAGGTAAAGATACCGAACGCAGAGACAACGCAGCCAGCAAGAGTATACCCCAGCGCTGCCCCATAATTCGGTACTGGCAGCAGCACAGTATAACTCAGGCATGCATCCAGCATCGCTCCCAGGATGAGGGCGTTCACAATCTGCAGCAGCTGGACGGGGCGGTATTTGCTGCGGAGAAGCAGAATTTGCATCAGCACAAGGGTAACATGCACACAGATAAGCATATTGCCGACCGTACACCACTCATACCCCGCCCCGCCAGGCTGCGTTCCCAGCAGCAGATGCGCCACCAGAGCCGGGCTCGTAATGGCATCTGTACCAAGGTTGGCAAGAATCGTCAGCGCAATTCCCTGCGCCAGTACAAACAACCCGAACAGCAGGCAGAACAACCGCGCCACCAATTCTGCAAAAGAATAAGGAGATTTCATTCTGCCCCGCATTCTAACGGATACCAGCCCGCGAATCAAGCCGGAATATCCTGGTTTAACAGAACGAGTTGCAAGAAATCACTCCGCTGGCACATAGTACCGATTGAGGCTGTCCTGCGTGGATTGCTGCATCTGCTTAACCCATTCTTCCACCTTGGCATCAATCCAGGCGCGTCTGTCGCCCTCGCCCGTATAGCCGTATTTCTCGGCATCCCGTTCCAGAGCTTCGCGATATCGCAAGCGCTGAATCTTCTGCATTCTCTCCATAATGAGCCCCTTTTCTGCTTCTGAATACGAAGCAACAGGGCTTACCATTCGCTCAGCCCCCACTTGCTGCTCAATAACTTCAGCAGGCGCCTCCTGCGGGGCGAGCAATGCCCAGGCGAAAACACTCATCATTCCCAGAAGAAATGAGCCAACGACCAGCAGCCACACACGAGCTGCACCGTTCTGCTGATACCGCAACTCTCCCTCCCAGTCTGCCGCACAGGCATAGCGGCGGTCGATATCATCCTCTCCTGCCCGTTTGAGAGCGCGGACAAAAGCGCGTGGGTAACGGCGCAGCGCTTTAACAGGCAGCAGTTTTCCAAAACTATGCGCCAGCGCATACAAATCTGACCACGGGCCCACGCGACCATGTTGCTGGAATTGCTCCGGCGCAGCATACCCCGGCGTACCCACCAGAGTAATCGTGGTAGGCGGCGTACCCAGCATCGCCGCGCCGAAATCAATCAGCACCGGCTGGTCATCCGGGCGGATAATGATATTGGACGGCTTGATATCACGATGCAGCACTTCGCGGGAATGCAACCAGCCCAGCGCCTCCAGCAAGCGCTGGAGCACAGCGGTTACAGCCGCAGTTTCTGCAGCATGTGCAGGCAACCAATCAGCAAGCCGCTCGCCCTCCACATATTCCATCACCATGTAAGCCGTGCCGCAGGCCTGGAAAATATCATGCACCCGAACCACTCCGGGATGATTCACCCCCGCCAGAATACGAGCCTCGCGGCAGAACGCAGCCAGCGAGCGCTCATACCCCTCTGCCGAAACCGGCTGAATCTCTGCCGTTCCAGGCGCGCGAAAACAAAGCGTGGGCGGAAAATGCTCTTTGATGACCACCTCTCGCTCGAGGTGAGCATCGTAGGCCAGGTAGCTGATACCTCCGCCCCCACGCCCCAGCACCTCGCGCACCTCACATTGCCCCAGCAGCGTACCCTGCGGCAAGGTCACACCCAACTGAGAAGACTCCGTCATGCGTTGTTACCCTGAACTATCTGTCAGGTATTGGGTAGAATCACCTTTTGTTCCTTGAGCGCCGGCGGTGCATCCAACAGTCTTGTAACTGCCTGTGCTACGAATTGCTCCATCGTTACCCCGGCGGCCATCGCCCGCTCTGCCAGACGATTATACAGCTCCGGTGCCAGCTGGATTGTCAGCGAAAGCGAGGCATTCACACTCACGCCTCCTACCTCTGCAGGTTTATTGCCGGATGGCGCAGCAGGCAGCTGCACCATCACCCGCTCCAGCAACTGGCGCTTCAGCGGGGGGATATTCTTCTGGCTCATCCAATTACGCACGGTAATCTCTGACACACCGCATTGCTCGGCAATCCAGCGGTAGCCAAGCCCGTGGCTCTTCAGCCACTGCTTCACCGTGCTCTTGAATTCCGTCTGCTCGTTTCCCTGCATGTTACCGGGGTATCATACCACACAGGCGCACGTTGTCAAGGCAACAACGGCTTTATTCAGCCAGCTTTTTTACTTCCTGCGCCACCAGATGCTCCAGCGACACACCTGATGCGACAGCCTGCTGCGCCAGACGCGCCACAAGTTCCAGCGGCAGTTCCACCTTTAATTTAAAATTCGCGTTTTGAGACATTTCTTGAGACTCACAGTCTCCCCCTTCGCTTTTCTTCATATCCATCTCTGTTTTATATTATTATATCACCAGCTGCTCATTGTCTGCGTTTACTATACCATGTTTTTTCACCCTTGTAAATTATCTTTTTGATATTTTGTGGTTGACTTATTCGCGTTTTGCGATACACTAAACAACGAATTGAGACCTCCAGTCTCTCCCTCACAACACCTACTTTTCCATAAAGATGAAAAAGATTCCTACTCTCCTGGCGACAGCTGCTGCCCTTCTACTGACAGCTTGTGGTCCTGCCACCTACGATATCGACAAGCCGGAAGAAAGCTCTGCCGAAATGCTCAAAGACCTCACTCAGGAGGAAAAGATTCAGTTCAGCAAGGCTCTGCAGAAAATTACCATCAAACGCATCAACGAAGAAAAGTTGTCTCTGATGGACCTTGTAAAAATTTCCGAAGATCCAGAGAAGATGAAAGAGCTTCTCCGGTGCATCGACGGCAAAACGGTTGAGGAAATCATAAAGATGGCAGAATAACTTCACGCCTCCTCTACCATAAGTACTCCAGTACTGTAAATAACCCATTTCCTTATTAACAACAACAACAACAACATACACAACCATTATGGACTTTATCCGCACTATTCCGCAGGGACACGAGGCAGTCGTTGTCATGTTCGGTAAGCCGGTCAAGAAATGCAAGAGCGGCCTGGCCTTCTGCATACCAATCATTCAAAAATTCTTTGACGTAGTCGACGAACGTGGCTGGACGGAAACCCGCAAAGACGGCGATGGCACCCTGATTGAGGTTACCGAGCAGATTTCTGACCTGCGTGCCCAGCCGTTCATCACAACCGACGGCGTTAACGTTAAAGTTGATATTGTGTCCTACTGGCGCATCAACGATGTCATGAAGGCGCTATTCGCCGTTGACCAGCTGCACAGAAGCCTCCATGAAAAGATTCTTACGGAAGTTCGTACCCTCGTGGGCGAACGTAGCTTGCAGCAGCTTTTGAGCGATCGTGCCACACTTTCTCAAGGTATCGTCACGAAGATTGTAGGCGAAGTTGCCAAATGGGGTATTTCCATAACTTCTGTCGACATTCAGACAATCACCATGGATCCTGCAGTAGAGGCAGCCATGCTCCAGGAAATGGAGGCTGAACGCAAGGCTCGCGCCATAAAGCTGGAAACCCAGGGCAAGGCCGAAGCAATCAAGCTGGAAGCACAGGCTCAGCGCGAAGCTCTTCAGATTAAGGCTGCTGCTCAAAAAGAATACCTCACGGAGCTTGCCTCCATCGTAGGTGGAGAAGGCGCTCTCAAGGTTCTGCTCAGCCAGCAGACACTGGATGGCTACAAGACCATCTGCGAGACGGAGAGTTCCAAGGTATACCTGCCGAGCAACATGATGAGCATGCTCAACATCAAAGACTAACCCCCATTAACATATTATGCACATTCTTGCTGATTTTCTCTGGATGAGTGATGGTACGTTCCTTCACTGGCTGCTGGCCATTGCCATCACAGCCTTGGTGTTGGATACATTCTGCCAGACAGAATTTATTTCCTGGGGTTCACTCGTACTCTTTGCCGTTTGGGCAACGGTGAAATGCGACCTCCCTATCCAATGGTCGATTCTGTTATTCATCCTCTTCCTGGGCGTTGCCATCACCCTGTACTACACGCTGTGGAAGCAGCTCCTTGATCGGTTCATTTTCAAACCCATGCTGAAAAATGCTCCCAAAGAAGCGCTCGACAGCTTCGTTGGCGGCAAAGGCGAGATTCGAGGAGAAGGTTCCAACCTGTGTGTCCTGTATAACTCCGAACTCCATCCCGTAGCTGAAGAATGCCGAGATGGTCTCAGCACCGGTGACAAGGTCGTCATCCGTGATTTCAAGGACGGCTATGCAATAGTTGCCCCCATTAACAAAGCATAAACTCATAACAAGGCAACAGACTACATATCGTAGTCTGTTGCTTTTTCTTTTTATAAGAACATGGCTCAGAAAAACAACAACGGGTGCGGATGCTTCCTTTTTCTGCTGCTCGCTGCAGGTGGCGGTTGGTATTGGTGCAATGATTGCAATTTTCTTCCTGTTGAGGAAACAGAACAACAAAAGGATGATGGAATACTGGCCGAAATTCTGACAACCGACTCCATGAAAGAGGCGGAACTCTCAGAAGATGAGGCAAACGATAATACTACAAAGGAAGATACCTCAGAGGAATCATCCCCTTCCGAAGAAATTGCAACTTCTGAATCACCTGCTATTTTACCACCCCTGCATATTGCGCTCCCTAATAATGCCCCGGGCATTTCAGGAGAAATTCATGCCATCCGCACCTTGATAACGCACCTTGACAAGGAGGAAATGGCGAAATATCTGGAGGAAAAAGGAATTACCCCTGACAAATACCTTGCCACTATGCTGGATGCCATCAGGCAGGGAGATGCTGATTTGGTTATTCGCCTTCTGGCCTGTGGTACACCGACTGATAAAATAGACGAAAATTACGTTTCAGCGCATCGGCTGCTTTTAAGCAAGGGTGATTTGACTACCGATGTCATCCATGTTCTTATCGCCGCAGATGTTACAGGCCCGAACAAACTGAACGAGAAAGGCAAAAACATTCTTCTTGAGGCATTGGAAGCTAACGCCTCACCGGCTGTGATGAATGTATTGAAAGAGCTGGGCTGCACCTACGGCAGCAAGCTGCACACAGCCGCCATCTACGGAGATATCGAAGCCGCCAAGGCTGCCTTGGATGAAGGACTGTCCGTCAATGATGGAGGTGAACATGGATATTCGCCCATATGCATATCTCTGGTTCACAAGGATACAGAATTATTTAAACTACTCCTCAGCAAAGGAGCTGATTTAAATCAATTTATGGGAGAAGGTAATTTTACGCTGCTGGATGGAGCCATCCAGTTGAAAAACGTAGAAGCTGCCAGGTTGCTTATTGATGCAAAGATTGATGTAAACCATGTTCATGAAGATAATAAGGACAGGACTCCTCTCATCCGAGCCTGCTCAACGAAGGAAACACAGGTACTCATACCTGTACTTCTTGAAGCAGGAGCTGATTTTTCCGCTACAAACTGGAATAAGAACACCATCCTACACCTGATTTGCGAATCCATCTACAATCAGCAAAGTGTCGAAGTACTGCGTGCCATTCTTTCCAAAAATCCAGACATTCACCAAACAAACGAGAGTGGTTATACACCCCTGCTCAAGCTTGCAAGCAAGTTCCACAAAGCATACGGCGACAAGCCTGAATACGACAAACAGGCTGTACTCGATGCTCTTAACGAACTTCTGAAAGCAGGAGCAGATCCGCATGCAGCTCATGCTCCCGGAAAAATTTCCGTTCATATTGACACAAAGGGGTACGACGGGGCGATTACCGCGCTCAAGTATGCCGAATTCTGCAACGCGACCGAATGCATCGAAATCCTGGACACAGCTTGCAAAAACACCAAGCCAAGCCTTGCCTCCAGACTTTCCGGTGCCATCAGCGTTAAAGAAGCCGTGGCCATGTTGGAGAAATACGACTTGCTTGATAAGTATAATCCTCCTGTCACCAATCCTTTCTATACAAAAATAGCCTATCAGGAGGTTTCTGATATGGAATGCATCATGAGCATGATGCTGCTGAAAGCACCGCCCCCCTGTTATTACAAGCGTCGAGTCAAGGAATTTGACAAGCACTTCAAGATGCTCGAAGACAAGATGGAAAATATCAATGATTATGCTTATCTGAGCGCCATCTATATCCTGTCAGAATGGGCAACAACTTATGCGTCTACGAGCCCCCAGAGTCAAATCCTGGAAAAAGCGACCATCGCCTTTATTGCAGCAGGCCACGATATCAACAAAGTATCGTCGAAAGCCGATGACGATAAACTGCTCACGAGTATGGAAACTCCGCTGATTACTGCAGCACGATGCGATAACCCCGATATAGTACGACTTCTGCTGGAACTGGGCGCTGACGCCAACGCAAAGAATAAAGATGGAGCCACAGCCAGAACCATTGCCAGGAATAATAATTTCAGCAAGGTCCTCGCCGTGCTGGACGAACTAGCGCCAGCCCCCCCGGAGCCAGAGCCCGAGCCGGCTCCAGAGGTCTCAAATAAACAAGAGCTACCAGAATCTCCAACACCTCCGGTAGAATCGGAACAAAAGAGTTACGGCCCCCCCGTTTCTCAGGAAGCTCTGGCAGAACTGAAGCCTCTTTTCGAGAGAATGTCAAACCTGAAATGCCGCGAGGCAGAATCAGCCAAACAACAGCAAGGAATATTGCTCCTGCTGTCCAGAATTCAGGAAGGTGCAGGAGTTGATGTGACTCTGCCAGAGACAAACGGAAACACGGCCCTCCACTACTCCTGCGGTATCGGCAGTCTGGGTATCACGCAGTGGTTGCTGAAGAACGGAGCAGATCCGGCCGCCATCGGCGAGAACGGAAAAAGCCCGCTTCAATGTGTTGGTCGCGACAACCGGGAAAAAATCATCATGGCTCTCAACGAAGCTATTGCACAGCGTGAGAAAACTCATGTTGAACAAACATCTGCAGAAAGCAGTACTGATGCCCCCTCCCCTGCCATTATCTTCAACGAGGATGGTACACCAACAGATGAGACAGCAAACAATATCATCAGCAAGCGTTTCACCCTCATGACAACACCTGGTGTTACACTTGATGCCTTCAAGGATGTATTCACAGATGAAGTCATAGAATTGAAGAGCAATAAGGTGGTTACCGTTACGACTCTGCATGAAAAAGCCCTGCAGCAGAATAAGAAATGGCCGTCTCGCGCAGTCAAACTGCTCGATATGGGAGTTTCCGGTCGCCGAATCGAGGCAAATGTGGCTCTGGTTTATAAGAACGCAGCCAATGGTAAATCCATTTCCGCCTACAATAAAATAGTCATGCTACTTAATGAAGAAGGAAGGATTTGCAGCATGTCTGAAACCATATCAAGTAAACGTTCTAAACTTTCCAGAAATTTCAAACCTGTGAAATTCACCGGAGTAGATCCAGTATTTGCAATTTCTGAATAACAAACATTACATATTCATCCCCATACAAACACATTCAAATAAACACAAATATGAACAACTCTGTTAAACTCGGTCTCAAGAAGGCCACGCTTGTCATTGTTGCCGCAGGAATGGTCAACACCTCCTTCACCTCTTGTTCCTCTATGAGCGACAGCACTAAAACACGCACTCAAGGCACCGCTTTCGGTGCTCTTGCTGGGGGGCTGGTGGGCGCCGGTATTGGCCTTGCCACAGGTGGTGATACCAAGTCCGTACTGATTGGCGCTGCTGCAGGCGCGCTAATTGGCGGCATCGGCGGATATGCCTGGGGCAATTCCATTGTCAAGGAAAAGGAAGCCTATGCCTCAATGGAAGAATATATCAACGATAACCAGAAGCAGCTTGACAACCGCATTACCGATGTGCAGAAAGCTAACTCTGATCTCTCCAACCAGATTGCCCAGTTGAAAAAAGATAAGACTGCCATTTCCAAGGAAAACCTTGCCAAACAAAATGCGAAGCTGACGGAAAACCTGGCGCTGATTGATACAGACATCACCACCGCTAAGGATGCAGCAAAGGAAGCCTCTGGTGACGAGCTGGCCGAACTTAATCAGAAGATTGATGCTCTTAGTAAAGAAAAATCAAGCCTCCAGACCAATATCAGAGAGCTTGATTCTCTTGCTTCCATCTAACCCCTTGCTCAGTATTCAGACTTCAGATGAGACATAATCTCTTTATAATCGCAGCTTCTACTGCCGCTTTTGTGGTACTCAATTCTTGCAGCACCACTGGAGATCCCACTCAAGGAGGTATCTTCTGGTCTCCGGCCAAAGCTAAGGAGCGCCAGAATACGTTGCTGAGTAACATGATGGAAGCCCAGTCTCAAGTAGATACGCTGGAGGCAAAGCGCAACCACCTGCTTCAGCAAAAATCCCACTTGCAGATAGAGATTCAAAAACTGCGTACGCGAGCCGCACATACTCCTGATCCTGCAGAGGCGGAAGAATTGAATGCCCGTATCTCAGCACTGGAGAGTCAACTCGAAAATCTTTCCTCCATTTGATATCCTGATTCATTCAGTATTCACACACACATAAACAGCAATGCGCCAGACATCAGTGATATCTGGCGCATTGTTTTCAACTTCTTCTGAAATATGATTCATACTTCATCACTCTTCAAATATTGTAGCATGGCCCTTCTGATACTCACACTTACTGCGTGTGGCCCTGCTACATACGACAATGAACAAATAGAGACAAGCCTGCAAGCTATCTCTAAGGAATTGAATCCAGGAGAGAAAGCCCAATTCTATCAAGCCTTTCAGAAAATTGTACTGAGGGAGTTAAAAAATGACCCCAAGCCGGTTAACTCGCTGGCTAATCTTTTAGATGACCCGGAAAAAATAAAGAGGTGTACCGCCTGTATGCATGGCAAAAATGCCATGGAAATCATTGAACTGGCTCAAAATGTCAATGTCTCTACGAAGAATGACCCTCCCGGAACCTCTCTCGAGAAAAAGATTAACCACTTAGATGCTGAATTGGCTCAGGGACTTGATGAAGATGACGATGAAACAGACAGAGCATTCGAAAAGGCCGAAATGGAACTCGAACGCCTGGAAGAGAAAATCAACGACGCTCTGGTCGAGCTGGACGATGAATCAGACCTCTTCTGATTCAAGGCTCTCAGCTGTTAGGCCCGGTTTGCTCCAGAATAGGATTGCAAGCCGGGCGGGTTTGTGGTACATTCCTGCTGCCGGATGAGAGAAGAACTGTCACCCAACGAAGAAATTATCTTTACCCAGCAGAACCTCAAGGTTGTGATGGGGCGTGGCAATGTGGTCAACAAACCGCGTCAGCTGGTAAGCGCCGGGTGGACCATTTTCTGGTATCTGCTGGCTCTGGCTTCACTCAATCTGTGGCTGCTGCGTATGCTGGGCTATATCTCCCTGCCCTGGTAAAATGAAGAAGCCCGCCGGTAAGCGGGCTTCGTTGGTTCAAGGGATTTGCCGGAAACTTAACGGCGCATGCGGTTGATGGGCATGACTTCGTGGTCGTGGTTGGCAGGGTCCTCCGGCATGGAGGGGATTTCCTCGCAGGCACCGTCCTTGAGCACTTCCAACTCCGTTACAGGGCGGATGGGCATCATCACCTCTCCCATGTCTGCATAATAGTGTTTCTGAGTCAGGCGCACCAGTTGCCCGGGCTTAAGCTCACTCAGTTTCTGCAGCATACCGTCAGGCTGGCCGGGAACATCATTTTTCACATCAATCAACAGCATGTTTCCGGCTGCGGCCTTTTCATCGCCATACTTCCCGGGCTTTTCGTATGCCTCATTCGAGAGAATCCGGAACTGAGCAGCCTTCATGGAGTGGTCGCAGCGGTCCGGGCAAAGCGCCGTACGAAAATAGCAGGGGCGTTCCTGCACCCCGACATACTGGGCAACAACCGTGTTGGAGGCCAGTAAATCAGCCTTTTCAGGCAGAGGTGAAGCATACACGGACGGCAGCAGGAAGGCCGCCACAGCAAGTAAAATCTTAGCTTTCATAACTCGTTACGCAGGGTTCTGATACAAGTAAGGCGTTCCATGTTGAATTTTTTATTTGTTTTTTTGCAATAAACAACAGAAGCCCCCTGCCCCGAAGCCGTGAGCCGGAAGCAGGCGATAGGCAGGAAAAGCCGCCAGAGCGGAGCGGAACGGAGCAAGCTGCGGCACTTCCACAGCCTCCCATTCAGGGTGGCGCTTCAGGATGTAGGCTATCACTTTCTCATTCTCCTCCGGGTCGTAGGTGCAGGTGGTGTAGACAATATGCCCTCCTGAATTCACGCATTGAACCGCAGAGAGCATGATCCCCCTCTGCCGCTTGGCATTGCCATTCACCATTGAGGCACTCAGGCAACCAGGATTCCTGATCCCTTTGCAGAGCAGAGACTGCCCGCTGCAGGGAGCATCGACCAGCAGTAAATCAAAGGATTCACCACTGCGGGCCCATTGGTCAGGCCGGTTACCGGTTACCCGGACCTCAGGCATGCCGCATTGCTGCAGATTCTGCCGCAGAATCCCCCGGCGCCCGGGATGCACCTCGTTGGCAGTATGCGTACCAACACCAAAACGGGCGGCCATGAGCATCGTCTTGCCACCGGGGGCAGCACACATATCCAGCGATGAGGCCGGCGGCGGCACAACAGCCAGGCAGGCAGATTCCCAGCAGGACGAAAGATCCAGCGAATAATAGAGCCCGGCTGCATAATCATCATATGCAGTTGGTTTCACCCCCTCTGCCGGCACGTAGACACGCGGCGGCAGCCAGGGGGCAGCCAGCTCAGCACAGGGAAAAGGCGGCACATAGCCAGCAGAAGCCCGGGCTGTAAGCACTACCGCGCCCCGTGAAGAAAGCCCGGCACGCATGGCAGACAGGAGGGATTCAGCCTCCTGTCCCACAAGCCCCAGACGTGTACACAGCCTGATTTCAGCCTTTCCTGCAGGTTCTGCACTCATGCAAGGCCACGGGCTTCAGCCTCCTCCAGCGCCATCTTGGCAGCGCCGATAATACCGGCCTCGTTGCTGAACTTGGCGGGCAGAATGCGAAGCTTCTCATAATGAGGCCCATAGGTCTGCGCCTTCAGGTAGCGATGCAGCGGTTCAAAGAGCAAATCGCCAGCCTTGGCCACACCACCACCGATGATGAAGGCCGCGGGATTCAGGATGTAGTGGCAGGAAAGCAGCCCCGTGGCCAGCTTGCGGGCAATGTCATCCCACATGGCCAGTGCCACGGGGTCACCCGCCTTGGCGGCCAGCTCCAGCGGATAAGGAGCACAATCTTCAAAATCCTTTTCCTGCCCCGCAGCAGCGTAGGCGGCAGCAGCATCTTCCTGAATACGGGGATGCCCGATGTAGTTCTCCAAGGCACCATGGTTCTGGTAATAGCCCTTGCGACCCTGGTAGTCAATACTCAGGTGGCCGAGCTCACCGGCAGCACCCAGGGAGCCGCGCAGCATCTGCCCGTTGGCCACAATGCCGGACCCCACGCCTGTACCAAGGGTAAGGCACACCAGGTCATTCAGGCCCTTGCCTGCCCCCAGCTTCCATTCTGCATAGGCCATGCAGTTGGCATCGTTATCCACCGCAGCCGGCAGGCCGGTCATTTCCTCGAGCATATCACGCACAGGCACATCATACCAGCCCGGCACGTTTGTCAGAGAATCGGCAATACCGCGGTCATGATCCACAAAGCCAGGAATACCCATGCCTACCGCTTTCACGCCGGGGTACTGGGCAATCAGCTCCTTAAGGCGCTTGCCGACCTCTGCAAAAATGGCATCCGGAGAAACAAAATCCTGTGTGCGGACGGGCTCTGCCCGGCCAATCAGCTCTGTACCACGAACTACCGCAAATTTAATGGAGGTACCCCCCATGTCAACACCTATGCTCAAATCATTTTCAGCCATAGCGGAACTATACCACAGCTATTCAGGCCATGAAAGCAAAAAAAGTTCTGCTACAGAAAAATCGGCTTTCTTATCGGATTCGACAATATGGTATTCTCCCTCCTCCGGGGGGAGAATCAACACAGGCCTGGGTAACAACCCACTCCCGACCCCGACGGGAAATGAGACCGCCATACACACCCAGCGGCAGGATTTTCTGATAATCAGAGGTATATATGCCATATTGCACATGCAATATAGCAGACAGGCTCCGATAAGCGGATAAGGATTACCTCCTGTCTGATATGGTAGGAATCAAAACTCCGTCACTCCTGCCATTACAGACAATCCGCGCTATTTACCCAATAGGCGAAACAGGCAGAAAAAACCTATGTTTTCCCTTTATTATAAACAAGATAACCCCGATTCAGCGCTCATTCTTCTTCCGGGGCATCCGAAACATCCTCCAGAGACAGACGGCGGTTCGGATTGATACCATAGCTGCGGAGGTCCTCAATCTGGCGTATCAGATTACCATTGCCGGTCTTGAACTGGCCCCGGGCCTGCTCATAGGCCTTGGAGAGCGTATCAATCGCACGCCTGATTTTCTCCATACTATCATCAAGCGTGGCGCATTTCTTGTAGAGCGATTCTGCGCGGTCGATGATATTACGGACATTACGAGACTGACGCTCCTTCTGCCAGAGGTTGTTAGCCAGCTGGAGCGCCATGAGAAGATTCGTGGGGCTGATGAGCAGCACACCGCGTTCGTATGCCTCATGCACCAGCGAAGGCTGTGCCTGAACAGCACCGATGTAGGCCGACTCATTCGGCATGAACATCAACACATGGCCGATGGCCCCGGGAACAATAGAGGCATAATCCTTGCCTGCAAGCTCAAGAATATGCTTGCGGACAGAATCCACATGGGCAGCAACAGCCGCCTGCCGCTCGGCCGGAGCAGTATCGGCCTCAAGCTCCATCAGGCGGGCGTAGGCCGTAAGGGAGACCTTGGAATCAATGATGATATGCCGGTTCTCCGGAAGATGCACCACCACATCCGGGCGGAATAGATTACCCTCCTTATCCTTGTATGAGCACTGGGTGGAAAACTCATTACCCTGGTGCAGGCCACTGCTTTCCAGAAGGCGGGAAAGCACCATCTCTCCCCAGTCTCCCTGCATTTTGGAATCGCCCTTGAGAGCACGGGTCAGGTTAGAAGCATCCTTGCTGATGCCCTCAGCCCGCTCCATGAGCTGCTTAACCAGCGTCTCAATGCTCGTGCGGGCGGTTGCATTGCCTGTATTGGTATCATGCACCGACTTACGCAAGCCCTCAAGCTGCTCGCGGAGAGGCTGCAGCACATGGCTGAGCTGCTCCTTGCTACTGGCTTTGAGCTGGTCGGTATTGTGGTCCAGAATGCGGCGGGAAAGCTGTTCAAAGCGTTCCTCCAGCATCGTTCTGCGCTCCTCCCAACGCTGTTCCTCACGCTGCATCTGCTGCAGGAGGAACTCATTCTGCTGTTCAAGGGTAAGCACCTGGGCATCCACCTCCTTGCGGCGCAGCGCTGCAAGAAGATACCCCACAGCAGCACCAATAGACAGTGAAATGACGACCGTTATAAAGAAATAGAAAAAAAGCATAGGGAAATCAGGGGGTGGGGCCGTCATACGGCTGCACTTGCGGAGAAGTCAGATCCAGCGACGGATTGTAGTGGGGAGTTTCGAGCCGGAACAGGCCGAGAAGAGTATGGAAGAGGTGCTCATGCGCCACAGTCTGGCTGGCATTGGCCCGCATCTGCTGCAGGGCGGCGGCAAAATGAGGGTGCAGTTTTTCAAACGCCTCATTATAAAGCACAAACATACCCACGCGGCACCCGCTGGTAGCATGGTATGCGCGGTGACTTTCCCCAAGAGCAGCGCGGCCCCACATACCATCGTGCCCCAGATACTCGCCGTGGTCGCTCACATAAAGATAGACAAAGGGACGCGACCCGATTGCCTCTGCCACACGGCGGAAGAATTCATCGGTGTAGTGAATCGTGCTATCGTATGCATTATTCACCTCCTGAGCCTTTGAAGAAGGATCTTCGAAATTGGCCGCCACAGGGGCAAAGGGAATGTTTGTGCGGTCGTAATGCTCAAAGGGAGTGTGGCTTCCCTCGTTATTGATAAAGAACAACAGATTCTTCCCCTTTACTGAATTCTGCAGCACTTCCTGCATCTGCGGCACCGCCGTCCAGGGGCTGCCGGGAGCATTGAACCTCTGCTTCGAACGCTGGGTGAGCACAAGAACCACACGATCATATTTCAGTTTCTGAGCACAGCGACGGCCGAAAAACGAATAGATATCAAACCCACATGCATCAAACAAATCAAGCACAGAACCTGTACGCGGCTGCATTTCCGGGCGCTTCTCATGAATATCACGGCGAGCGTCGGTCAGCATGGCAATCTGCGCCTGGCAGGTATCACATGCGGCAGAAATGCAATCCGGGAAATTAATCAATCTCTCCTGTTGGCGCAGCCATGGAGTGGTATCACGTTCATAGCCATTCAAGCTCATGCGGTCGGCACGGATACTTTCGCCCACATGCACCACAAGCACAACCCCCTCGCCTCCCCGCAAGGTATGAAGTCTGCAGGGTTGGTCTGCAGGAGAGGTCAGCGCTTCCACTATGTTAATCGTGGCCTCGTTTATAGTGAGGGCTTCGGCCACAGAAGAGTAAAGGCCCGGCAGCTCACTTACCGGCCAGAAAAAATCCTGCTTGACCCGGTTCGGGGGAATCAGCAAAGCAAAAAGCAGGCTGGCACTGCCGAACAGGCAGGCTGCATTGAAGAGAGAAAGGCTATTCTGCCTGCACAATGTACGGCGGAGCCCCCAGCAGAGCAGAATGCCAAGCACAAACGAAAGTGCGAGCATGCCCAGGTTGGTGAAGGTAAGGTAAGCGAGGGCATCCTCCCACGAAGCCTCCAGAATCTCCGCAATTACCAGGGAATTAATGCGGGTTCCATATTGCAGATAACCGCATATCTGCATGATTTCCAGCACCAGGAACACCAGCCAGAACACCATGGCCCCCGCCCGGAATACGGCCCATAACAGGCAGAGTACTGCCATGGTCATGAACACCGAAAGGTGCAGCTGCCAGGGTACTGCAAAAGCAAAGAGATTGCAGGCGCAATCCAGCGCCACAGCCAGGATGAACACCACCCAGAGACTGCCGGCAGAAGGCAGGGCCGCCTTGTTCAGACGGCGGGCAAGCCAGATTCCGACTGCGGCTAACAGAGGAAACAGGAACGCGCCGTATCCCCACCACGGAAGTTCAAATGCTACACGCCAGGTGTACGCACCCTTGCATGCCATGAATGCTGCCAGCAACAGTAGCAAAACAAGCAGGAACAGGCGCGATTTCACCCAGCGGAACATAGATTTTACAGAAGTAGTGTTTAGTGCTTGCCGCACTTGCACTCATGACCTTCGCCATGTTTGCCGCAGCATTCGCCTTCGCCGTGGCCACCGCAGCATTCGTGGTCATCGCCACAGGAGCATTCACGCTTCCCGCATGACTCATTATCGCAATCGCCACAGTCACCATGACAGCCGCCGCCGCAGGAACAGGCACTCATCTGCTGGTTCATGGCATCGGCCACCTCCTCATCACTGGGCGCAGCCCCCTTCTCAATGGCCAGGCAGAGGTACTGGTTCACCACAGAAAGCATATCATCAAGCAGCTGGCGGGATTCAAGGAAGCCCTTGCAGAGCTCATTCTCCACCACAGCAGAGCGCAGCTGGTCAAACTTACTGAGTTCCTCCTCAGAAGGGGGCATACCCTCCATGTGCTTGTTACGCAGAGTCTCGCCATATTCGCTCACTTTGCGGAAGAGGTCAGTAGCCTCGGGGTTCTGGTAGAAAAGACCAATGCGGGCCTTGGCGGCCACCACTTTCTGGCTGCTTGCAAAGGCAGAGGCCAGCTCACCAGCCAGCTTTGCCAATTCAGGGGTAAGGGAAGTATTTGCCATAACGCGCGGAGCGTAGCATATTTCCTGTTCTTTTGCAATCCCGGAATGTGTCAGATACCCTCTCAGCGTTCCAACTCGGCCTTGATGAACGGCGCTGTGGGAGATTTAGCCCGCGACAGCTGGCGCACGGTTCCTTGAGCCACAATAGTACCACCTGCGGCACCTGCTCCGGGGCCCACATCGATGATGTAATCTGCCTCACACACCAGCTCCATATTATGCTCAATCACCACAACAGTATTGCCCATTTCCACCAGGCGGCGCAGAACCTGCACCAGAAGCCTCACATCGTGCGGATGCAGACCGATGGTCGGTTCTTCAATAAGATAGAGATCCTGCGGCAAGGAACGACCCTTACGGATGGCGTTGAGCGCAGCCCGGCGGCCCTTAATGAGCTCTGCAACCAGTTTGATGCGCTGAGCCTCACCACCACTGAGTGTATTACTGGCCTGTCCCAGTGTCAGGTAGCCTAACCCGGTATCACAGAGGAGCCGCAGCGGTTCTGCCAGACGCGGCTGGCTCGCAAAGAATTCTGCTGCTTCCTCCATATCCATATTCAGCACATCGGCAATATTCTTTCCCTTGTATCGCACCTGGAGTGTGCGGGAGTTGTAGCGGGCACCTCGGCAGGTCTCGCATGGCACACTGCAAGGAGGCAGAAAATCCATCTCCTGACGCTGGTATCCGGTTCCCTTGCAGGCCTCACAATGCCCGGCGGCGGTATTGAAAGAGAAGCGGCTGGCATCGAACCCCAGGCGGCGGGCATCAGCACTCTGGGCAAAGAGGGCGCGGATTTCGTTGAAAATGCCTATGTAGGTTGCCGGAGTACTGCGCGGGGTCTTACCCAGGGGAGATTGGTCTACCTGATACAAGGCCCGCACAGAATCCAGGCCCTTGCTCTTCTTCCAGGCGGCACGCTCCTCGCGAGAGATGCTACCGCCCAGAGCATCTCTCACGGCAGGTCCCAGCGTACCGGTGATCAGCGAGGTTTTTCCGGCTCCACTCGGCCCGGTGACCACCGTAAAGCGAGCACGGGGTACACGCAGGGTCACCTCCTTGAGATTATGCAGGCAGCATCCTTCCAGCTCAAGCCATTGAGCCTCTTTCAGCGGCAGATATTTACCACAGTACGGATGCCTGGCGCGGGTAAGCAAAGCCTGCCCGGTAACGGAATCCGGATTGTGCTCTACCTCCTCGAAACTTCCCTGCGCCATGATTTCGCCACCATGCACACCGGCAGCAGGCCCCAGGTCAATGATATGATCTGCCGCCCTCATGGTATCCTCATCGTGTTCCACCACCAGCAGCGTATTACCCCGCTGCCTCAGCTCCTTCAGCGTGTGCAGCAGACGCTCATTATCCTGCGGATGCAAACCGATGGTCGGTTCATCCAGCACATAGAGTACGCCACGCAGTTCAGATCCCAGCTGGGCAGCCAGGCGGATGCGCTGGGTCTCGCCACCGGAAAGAGTGGTGGCCGCCCGGTCAAGCGAAAGATACCCCAGGCCCACGCGCTGCAGGAAACGCAGGCGCGGCGCTATTTCCGCCAGTATGTTACGGGAGATTTCAGCCTCTCTCCCTTCGAATTTCCAGCTTTCCACCACGGGCAGGGCCTCATCGGCAGACATGTGGCCAAGCTCGGCAATATTGCGACCGGAAAGCCTCACTCCCAGGGCAAAGGAATTCAGACGCGTTCCCTGACATACAGGACAGACTACACTTTCTTCCTCCCTGGCAGCGGCTCGCTCGACATCGCGGTCATACTTGAGTTCCTTTTCAAGCTGGCTGAGTTTTTCCTCGTCTTTCCCGCCGGTTTTCACCTTACCTATGCGCCCATGCCCCATGCAGTTCGGACACCAGCCGCGCGGGGAATTGAAGGAGAAGGTAGAAGGCTCAGGCTCAGGGAAGGATTCGCCGCAGGAAGGGCACGTGAGGCGAGTCCCCAGCAGCTGTTCCTCCCCCTCCTTAATCAGGCGGATGAACCCATCACCCATTTCAAGGGCTCGGGAAACTGTTTCCATGATACCGGCGCAGTCAGCCTCTTCTCCATTAACACAGATACGATTGCCCTTCACATTGATTTCTGCCAGCACCACATCGACATCATGATTCGAATAGCGGTCCAGAGGCGTAAAGGAGTCTGATGCCACCAGCACACCATCAGCCCGCAGATAGGGGTATTTCTTCTTCACCGCCCAGCGGGCCAGATCCGCATAATGACCCTTGCGGTTCCGCACCACCGGGGCTGCAACCATGAGACTGGCCGGGCGGCTCGCGATTTCATGCTGTACAAGCTCCTGAATTTCTGCCACAGAACGGCGACCCACAAGCACACGGCAGTTCGGGCAATGCGGCTGCCCCAGCTTAGCATACAGCAGTCGCAGGAACTGCCATATCTCCGTTACTGTTCCCACAGTCGATTTACAACCGCCGCGTGAGCGGTTCTGCTCAATGGCGACAGTAGGTGGCAGGCCGGTCAGGCGATCAATATCTGGAGTTTCCATCTGCTCGGTGAATTGACGAGCGTAAGGACTCATCACATCCATAAAGCGCTTCTGCCCTTCAGCAAAGATAATGTCAAATGCCAGAGTACTCTTACCACTACCGGAAAGACCGGTTACCACCGTCAAGGCATCACGGGGAATATCCACATCTATATTTTTGAGCTGGTGGTGGCGTGCCCCGCGCAAGGCGATAACTCCGGCAGGAACGGAGGAATCGTGTTCCTCTGCCGCCATGAGGGGAAGTGCCGCCACTTCCATGTGCAATGCCTCTGCCAGAAAATGGGAGGTATAGCCACAACCTGTGGATGCCACATGCTCCGGCGTTCCCTGAGCCACCAGCAGACCACCACCGGTACCGCCTTCGGGGCCCAGGTCAATGATATGGTCTGCACATTTGATAAGTTCCATGTTATGCTCGATAACCAGCAGAGTATTCCCCTGCTCCACCAGGCGTTCAAACACACGCAGCAGCACCTCCAGGTCACGGAAGTGAAGACCTGTTCCCGGTTCATCCAGTATGAGCAGGCGGCCCTTGACCTGTTTTTCACCGGCAAGGCTGTCCACGAGAATGTGAGCCAGCTTGAGGCGCTGATTCTCACCACCGGAAAGCGTATTGAGAGGCTGCCCCAGCCCCAGATGCCCCAGGCCTACATCTACCAGCACCTGCAGACGGGCAGCTATGCGGCGGGCGCGGGCATTGTGCTCGCGGGCAAAGAGATTCCTGGCTGCCACAATGTCCATTGCCAGCATTTCGGCCATATTGTACCCAAGCAGCGTGATGCTGAGCGCCTGTTCGGTATACCGGGAACCATGGCACAAGGCACAGGGCACGTAGATATCCGAAAGGAACTGCATTTCCACCTTTTCCTGCCCCAGCCCGGCACAACGGGGGCAGCGCCCCTCTCCGCTGTTAAAAGAGAAATACCCCGGTTTAAGCCCCCGGGCCTGTGCGGCGGGTTCGGCTACGAACAGAGCGCGAATATCCTCGAACACGCCCATATAAACCGCCGGTGTACTGCGCGGAGTCCTCACAATGGGGCTCTGATCCACCAGCACCACCTCCTCCACCTCTTCCAGACCGGAAATGCGGCGCACCTGCACCTCATCCTCATCATCCAGTTCATCCGGGTGCAGCGAACCATACAACACCTGGCATGCCAGCGTGCTCTTGCCGCTGCCGGAAACACCCGTAAGGCAATTATAGACCCCCAGCGGTATCTCGACGGAAAAGTCATGCAGATTATGGCATTCTGCCCCTTCAATACGTATACAGCCCTTACCCTTACGGCGTGTGACCGGCACCGGGATACGGCGGATTCCTCCGAGATACTGCCCTGTGAGGGAATCCGCATGGCTAAGGATTCCCTGCGGAGAGCCGGCATACACCAGATTGCCGCCAGCAACTCCGCTTCCCGGGCCCATATCCACCAGATAGTCAGCCGCACGCATCACCGCCTCCTCATGCTCGACGACAACCAGCGTGTTCCCCCGCTGGGAAAGACGACGCATGGCGTTGATAAGGCGTGCTGTATCGCGAGCATGAAGCCCCACTGTAGGCTCATCGAGCACAAACAGAGTTTCCGTAAGAGCAGCCCCGAGGCACGCGGTAAGGCTCACGCGTTCGATTTCTCCACCGGATAGAGAGCGGGTGAGGCGGTTGGCTGCCATATATCCAAGCCCCACTTCACAGAGATAGGCCACGCGACTGCGGAATTCCTTTGCGGCCTGAGCCAGGGAGCGGTCTTCGCCGGTATGCCCCAGCACATGGGTATCCAGCCAGGGAAGGAGTTCCTCCATAGGCAAGGCCTGCACCTGAGGCACAGTAAGACCGCCGATGGTAAAGGCCAGAGCCTCCGGGCGCAGGCGGCCTCCGTGGCATTCAGGGCATACACTATACACCCGGTAATAGGCAAGGAACACGCGCACACTCATCTTGTGGGCATGTTTCTCCATGTCATCAAAAATCCCCTTATAGCCATACCACAGGCCCTGGTCATAGGCCTCCCAGGCATCCATATCCCCGGCTTCTCCATAGAATACCCAGTCCTGTTCCTCGCGGGTCAGCTCACACCAGGGAATGTTCATACGCACGGCGTGTGCACGTTTGTTGGCACGTACAAAATCCTTGTAACAGGAAGAGAGAGTTGCTGAGGAAAGCATCTTCAACGCGCCTTCTGCTATCGTTTTCTCAGGAATAATCCCTTTGTGGTAATCGTAGGTTATACTGCGGCCATATCCCTTGCAGGCCGGGCAGGCTCCCAGCGGAGAATTCCCGCTGAACAAACCAGGCCGCGGTTCCATCAACGGGAACCAATCGGTACGGAAACAACGGGGAGGCTGCCATGCTCCCTCTTCCCCCTGCAGTGAAACGTACGCAACATCCTGCCCCAGATGCAGCGCTGTTTCAAGCGCCTCCATCAGGCGAGGCCGGATTTCTGAGGTCAACCTGACCCGATCCTGAATCACCAACCAGCGCTCCATACCCAGTAGTTCCTCCGTGGCATCGGTCAGGCTCACCACCCCTTCCTCCGCCAGCACACGAAGATACCCCTGCGCTTCCAGAGCCAGTCGCATTTCCTCGAAAGTACCGACCGGACTTACGGCAAAACATACCAGCGCCGGAGTGCCGGCATGCAAGCTTATCAATTCATCTGCAACCCCCTGAGGTGTAGCAGGGCGCACAATGTCACCCGCGGAATCACGCCCCTCTGAAAGCCGGGAGAAAATGAGTTTCAGATACTCATTCATGCCGGTCATCGTTCCTACTGTACTGCGGGAATTCTTGACCGAATTACGCTGCCCCAGGGCAATGGATGGCGGAACATTTTCCACGGCTTTCACAGACGGGCGGTCCATGCGCTCCATGAACTGGCGCACATAGGGCGAAAAGGTTTCAACATACCTCCGCTGCCCCTCAGCATACAGGGTACTCATGGCAAGCGAACTCTTGCCGCTGCCGCTCGGCCCGGTCACCACAGTGATTCCTCCAAGCGGGATATCCACATCCACCCCTTTCAGGTTATGCTCTGACGCACCCCTGATATGGATAAATCTGTCTTCTCCCCGTGATTCCATGGAATAATTCTAAACTTCTATATCCCTTCTCTCAAGTACATTTTGTGTCTGCGAGTACTTTTTTGCATTTTCTTCTGGAACGAAATTCCATGATATGCTGCCAACATTTATTCTTGATTCGGCAGGTCAACCATGATACAAGCTAGCAATCTGAGCCATATCTGCATATGAAAATCAAGAATCTCCTTCTCTCCATCCTGGCAGTTTCCGGCATGACACAAGCCGGAGACGAAGCCACCGGCAGCTATTACACCGCCGGCAAGTTCTTCTACGACGGCGGCCTCATGCTTCCCGGCGACAATGCGCCGAAATACAAGAAGCAGATCTTCGAGAAGTTCGGCACCTCCTTTGCGACAGAAATCGGCATAGGTTACTGGGCTATTGACAACCAGGCCATCGGATACAACTCTGACAACTACATCACCAAGGTATGGGGGCGCGTGGACCAGAGACTCATCAAGGACGAAGTAGACGGCGGCACCTGGCTGCGGGCCGATTTCATGGGCAGCTGGGGGCTGGATGACGAAACAGCCAATGCGGACAATTTCTTTGATGGAGGCTTCGGTTCTGCCACCTGGCACAACACCGATTTGTTCGGCCCCCGTAACTTCTACCTGCTCAACCTCACCCTCAAGCAATATTTTGCCAACAAGAGCGTGTGCGTCAATGGCGGCATCATCTGGATGAGCCAGTACTTCGACCGCATCAGCCACGCCCGTTTCGCCAGCGACGCCTTCGAGAAATCCCCCGTTCTACCGCTGGTCTGGCAGGCACCCGGTGCCGTGGTACAGTGGGAAGTGAATGAAGATAATTTTGCAACGCTGGCCCTTGTAGGCACAGGTGTTCCCGGTGGGCAGAACCCGTATGACTTCGACAACACTATCGGCTACGCCGTGGTGGGTGAATGGGGCCGCGAATTTGCCGATGACAAAGGTATCTGGCGCGTAGCTCCCTTCTTCACCTGCGAGGATGCCCCCCATTACTCCGGCAAGGACAAGGAGCGCACGGCCTATGGTATCATGACCGGTGTAGAATACCAGATAAACGACATTGCCAAGGTATACGGCCGCCTTGCCCTTGCTAGCAGTGACTACATTCGCTGCCGCCAGGAAGCTATGGTCGGTACGACCCTGCGTGTTGTCCCCTCCCGCCCGGATGACTACCTGGGTATCGGATTCGGTATCTACAAGGGCAACGATGAAACAAAGGAACTGGTCAACACTTACGAAAAAGTGCTTGAGTTCACCTACAACGTACAGGTGAGCAGTAACTTCACCATTGCACCATACTACCAGGTGTACTTCACCCCGGCCTATCGCGATGCCAGCACCGTGAGTGCCACCGGGGTACAGGCCCACTTCTCGTTCTGATTTTGAAGGAATCCTCATATTTTACCGCCGCTGCACCCAGGCAGCGGCGGTTTTGTCTTTTATTTGCTTGCCATATTCGTTAGCCTGTGATACTGTCTGGCATCCACTTATCTCATTATCATGAAAATCCGTAATCTTCTTCTCCCTCTCTTTGCCATGGGCGGCATGCTGCATGCCGGTGATACCTGCGATACATTCCACATGTTCTACGATGGTCCCCTGGGAATTCCTGGCGAGAGTGCCCCTGCATACAAGCAGAAGCTCTACAATGCCACCGGCACCACCTTCGACCTCGAACTCATCGCCGGTTTCTGGGCTGTGGACAACATTGCCGAAGGCTACAACTCTGACAACTACGTCTCCCTCCTTTTCGCCCAGGTGAATCAGCGCCTCATCAAGGACGAGGTGAACGGCGGTACCTGGCTGAATGTATCAGTAGCCGGTTCCTGGGGCCTGACAGATGATTCTGACAGCAAAGCCTTCTTCTACGACGGCGGCTTCGGCACAGCAACGGGGCATCATACCGACCTGTGCGGCCCGGCCGGCGTCTACATCATGAACGCCACCCTGCGCCAGTACTTCAACAACAAGCGCACCTGCGTGAACGCTGGTTCCATCTGGATGTCCATGTATTTCGACCGCATCAGCCATGCCCGTTTCGCCAACGACGGTTTCGAGAAATCTCCCGTTGTTCCCATGTACTATGGTACTCCCGGTATTGTGGTGCAGCATGAAATCAACGAGAACAACTTCCTGACCGGTGCCGTCATCGGCACAGGCGTAGGTCTGGGTGAAAACACCCTCAACCTCGACCACACCAACGGCTATGCCGTGGTGATGGAATACGGACACCGCTTTGCCGAGGGCAAGGGTACCTGGCGCATTCTGCCCTTCTTCTGCAGCATGGAGACCCCGAATGCCATTGGCCGTGATGAACAGCACGATTCCGTGGGTCTCATGACGGGAGTTGAGTACGATATCTCTGACCGCGTCAAGGTATATGGCCGTGTATCCTGCGCCAGCAGCGAGCACCAGCGCGCCCGCAAGGAACTGATGGCTGGTACAACCCTCCGCCTTGTTCCGAACCGCCCGGATGACTACTTCGGTGCCGCTTTCGGCGTTTACAAGGGAGCTGACACCTACTCCTCCCGCCTGGTTAACAAACACGAAAAAGTGCTTGAGCTGACTTACCGCGTGCAGCTTAACAACTACATTTCCGTAGCACCGTTCTACCAGCTCTATATTGACCCGGCCTATCGTGATGTTTCCACGGTGAGTGCCACGGGCATCCAGGCCCATCTTCTGTTCTGATTCACAGAAACAGAATCACCCCCTTCAGGGCGAAGCCGCTGGGTAAGCGGCTTCGCCTTTTTTCGGAGAAAAGGCCCCGGATTAAAGCAATTCCAAAGCGTCTGGGTCTGTTTGAACAGCCGCGCCGGGATCAGCATGATATTTTGCCGCATTTACACCGATATTTGCTTGCGTGTGGGGGCTTTTCGTATATAATAAACCTACTTGCTATGATTGACCAGTTACGCAAACGACTTCTGGACCGGGAAAACCCGGTACGCATTCATCTTATCGGCGTGGCGGGTGCCGGCATGAGCGGCATTGCACGCATGCTTCTGGAAATGGGGCACAGGGTGAGCGGTTGTGACCGCGTCACCAGCGAAGAAACAGAACGGCTTCAGCAGGCTGGTCTGGTCTTTGCATGTCCGCATACGGCTGATGCTGTGGCTGATGCAGAAATCGTCATTTATTCCAGTGCCATTCGTGAAGAAAATGTTGCACTGGCTGCCGCCCGCCAGAACGGAAGTCTTTGCCTGCGCCGCGCAGAATGCCTGGCGGCCATTCTGAACAATAAGAAAGGTGTCATTGTGGCCGGCACACACGGCAAAACCACCACCTCAGCTCTGACAGCCCACCTGCTCCGTGAAGCACGGCTGCGCCCCTGCCACTATGTGGGTGCAGAGATTCCCGTACTGGGCGCCAACGCACACTGGAATGCCGACAGTGATTACCTGATTGCAGAAGGCGATGAATCTGACGGCACGCTGGTCAACTATATCCCCGAACACAGCATTGTGCTTAATGTGGAAGCAGAGCATCTGGATTTCTACCGCGACCTCGACCACCTCAAGGACGTGTTCCACACCCTCTGCCGCCAGACCCGGGGCAAGATTTTCTATTGCAAGAGTGATGCCGGCGCAGACGATGTATGCAGCCAGTACCCGAACAGTATTTCCTATGGCTGGCAGGATGCCGATTACACAGCATCGGAAGTCACTGTCAAACGCGGCCGCACACTCTACACCATCAATTGCAAAGGCGAAAAGCTCGGCAGGGTGGAGCTGGGTATTCCTGGCCGCCACAATGTACTCAACTCCCTTGCTGCCACCGCAGCAGCCCTTGAGATGGGGGCTGATTTCGCCAGCATCGCCCGTGGGCTGGCCTCCTTTGCTGGTGCCCGCCGCCGCTTTGAGACCAAGTACCTCTCCAAAGACTACCGCATCGTGGATGACTACGGTCACCACCCCACGGAAATTGAAGCCACAGTCCAGACTGCTAAGAGCCTGAACCCGGAGCGGCTGGTTATCTTCTTCCAACCCCATCGTTATACCCGCACCAAGTTGCTCCGCAATGATTTCGGGCGCGTACTGCAGAATGTGGACAAACTTTATGTGGCAGATGTGTATCCGGCCAGTGAGCTGCCGATTCCAGGTATTTCCGGGCAGACCATCGTGGATGCCGTTCACGAATACGCTCCGGTGGATGCTACCTTCCTGCCGGAAATGGATAAAGCACACTACGTTGTAGGCAACCAGCTGAGACCCGGAGATTTATTCCTGACCCTGGGCGCAGGCAATGTGCACACGGCAGGTGCCAGGATTGCCAGAGATCTGCGTACACTTACCGAAATGCTCAACGACTGCGGCAAGGATATCCCGGCGAGGCTGTATGAGCCCATGAGAAAGCATACCACACTGGGAGTCGGCGGCGTGGCTCAGTTCTGGATTGAGCCCTCTACCATCAGCGAAATGAAGGAAGTGGTCAACTTCTTCAAGGATCGTAATATTCCGGTTCATGTTGTAGGCCGCGGCTCCAACCTTGTTGTACGCGAAGGCGGCATCCGCGGGGCGGTTATACACCCCTCTGGCGGAGAATTTGAAAAACTCGAACTGGTAAATGCCACCACCATTGTGGCAGGTGCAGGTGTGAAACTCAAGAAACTGGCTGCCTTTGCAGCCAAAAACGGAATCTCCGGCTTTGAATGGATGGATGGAATCCCCGGTTGTGTGGGCGGCAGCCTGCGTATGAACGCCGGCTGCATGGGAAGCGAGATGTGGGAGGTATTCCAATCTGCCACCGCGCTGGATGAGGATGGCGAGGAGGTTGAATTCATCAAGAAAGAGATGACCCCTGCCCGCTATCGCTCCATTCCTGATTTCGAGCACAACATGGTCGTGCAGGCCACATTCTGCGGCACGCCGGGCAACACGGCGGAAATTGAGAAGAACATGGAGGACTACCGCGCCCGCCGCAAGAACAGCCAACCGCTGGAACCCAGCGCCGGATGCACGTTCCGCAACCCGGACTCCATTCCTGCCGGGAAGCTCATTGATGAACTCGGACTGAAAGGCTTCAGCATCGGCGGTGCACAGATTTCCACCAAGCATGCTAACTTCATCATCAACACCGGCGACGCCAAGGCGACTGATATTACTGAACTGATTAACCACATTGAACGAGTAGCCAAGGCAGAACGCGGTATTGTACTGCACGAAGAGGTGCAGGTCCTTGGTGACCGAGAGGCTCAATTCTAACCCATTTTTCCCCATGAAAGAACTGAAAAAGGATACAAAAATTGCACTGTTGATGGGTGGTCCCGGCTCGGAGCGTGATGTTTCTCTGGCCTCCGGCAATGGTGTGCTGGAAGCATTGAAGGCAGAAGGATTCACCCAGGTAACAGCAGTCATTGTAGACAGCGAACGCCCGACGATTCCTGAGGGAACCGAGCTTTGCTACAACATGATTCACGGCACCTATGGTGAAGATGGGGGGCTGCAATCCTACCTCGAGGAACTCGGAATTCCCTACACCGGCGCAGGCTCCACCACCAGCCGGAACTGCTTCGACAAGGTTCTTACAAAGAAGTTCTTCATCGAGGGACAGGTTCCCACCCCCCTCAGCGAGACCATTACAGCTGGTCAGATGCCCAGCCTGCCCGTTCCCTGTGTCATCAAGCCGCCGTGCGAAGGCTCTTCTGTGGGCGTACACATCGTTTACGATGCCGCCGAGCTGCCTGCCGCTGTGGCAGATGCCTCCAAATACGGCAAGGAAATCCTGGTGGAAGAATACATCAAAGGCAAGGAGCTGACGGTGGCCATCTTCAACGGCGAAGCCCTGCCTGTGGTGCATATCTGCCCCCGCAGCGGCTTCTACGACATGAACAACAAGTATCCTTCCCTGTATGGCGGTGTCGGGTCTGATTACATTTGCCCAGCCGACATCAGCGAAGAAGAAACCCGGGCCGTTCAGGCTGCCGCAGTTGCCGCTTATAAAGCGCTGAATGTAGAAGTATACGGACGAGTGGATGTATTGCTGACGGATGATGGAAAACCCTATGTACTGGAAATCAACACCATTCCCGGCATGACAAGCGCTTCTCTCTTCCCGAAGGCAGCCGCTGCAGCAGGCATTTCTTACGGCGAGCTCTGCACCCGCATTGCAGAGGTCTCTCTGAATCAGCCGCGCGGCTGACGCAACACCCGCCCGCGGAGGCAGCATGAAGAAACGGAATAAGTACCGGAACAGTTTCAATAACGAACACGAAGTCTCAGCCAATGTAAAATTGCTTGAGGCTGCGCTTTCGCTCAAGCATCGTCTCTTCAGTCTGGTGGCCTTGCGTCGCGGCCTGCGTCGTCTGCGTCGTTTCACCCTCATTCTTCTCATTATCGCCCCCCTGGTGGCAGCCCTCATCTGGGCTGGCATGACGGCGGTGGAAAAGGCATACAGCCTCAGCATCGACAAAGTGAGTTTTGAAGCCCGCCAGAAGCTCATCTCCAAGGAACAGGCTTTGAAGATTCTGGGAATCGGCGAATCCATCAACATGACTTCGCTCAATACCAGCGAAATGCAGAAAAAGCTGGAAGACACCCCCTGCATTGAATCTGCACTGATACGCGCCGAACTGCCCGACACCCTGCATATCGAAATCAACGAGCGAATACCCGTCGTCTACGTGGAGCAGGAAAGCGGAGCCGATACCGGCAACCGCATCCGCTTCTTCATGGATCCATCCGGCAAACTCTTCCCGGTAATGCCGGAATACCATCGTAATTTCATGGGCGTACCGGTGTGGTACCTGCAGCCCGGAGACATCACGGAATTCAAGGCAGGCAGCACGATAAACGAAGATAAGCGCCGCCCGATTATTGAGCTGGTGGCTGCTGCCAACCGCTATACTTTGATTGAGATTCCCGCCATTCGCGAAATATTCCGACCCAAGGAATGGAAGCTCATTCTCACCCTCGAGAACGGCTCTGAGGTGCTGATGCAGGTTTATGACATCAAGGGGCAGATGGAGCGCCTCGCCATGATTCTGGAACATTGCCGCGCCACTCACCGCAGCCCGCGCAGCATCAATGTAATTCCGCGCATCAACCCTACTGTGATATACGCAGAGGAGTCCTCTGCAAAATAACAATTTGAAGTCTTTTCCCGTTGACCGCAAGAGGCCATCTGTGATAACATGCTATGCGTGGTGTTGAGTACACCATATATACGTATGACAAAAGCAAAAATCATGGATCTCGCAGAGTATGTACCAGGCGGAAACAAGTGGCCTGGCTGGCTGCTCAATCTGGGTGAACGAATACTGGGATTCCATGAATTCAACGTGGCCCACTCCAAGGTCGAAGAGGAACAGGAAGCGGGTTGCAGCGATAATTTCTTCCGGCTGGCCTGCAAGCACCTGCCCCTCAATTATGAAGTGGAGGGACTGGAAAACATTCCAGCAGAAGGACCCTGCGTTATCGTCAGCAATCATCCCCACGGCATGTCTGACGGGCTGATGATTGGTGATATTGCCATGAAGGTTCGCCAGGACATCCGCATTGTCGTCAATGATTTCCTGCATTGTGTACGGGGAATGCGTCCCTACCAGATTACGGTAGATGTTTATGGCGGAGACTCTGCCAAGCGGGCAAACATGGCAGGCATCCGTGAAATGATGAAATGGCTTCGGGATGGGCATTGCCTCATTCTCTTTCCCAGCGGCTCTGCGGCCTCATGGTCTGCCCAGGATGGACGCGTGGTGGAAGACCCCTGGCAGACAAACATGGCCAGCATCATCCGCAAAATGGCAGCCCCGGTTGTGCCGATGCATTTTTCCGGACAGAACGGCCCCCTTTTCCAGATGGTGACACGCTTATGCAAAGCGAAACGCTCTGCACTTCTTCCGCGGGAAATCAAGCGCGATCGGCGCACGCTACACCAGGTGAAGATAGGTAAACCCATACCGGCCAGCCGCATGGAAATACTGCCGGATGATGCCGCCCTTTCTGATTTCCTGAGACTCAACAGCCTCATCCTTCGCTATCCCGGCACAGCCGCAAGCCTCTCCAATGATTCACCGCGCCCGATGGTAGAGATCGATGCCCCGGAAAAGCCGGAGATTCTGCAAGAAGAACTGAACCGCCTGCCGGCAGAGCAACACCTGCTCTACACCCACAAGAGTACAGGATTGCAGATTTTCACCGCCAAAGGGAACATGATTCCCCACATGCTGCACGAGATAGGCGTGCAGCGGGAAATCACCTTCCGATCCGTCGGGGAGGGCTCAGGCCTGGCCTGCGACACCGATGAATACGACCTCTATTACGACCATCTCATCATGTGGGATCCGGCAGCCGGACGACTGGCTGGAGCCTACCGCATGGGCAGAACGGATGAAATCGTCAAATCTCATGGTATCACCGGCATCTACAATACAGAATTCTTTACACTAGGCAACGCCTTTGTCAATTTTGTCAAGAACGGGCTGGAAATGGGCCGTGCCTTCATTACAGCACCATACCAGAAGCACCCGGCCTCGCTGGACACTCTCTGGATGGGCATCGGTCATTTCGTCCGCAAGCACCCTCATTACCGCTATCTCTATGGTACAGTCAGTGTTTCATCTGACTATTCCATCCGCTCCCGGACTCTTATTCATGAATATCTCAGGAACCATTGTCTCCACCACGAATTAGCCAGGCATGTAGAGGCCAAGACCCCGCCAACGGACATGGACCTGCTCAGTGAGGATGCCCGCCTTATCCACACTGCTCTTGGTGATTTAAGGCTTCTTTCCGCCATGGTGAGCGACCTGGAACCCGATGGCCGCAGCATTCCGGTATTGCTGCGTCAATACCTGAGACTCGGAGGCGAGATGATTTCATTCAATGTAGACAGCGAGTTCGGCGATACTCTTGATTGCCTCGTAGTCGTTGATTTGCACACAGCCCCCGAAAGGCTCATCTCCCGCTATTGCGGAGCGCCGTTGAAATCTAAACCTGAACCGACAGGAGAAGCTTGACAAAAGTGTAACATTCGGGCATTATAAACATCGTTCATGGGGAAGATACGTATGAAAAGAAACAAACGGCGTTCTAAACTGGCTCTGGCTCTCATTCTGGGCGGTTTTGCACATGTGAGTGCATCAGGTGCCAACCTGATGCCATTGCCGGAAAATATCTTTGAAAACAAAGAAAACACGAATCCGGTAATGGATCTCACCGATCGAGCTATCAGCGTGATTGGCAGCGGTGGGCCGGAGATTCCTGACAAACTGAAAGTCACAAGCACCGATGGTGCCATTTCCTACAATAAAGAACAGAACGCCTTTGTTTACAACGCAGGAAAAGACTCCCCCATCCGCCTGCGGACAGACCGTGGTTCTGACATCCACACCCCCACTCTCGAAGCTCATCTCAACACCAGCGAAGCGGTTCTTGCCGGTCCTCTGACCATCTACCAGGATGAAATTCTGGTACGTAGCGAAGAAGGTGGCTATTACAACTGGAAAGACAACCGCACCGCTGTCAGCAAAGTGCGAATCAAGATGCAGGGCCTGCTGATTCGCGGTTCCCGCATCGAATACAACACAGATATAGAGGGCAAGGAATACATCACCGTATATGATGCCTATGTCACCGTAGATGATGTTGAAAAGCCCTCTGCCTGGGTTGGCACGGGCACGCTCACCATTTATCCTGGTGACTATGGCCGGGTAACGCGTCTCAGCATTGCTACAGCTGAGAGTGATTACACCGTACCTGTTCTTGGCTGGTTCACTTTCTCACACTCCCTTAATCCCCGGGAGGGCTACCTGCCCGGTGGCGGTTCTCGTTCCCAATGGGGTGCCTATCTGGAAAACAGCTATGGCATCCTCTTCGGCAACCGCCGCACAGATGGCTTCATGCCCACGGCAGACTACCTGGCAACGCTCCACCTGGATTACCGAGTCCGACGCGGTCTGGCCTATGGTCTGGATCTGGAGGATATCGCCATGACTGACAAGCACGAGGACATGACGGGCTTCTCTGCTTATTTCCTTTCGGATGCCGACTCCTCCATCAACCCGACAGACACCCCCCGGGTTCCAATTGACAGACAGCGCTACCGCATTGCCCTGCAGGCATTGTGGGATGTCACACCGGAATCTGATCCGCACGCGAAGTGGCAGGTGGCCAGCAACATCAACATCCTCAGCGACCGCTACATGCTGCGCGATTTCTTCGAGGATGAAAGCCAGGTGAATGATAAACCGGACAACACCATCCGCCTTCTGCGCCGTACTGATACGACGCAGAGCATGATATACACCCGTTTTGCTCCGAATGACTACTACGAGACCAATGAACGACTCGAAGCATCATTCTACCGGGTTCGCTCTGCGATTGGCCAGACCGGTATCAATTACGAAACCAACAACTCCGCCAGCATCATGCGACAGTATCTCCCGCATGATGCACGCCTGGCTTACAAGGTCCAGATTGATAATCTCCGTGATAAAGACCTCAGGGATTACTACACCCGCCTGATGAACACGGAGAGTTATGTACGTGTCAATACCACGCACGAATTCACAACCAGTTTCACCGCTTTTGATTTCCTGAACATCACACCCAAGACGGGTGCTGCCTACACCGGGTACTACGACGTCGGCGGCATTGGTTCTGACAATCGTTTCCTCGGCTATGTCGGGTGCGACTTCAACATGAAGTTCTATAACCGCTACCCGGACTTCAAATGGAAGGACTTCGGGCTGGATGGCCTGAATCACCTGATTCAGCCCTATGCCACCTACTCACAGGGAACCATATCCTCCTCCAATAATCTGGTACCTCAGATTGACACCTGGTCCAGCCTGTGGAGTGGTTCCACCTCCCCCATGCCGCTGGATCTTGCAGGCTTCACCTCTGTTGACAGCTGGGGTAACTGGCATGTATGGCGCATGGGTATGAAGAACGTGCTGACCTCTCGTCTGGAAGATGACCGGATTCGCGTTCTGCTGTGGGACACCTTTGTTGACTACAATGTTGACAACCCCAACTCCGGGCATAACTTCTCCAACCTTTACAATATCATTAAATTCTATCCGTCCCGGAGACTGGAATTCTCCCTCCATTCCCAGACTCCGACCATCGACAACGGCGAAGGTTATACGGAATATGGAGCATCCATGCGGGTCGTTCCATGTGCCTGGCTCGAGACCTATCTTTCCTATCGCACCATTGCTGACCATCCGCTCCTTGAAGATTCCGAACAGATATTGTTGCGGACCAACATCCGGATTAACGAAAAATACACATTTGCTATTCAATGGCACTATGATATAGCTGATGGCAGATTCCCCATCCAGCAATATTCCCTGTTCCGGCATGTCGGGGCATGGTATATCGGCACCAACATCTATATGCGAGACAATGGCGGCAAGAAGGAAACAGGGTTCGGCATTTCGTTCACCCTGGGAGAAACGGCAACCACCATGCCCATTGACCTGATGTAAACCGATAAACCTTCATGAACTCTCGAAAAGCCTGCGTGTGATAACGCAGGCTTTTTTGCTGGAATGTTTCCATTGACAAAGCCATGAAAAACAGCTAAACTTCCCGCATGATTACGGGGATTCAGGAACATCTGCTTCTGGGTGGCGGACTTTCCCTGCTTGCGGGGCTCAGCACCGGAATCGGTGCCGCCCTGGCCTTGTTTTTCAGAAAGACGGATACACGCGTCCTCACCTTTGCTCTGGGTGCCAGTGCCGGTGTCATGGTCTACATTTCCTTCATGGAACTCCTGCCCTCTGCCAGCGATATGCTGGCAGAGAACGCCAGATGGATTACCACCCTGGCCTTCTTTGGCGGCATGGCTCTGGCATGCATGATTGACCGGCTTATTCCAGAGGATGAGAACCCGCATGAAGTTCCCGCGCCCGGATGCATCGACTGCGTTAAGGCGACCGGAGAATTTGCCGGCAATGCAAAACTGAAACGCTCGGCCCTGCTCTTTACCCTGGCTATTGCCATCCATAACTTTCCTGAAGGCATTGCCACCGTTGCCTCGGCCTTTGATGACACCGGCATTGCCACCTCTGTTGCCCTGGCCGTAGCCATCCACAACATACCGGAAGGAATCGCCGTTGCCCTGCCCCTGCTCTATGGCACAGGAAACCGCCGTAAGGCCTTCGGCTGGGCTCTGTTATCCGGTCTTGCAGAACCTCTTGGTGCTATGGTAGGCATGCTGATTCTGCTGCCATTCCTCAGCCCTGCGCTCCTGGCAGTACTCTTTGCGTGTGTGGCCGGCATCATGATTTACATATCCTTTGACGAACTGCTCCCCATGGCCGAGCGCTGGGGGCACCACCACCTGAGCATCTACGGCGTGACCACAGGCATGCTCATCATGGCCATGGTGCTCTGATACACAGCCGCATCACCATGCACCCGGTCTCCAGAATTCCCTGGCATGGGCAGCAGTAAGCCCCTGCATGCTCAGATAACGCGTACGAAGCAAAGCCGAAGAACGATGGCCCATATCCTCCTGTAAACGGGCAAAATCATGAAAGAATTTTGCATGATAACTGGCAAAAGTATGGCGCAGCACATCCTGCTGCCAGGGTATGATTCCCGCAGCATCCCGTAAGCGTCGCCAGCGGCGATTCCAGTCCGGAGGGCAAATCAAGCGCCGACACCGTGGCGATTCCCGTAGCCAGACACGTAATACCGGCTGAATCTGCACATGCCGGCAACCGCCCGTCTTTGAATGCACAGGGCGCAGACTCACAACAGATTCCTCCCAATCTATATCATCCCAGCTCAAGCGGGACACCTCTGCCGGCCGCACCCCGGCCCAAAGCATAAGCCCCAAGGGCGCCATGCAGGGTCTGTGCCGGGGTAGACGCACTATTTTAAGCAAACGTCGCAAGGCATCCCACGACAAGGGGCGCACCTCCTGTTCCTTCAGCACCGGCAGCTGAATAAGACTTACCGGGTTCGTCAAACACCATTCCTGCCTTCGGCAATATTCAAAAACACCATGCAGAATAGCCCTCACCTTATACCGTTGCCGCTCACTATTGGCCATAGATATAAGATGAGCGCATTCTGCGCGATTCATACTACACACGTTTCGCTCGGCCAGGCCTGGGGCAAGCCGCATCAATCGCGCGCAGACACTCCGTATTTCTGCCAGAGTGCGTGCACGCCTGCCTTTGCGGGCCTCGATGGATTCCCGCACTGCCTGCTCAAATTGAATAACAACATTATTCGACTTTTCCATCATTGAGAAAAGGCTCATAATCATTGATTTAATTTGATCTATATTAAGTTCCGTATTCGTTTTCATATCTTCTTTTCGAGGAGAGAAAATGGATTGTTAATCCGTCGTCAAGAAGAAAATCGCACCCGGAACACAATTTCAGGCAAAGCAACTGTTTATGAAAGGCATCCACACATTCAGCATCACAATTTATGCCAGGTAATCAACAACAGGCAGCACATTTACCGGCTCTCCATCATGAAATAACAAAACGCATTCAAGCTAAGCGGATTAACAATCCGCTACACTATATTCAACCTCCTGGAGCAATAATGAGAAAATCCTATACATTCCGCAGCACGAGAACCATGGATTCATACATGAACGAAATCATGAACGGGTGGGACCTCGATCGCACCTCCGTCATCAAACTCGCGCTTTATCTGTTCGCCATACACGCCCACCACAGCCGCAGGCGTAAGCTGGACTTATGGGAAATAGTCCATGAGCTGGAGGAACTGGCACCCTCTGATTTTCCCGACTACGCTGACTTTGCAGACTGATACTGCAGGCCACCCTCACTCCTCCTGCTGGGATTCGGACTTTTTCCTAAGCTGGGACATCTGGTATTCCTTCAGCTGTTTCTTCCACTCATACATGTGGATGCCACCGCTTTTAGCCACAAACTGGCCATCCGCAGTCACAATGCAGGCCGAAGGAAGCCCGAAACCTGAAAAATCTATACCAGGGATATCACTCGCAACGCTACCCATGACACCAGGGCACTTATACTTGTGCTCCTTCATATATGCCTTCACCGCAGCCTCATCCTCCTGCCCGAGTAGAATCAGCTCCATCTGAGCCGTACGCATCTTGCCATAATCCTTCAACAACTTGGGAACAATGAATTGGCACGGCACACACCAGCTGGCGGAACGAAGGAACATGTAGTATTTTGCCTTAAGATTAGGTTTCTTCTTCGTCAGGCAGCTTGCATTGGAAAGGACTTCAGCAACTACAGGCCGCTCAGAAGCAACAGCCTCCTCTGCCGCCCATACCGGCTGCGTCATAAACAAAAAAGACAGGGATACAGCAAGAGCGCGCAGATAATTCATAACGCGCGCACTATAGCATATTCTGAGGTTCAAGACAACGCAAATATCCTCACAAACCAATTTTTGGGGTCTGTCGCATTGCCTCAACAATCGCCCCCAACGAAGAATCGTCGTTTCGCCTGCGATAATGAAGTTATATGGTTGCCTGGAAACTGAAAATCGGAAAAAGCAGACTCCGGAAAGCTCATGAGGAGCTTTCCGGAGTCGTAAATGCTGGCTCTATGGAGTCAGCTGGCGGGTTTTAGCCCTTGCAGCAGCAGCAGATGCTGTCGCCCAGCTTCTTCATAGCTTCGGCAGCGCGGTTGGAGTAACCCCATTCGTTGTCGTACCAGCCGCAAACCTTCACCATGTTGCCGCCCACCACATAGGTGAAGCCGGCGTCGAAGATGCAGGAGTGGGGGTTGGAAACGATGTCCTGGAGAACAAGGTCCTCTTCGGAGTACTCGAGGATGCCCTTAAGCGGACCCTCGGCAGCTTCCTTCATGGCTGCGTTCACTTCCTCAACAGTCACGTCGCTCTTCAGCACGGCCACGAAGTCGGTCAGAGAACCGGTCGGGGTGGGCACGCGGAAGGAAGCGCCGTTAAGCAGACCCTTGAGCTGGGGAATCACCTCACCGATAGCCTTGGCAGCGCCAGTGGTGGTGGGGATGATGTTGATGGCAGCGGCGCGCATACGACGGGGATCGCTGTGCGGCAGGTCAAGGATGCGCTGGTCGTTGGTGTAAGAGTGGATGGTGCTCATCATACCCTTCTCGATGCCCCACTTATCGTTGAGAACCTTCACCATGGGGGAAAGGCAGTTAGTGGTGCAGGAAGCGTTGGACACGATGTTGTGCTTCTCGGCATCGTACTCGTTGTCGTTAATGCCAATGCAGAAAGTCAGGTCGGGGTTCTTGGCGGGAGCGGAGATAAGAACCTTCTTGGCGCCGGCCTTGATGTGACCCTCAGCCTTCTCACGAGCGGTGAAGAGACCGGTGGATTCAAGAACAACATCAACACCCAGCTCGGCCCAGGGAAGCTGATCCGGGCCCAGCATGCCGCCAACAATCTTGATGGGGTGGCCGTTCACAACAAGGTTGTCACCATCAACCTCGATGGTGCCCTTGAACTTGCCCTGCGTGGAGTCGTACTTAAGCAGGTGAGCGGTGGTAGCAATGGGGGTAAGGTCGTGAATAGCAACAACCTTCTCGAGCTCGGCCTGGGACATGGCGCGAAGCACATTGCGACCAATGCGACCGAAACCGTTAATAGCGTATTTAGCCATAATTGTAGGATAAATGGTTTTTAAGTTTAGACCCGCCCGGCCACCGGGCCTGGCAAGGCAAGAGTGAGTATATAGATTAAGGGCTCATCAGTCAATACAAATTTCCTTCAGTTTCCTAAAATTCGCACACTTTGAGAAGTGTAAAAACAAACGCGACACCGGAAAGCCCCAAAAAAGTCACCCAAGGTGCCCAAACTGCCCTGGCCCGGATGGGGTGTGGGGGGAAGGACGGCAATGAGCCCTTCCCCCGCTAGCCGTGATGAAACAGAAAAAGGGGGAAAATTGCACACTTTACCCTTGCGGCGGAATCCCGCGCACCCTGCGCCTTCCCTTCATCTCTGAACATGTCAGACATAGTCTCTTGACATCCTGCCTGAGCTGTGGCAATATCTGCCGCGTTCAATGGCTCCGTCGTTCAATGGATAGGACGAAGGTTTCCGGTACCTTAGATGTGGGTTCGATTCCCGCCGGGGCTATCAAGGCAGAATCTGCTCAATTGCAGATTCTGCCTTTTTTCTACTAAGCTATCAGTTTCAAGCATCAAGAACCACCAGTCCGGCTCCAGGATAAAAAATCCTAAAAAAAGGCTTGCATTCTGATGATGCATCATGTAATATCTCGCCGCACCCGTCAGGGATGCAGCACATGCGAAGTTAGCTCAGTGGTAGAGCACATCCTTCACACGGATGGGGTCATAAGTTCGAATCTTATACTTCGTATCCCGGAAAACCTTGCAGAAATGCAAGGTTTTTTTGTCCTTATAGCTACAAAATAAATTGCATCTTCTTCATTCAGGTGCTATACTCAAGTCAGGTATGAAGAGGTTTAAGATAGGATTGGTCGGACGTATCATAGCAGCCATGATTCTGGGCTTTCTGCTGGGCGATGTGCTGCCGCTGAAGGCAACCCGCGTATTTGTCACCTTCAATGCCCTGTTCGGGCAATTTCTGGGCTTCATCATCCCCCTGCTGATAGTCGGGCTCGTAGCCCCGGCGATTGCGGATATAGGGAAAAAGGCAGGTCGCATGCTGCTGGCAACCACACTGCTGGCCTACATAGCCACCCTGGTATCCGGCTTTGCCTCCTATTTCACCAGCATCAGCATCTTTCCGGAACTCATCGAAGCCGGAACCCTTGCTACCTCCCTTTTCCAGGAAAACAATGCCACCCCGTATTTCAGCATCGATATTCCCCCGCTGATGGGGGTCATGACCGCCTTGGTGCTTGCCTTTATCCTGGGGCTGGGCATGGCAAATGTACAAGGCGTTGCGCTGCACGGGGTATTCAATGACTTCCGCGAAATCATCTACCGCACCATTGCCAGAGTCATCATCCCTCTGCTGCCGCTCTTCATTTTCGGCATTGCACTCAACATGGCCTATTCAGGCCAGGCGGCTGCCGTCTTTACTGTATTCATCAAGATTATCGGTGTCATCTTTGTGCTGCACATCCTTATTCTCGTACTCCAGTACAGCATGGCCGGCTTGCTGAACAAACGCAACCCCTTCCCCCTTCTTTTCCGGATGCTTCCGGCCTATTTCACCGCCCTGGGCACACAATCCAGCGCCGCCACCATACCAGTAACCCTGCGCCAGACCATTGCCAACGGGGTCGATAAGGATGTAGCCGGCTTCGTTGTGCCCCTCTGTGCCACCATTCACCTCTCAGGCAGCACCCTTAAAATCGTAGCCTGCGCCATTGCGCTCATGATGATGCAGGGCACTGCTGTGGAATTCAGCCATATGGCCGGTTTTATTCTGATGCTGGGCGTGGTCATGGTCGCAGCCCCGGGTGTACCGGGCGGCGCTATCATGGCCGCACTGGGCGTACTGCAGAGCATGCTGGGCTTCGGCGAACAGGAACAGGCTCTCATGATTGCCCTTTACATCACCATGGATAACTTCGGCACCGCCTGCAATGTAACCGGCGACGGGGCCCTCGCCCTCATCATCAACAAGTTCTACAAAGGCTAAGTCAGCTCTTCCTGGCTCACTTTCTGTTTTTGTGGGATGCGCCGGAGGGAGGCCAGCAAAAGAACTCGGGGCGATTAGTCAATCCTGATGCTTGTACATTGTTTGGAGCACAGTCATCGTTTCCTGATCACTATACGAAGGCCGAACTATAAAGTCGGCAGTTATTCGAAAAATTCGAATAACTGCCTCCATCTTGTTACTTTTTGTTACCTTTTTTGGATTTAGGGTTACACTTTGTTACCATTTTTTCCGAGTACCCATCTTGTCATGTCAAATTGCAAATTAATGCTTGATTTCGCTAATTTTACTTACTCCAGCACCCCTGCAAGACCATGACCCGCACCCGGCAGACCAAGACTCCACTTCGAGCAAATCCTCGACTTTTGGCTAGTTTTGTGACATATTGGAGTCGTATCTAAACAACCAGCAAGAACAGCTTATACAAAAAGTCGCCGCTGGTAGAACCAAGGCGGCGACGATTTGCGGTATGAGTTACTGTTTATTTCGTTGGTTGAGGCATAATCTCACTCAGCGGGATTCGGAGGAATCCCATACCATGGTAGTCATTGGTCTCGCTGACATGGGCGGGCTCGTAGATGATGCCGATAGTTTCGTCATCGATGGGAGCAATGCAGGAGTACCCCCAGCATTCGCGCACATCGTACACCAAACCCTCGCTCCATGTCTTACCTTCATCCGTAGAGACATGGATGGTCATGTGATTGCGCAGCTTCGGCTTGGAATTCGGGTGAGAGTAAAGCATGATTCGGCCATACTTCTTGCTTTCCAGTGTAATCAGGGAAGCTTGGCAAGCGGGGTCATTGAGCGCTTTCTTATGAGTTTCATGCTCTTGCCAAGTCTTACCGAAGTCTCGGGTGATATACACCGCACGCTTCCCTTGGAATGTCTCGTTGCGGCAGGAGAGCATTAACGCACCATCGGCAAGTTCCACCACCTGACATTCAGAGGTGAACATGGGGACACCTGTGCCATACGTCCATGTCAGGCCTCCATCCTTGGAGTAGCAAATTGTACTGCGACCTCGCGGATTTGCTCCGTTCTGCCATATCTGGGCGGGGAATACGAGAACGCCCTTGCTTGTGGTGATACCGCAACCGGGGCCAGCCAGAATAAGATTCCATTCGCGATTCTTAATCTGCGTAGTGACGTTGATGTTCTTACTCCAGGTCTTGCCATCGTCATCGCTGTATACCATCTCCCATTGCCCGGTGGTATCGGGGTTGAAACCTTGGCTCGAATTAAAAATACAGGGATTCTTATCGAAGTGAGTGGCAAGTGCCTGTACCCAGATGCGTCCGGTAGTGCTGTCTTGCAGAATGCAGGGGTCGCCGCATCCGTTTCCTTTACCGAATCCGGCATCCATTGCCACATAAGGTTCGCTCCATGTCATACCTCCATCTTCGGAACGGACAACGGCCACGTCAATATCAGCAGTCAGGTCGAGATGATTAGCGTAGCGGGCATCGAAGCATGCCAGCAATGTACCCTTGTTGGTGCGAATCATGCCGGGGATGCGGTAAGTGATGCAATCTCTATCACCCTCGGAAATGGTAGCCACCTTGGCATCCGGGACAGCCACGAGATAACCAACTCTCTGGGTGACGCTCTGGCTGGGAATCTTGCAGTCCTTACCGCCAACAGTTAATCCCTGAACTTCAACAGTGATATTGCTGCCAACTTTTACGCCGGGAGCGGGAGTAACATCCACCCAGAATTCCGTTTCACCGGGAGAGAGCGGCTCGGAAGTGCTGACTGCCACCGAGCCATCAGAAGCCGGGGTGGCGGCACCATACACTTTCCCCTTGCGGAACTTCATTCCAATAGTGCCATCTACGGAGCGGTCGGAAATGCCGGAGCGCAATGTCACCTTGGAAACAGCATTTGCCGGAGTGATTTTGAGCTTAAACGCATCAATGGATACGGGATTAGCGGCTCCAACAGTTGTCAGCTTATAACTGAAAATGGGATTGATGGGCGCACGCAGCAGAATAGGCTGAGCTCCCGTATTGCACAGCTCTGCAGAACTGAACCGCATATCTCCTACAAACAGCTCCAAGTCGTCTATCAACGCGCCACCTGCCTCCGCGCTGGAGCAGACCAGCTTTACCGCTGTTGTTCCTGCGGGCAAAATCACTCTTGCCTGATGTGCATATTCTTTCACGGCAGCGGGTTGATTACCTTGCACGACTACATCGCCAGCAGGCGTTACAGCTACTACCTGAAGCCGGAAATTGCCGTTAGCTGTCCACCGCTGCACCCAGAATGTCAGCTGAGCAACGTCTTTCAAAGGTTCGGGGAGAGCCAACTTCACGGTACGCTCCGCACCACCTTTGATGAGCAAGTACTGAGCCCCGGTTCGAGCATCGCCTTGAAAGATTTCGGCATGACCGGGTTCCGCCACCAACTCGCCATAAGCCGTGCTTACCGAAGAAATAGCACCGGCAGACATAGTCTCAAAACTTTCAGAAGCGACCACAATGCCGCTTGCCAGAAGAGGGAAAAGATATTTGTAGAACATGGTACTATTATGTACTTTGTGCGTTTTTTTGCAAGCTCAAAATCCCTAAAGACACACTTTGAGATTCGTTTACATTAAGGGATATGGTACAAGAACAACATAACTTTTTCCAGACATGCTCTTCTGTGCTTGTGCGCCTCATTTACCGCAGGGGCTTGGGCTGTAGATACGGCGGAACGACATCCTATTTACGATGCAACTACGCCACGCATCCCGATTATTCAGCCCAAGGCTACAAAGCTGGCTATTACCACAGCCACAGATAAAAGGCTCACGGTTGGTTCAGCCTATCCTTTCCATCAGGAAATTACCCCTGAAGCTATGAAATTGCAGGGATGGCGAGGTGAGCGTTGCAGCGGTCAGCTGGCAATATCGACAGAATACAATTCTGCTCGCATTTCGGTTCGTTGCACTCCGCTGTCTCAGAACGGCGAGGAAATCCCCGCCTCCGTGAGAATGATTAGCTATGTGGAAGCTGGCGGCACCTATACAACCGCGTCAGCACTCCGGATATCACCTCTCCTGTCTTGCATGGTCGTGGCATCTCGTGTACACTGTTCCACCACGGATGCAGCCTAAATCGTACATCGCCATTGATCTCAAATCTTTCTACGCCTCTGT
>CAJGDB010000005.1 GCA_904502165.1 uncultured Akkermansia sp.
GAGTTTGACCGCAAGGGCGATGAGTTTGGCGGGGTGGCAAATGTTACGATGCTCTGGGTGCATGGTGAGCAGGCGCGCCGCGTTATTTACGATGAATTGATGAAGAGACAGGCCATTGTGGACGAATGTCTGGCTTATAGCACTGTTCCTGAAACTGAGGATGTGAATGGAACCCGGGAGCGGCTGCGTGAGGAGGGGGCTGATATTGTCACCTTTACCAGCAGCAGTACGGTGCGTCATTTCATGGATATGAAAATTCCCTTGCCGGCAGGTTGCCGCATTGCCAGCATTGGCCCTGTGACTACGGCTACTCTGGCTGAATATGGCCTGACCCCGGATATTGAAGCCTCGGCGCACACTATCCCCAGCCTGGTGGAGGCCATTGTTAAGTCTCAGAAGTAAGTATGGAGAGTGAGATGCAGATGTTCTGCCTTGGTGTGAACTATCGCAGCTGCCCGGTGGCGCTCCGCGAGCAGTTTGCTGTGGGAAAATCCCGCCAGGTTGAGGTAAATGCCGCGCTGGCCGCACTCCCGGGGGTGGAGGAGTGTGTGCTTCTCTCTACCTGCAATCGCACAGAAATCTATTACTGGAGCCGGAATGCGGAAACCGCGCTTCCCCATATTCTTCAGCATTTTCTCGGTAATACGCCGGACGCTTCTGAGCGTCGCAGAATGTTTTACCACTACCAGGGGAAGGAGGCTTTGTTTCATCTTGCCGCAGTTGGTTCTGGTCTGGATTCAATGGTTGTGGGTGAAACGGAGATTTTCGGCCAGCTGAAGGAGGCATACCGCGTGGCTCTGGAAGCTGGTGTAACAGCGGGGTTTGCAAACCGCACCTTTCAGAATGTCTTTACCATTGCGAAGAAGGTACGCAGCAGTTCCCAGATTACGAGCGGCCCCACATCTGTGGGGGCGGCAGCAGTGCAGATGGCTCAGGAGATGCTGGGGAATCTGGCGGGTTCCAATGTGATGGTGGTCGGTGCTGGTGAGGTGGCCCGGACAACGGCGCAGAGCCTGCGTTCCCGTGGTGCAGAAAGTATATTTGTGGCCAATCGCTCCTATGACCGAGCGGTGGAGCTGGCGGCTCAGGTGGGGGGCAAGGTGATTCGTTTTACAGAATGGATTCCCTATTTGGAAAATATTGATATTGTGATTGTCTCTACGGCATCTCCTGTGTATGTGGTGTCTCCGGGCGTGATGGAACAGGTGCAGCAGAAACGGCAGAGACCGATTTGCCTGATAGACCTTTCCGTGCCCAGAAATGTTGACCCGGCCTGTGCTCTGGTTGATGATGTGAATGTGTATGATATGGATGCTCTGGAACAGGCAACCGCAGAGACACGCCGCCTGCGTGCGGCAGAGATTGCTGCCTGTGAACAGATGATTTGTTCCTGGCTGGATGAACAGGCTGGAAATCTGCTTAAAAAGCGGATTTTTACTGCTCCTGTTGCCTAGGGCTTTTTTTACGGAAGAAAAATCACATCTGTTTGAACAAAATCTGCAGAAGTTTGTCTATACCCTGTCTCTCACGAACTGTTATCCTGCATTATGGCCCGTATTCCTAATCCCGCGTCTTTTGAAACAGAGGAGCATCTCTTAGCCCTGTTGGCTACATTAAAGGTTGAACGTGTGGAGGAAGCAGACTTTGAAGGCCGGTTCCTGGCTGATTTCCATGAACGCGTGGCTCGTGAGGCGGTCTGCTGTCCGGCGCGGCGCCATCTTCTGGCTCACATCCTACAGATGCTGGATAATTTCGGACGCGGCCGACTGGCTTTCGGGGCCTCTGCGCTGGGGCTCGGCGTTGTTGCCGTGGCATTTGCTCTGTATCCCGCAGAGCAGGGGGTGGTAGAGACAGCTGCTTCCGTAGGGGTGGACAGGAATGCTCCTCTCATGCAGTTCCCGGCTCTCAGCAATGATCTGGATGCTTGCACTACCATACGCGTCATTCAGGAACCCGCCGGACTGGATGCAGGCAATATCATGGTAACCCGCGGGCAGCATGCGACCATTATCCAGATTCCAAATACGTATGCTCCTGCACCGCGGCAATCTTCTCCTGCTGGTGGCGCTTCACGGCCTGCCGGGACAGGCACTTTACCCGCCAGTTCTGTGCGGTACGCCTTCTGAGCTGTTATCAGTCTAATTTTTCCGGCTGATACAGGATTCCGGCTTATTCTGGCTTGCAATGGGCTTATCTGTCTGGTATAAAAGGGGTGCAATGGAAATTGAGTGCAGCAAGTGCCATCGTAAGTTTAATGCAACGAAGGAGGATATTACCGTTTGCCCGGAATGTCTGAGGAATGAGTTTGCCGCAACTGCTCCCAGATTGAATGACGAGGAGCATGCTGCGCTCGTTGCTGAGTATAAGTCTTCAATGAAGAGACAGTCTGCCCGTGCTGAAACCATGGGCGGGGTGTATGCTTCCGGGCATGCCTTTAATGTTGCCGGCACGTTGAGGCTTTCTTTAGGGCTGCTTATCTTTGCTGTCTGCGCCCTTATCTTCATCGCAAGCGACAAGGAGGAAGGTATCACTTTCCTGGCTAATGAGGATATAGAGTCTCAACGCCTCTTCTCCATGATTTTCTGCGTGGTGAGTGCCGGGCTTGTAGCTACGGCTTCTGTTTATTTCAAGAAAACGGTCTACGTGATGGCTGGTGTCATTCTGGTGCTGGGATGGGTGATGCCTAACATTCTGGAATATGCGTTGAATGAGGCAGAGCGCAGAGCCTCAGAAATCAAGGCTCAGCAACAGATGGCAGATGTGCAGGTTTCGGCTGATAATGTAACCGGCCCGATTCTGACGGATGCCGACCTTCAGGTGTTCTACTCCCTGCGTTCCATTTCAAATCGTGTGACACACTATGCGGTGTTCATTGATAATCAGGACCGCCGGGCTCGTGATATTGTGCGCGATGCCCTGACCCGCCTGCTGCAGTCAGAATATACCCGTGCCCATACCCGGGCCAATGGTGCGCTGTATGTGGTAACCAATGTATCCGGAGCCCGGCAGAACATTTCCCCTATACTCTCTCGCTTTGGTACTGTTACCTACGCGGCTCCCTCCAAGGGTGTATACGAGGTGCGTTTTGATGCGGATAAGGCAAATCTGGTAAGCCAGTATTCACCCGATGTGTTGTCCTCGCCGATGAATCCGTCGTATGTGGTGGCCAACCTGAACGAGATGAAGTGCCTGGACCCGATGCGAGTACGCATGTCTGCACGTTCTCTGGCTCATTCGAATGTGCGTGTCCTGCGCGGTGAAATCCGTTCCACTCTGCTGCAGGTGCTCAATGATCCCTGGTTGACTGAGCCGGATACGTACTCTGAACTGATTGAGGCTATGGTGGTTTACAGTATTCCTGATGATAAGGAAGCCACAAAGCATTGCCTCAAGTATTTTGAAGCCCGCCGTGCGTTGAAGCGAGAAGTCTCCCCGGCTGTTACCCGTTATCTTATTCTCCAGGTGCCTGACCTTATGGTCAACCCTATTGTCGACCTGTGGTGTGAGAACCCGGTTGCCTGGGCAGAGATGCTGAATCTGCTGGGTTACCGCGTGCATGCGCCCCTCATCAGCCGGTTGCAGTCAACTTCTGATATCCGCCTTGCCGGTGCTATCCTCAAATTCCTTGAAGTCAATGGAACCAGGGATGCCATGCCTGCGGTGAAGCCGTTTATGGAACATTCCGATTCCATCATCCGCCATTCTGCCCGTTCTACTTACAACGCTTTGCAAAGTCGATAACCCTTATCTCATCACATCGTCCTGTTTTATCATCATGTCTGCAAGACTCATTCAACTTCTTACGGCATCATTTCTCTTCTTCTGCGTAGGTGTAGCCATATTCCCCGTACTCTTTCCTTCCAAGGTGGAGAAGACAGAGCAGGTGGTGCACCAACACAGACCCCCGGTTCGCAACATCAAGGTGGATGACTGGACCAATGATGATGAATACGTGGATGATGATGATGATGCTAAGTGGCAGGAAGAACCAGAGGATAAAACTCCGGATCGCCGCATCACTGGGCAGGATGATGAAAAATTTGATGAGGAAAATGTGCCGATTGACCCCAAGCAGAACGTGGTGCCGGAAGCCCGTGTGAATGCTGAATTTTCCTCTGCGTTGGCCGAAATGCGCCGTACGGCCGAAATGCTTGAAAAGCAGGAGCAGGAAAACTACAAGAATGATGAATTCAAGGCAGAGGACTGGGCTAATCCTGAAAAAATCTACTACGACCTGGCAGACCGGGTGCTGAAGAAACTGGGTAAGCTGGATGATGCCTCCATTATCAAGTTCCTGCAGTCTCCTGCCAATCGTCTGGACCTGGCCCGCATCACCCTGATTCGCAAAGCTGGCTCCCAGGCGATTCGCAGCGTGGCAATCCGCCCGAAGGGTAAGGCGTTACTGGCTGATCTGGGGGGGGATCTGAACTGGCTGAGCAATACGCTCTATTCCGGCCCGACAAAGAATATAGACAAGGGGCTCTGCTATCTAGAAACATTGTATGGTATAGCCGGGGCAGAAGAAATGGAAGTGCCTGCCACCCGCCGCATTGCCACGACGGCAGCCTTGGAATTTGCCCGTGAGGGCTGGAGCGAGAATGATCTCGTTTCCCGTTTCAAATACTACAATGAGAGCTGGAAGGAGGGCAAGCTTAATGCTTACTTTGATAAGCTGCAGTATTGGGAGACCCGCTTTGTGACCGGGTGCAAGCAGCCCAGCGATGGTGCCGGCCAGTGGGGCAGCCGTCGCAACCTCACCTGGCATCGCGACAATGTGCGCCTGCCCATGGAGCAGTATTTTGGGGCTGAGGGGCAGCTCGAGTACCGCCTCCGCAATGTTGCAGGTGACTCTGTGTTCTCTTCTGCCTATCTGGCACCTATCTGGAAGTACGTGAACTTCACCACGGGCTGGGCGTATCGTGAAATCGGCGGTGTTTGCGGTGCACTTTCGCACTATGCCACCTTCAGCGCTCTTGCTGCAGGTCTGCCTGCCTCCACGATGGGTGAGCCCGGTCACTGCGCCTATGCCATGCGTATTGGTAATGAGTGGCGTGCTGGTAACTCCATTTACTGGAGGAAGGACCTTCATAAGACATTCTGGGGTGAGCCGGAATGGGACTTCCTTATTCTTACCCAGAAGCTGTACGAAGACCGTTTCAAGACCATGGCAGCAGACCAGATGGTTTCCATGGCTGATTTTCTGACTGCTCGCCGTAAGATGAAAGCGGCCTTTAACAGTTATGAAATCTCTGCCAAGTTCCAGCCTAACAACTGGCCTGCTCTGAAGCGTTATGCAGCTTATCTCAAGTTCAAGGCTCCCGAGGACCGCGAAAAGTGGCAGACTCTGCATGATGCCGTGATGGATGGAATGGGTAAGACTCACTACCACGCTGCGGCCACCATGCTGGCACGTTATGTGTATCCGAACCTCGCCCCTCTTGTGAAAGACCGCGTAAAACTCAACAGAATGTTCTCCAGTTTGTTTACTCACTTTAAGGACTGGGGTACAAACCGTTGGGACATTGCACCTGTGCTCGATGCCCAGATTGCCACCTGCAATTCCGATGCCGACCGGAAATCTTATCTGCGGGAATCGTTGCGTGTGCTGATGCGGCGTCCGGATTATTCCGGTGCCGTGCTGACATGGGGGCTGGGATACGTAGGTAAGCTGCCCGAGGGGGATGGCAAGATTCAGGAGGAATTCACCAACATGCTGGTTCAGGCCATGAGCCGTACCAGTACCTCCAAGAAGCAGCTCGATGAAACATGGGCTACTCTGGGCGAGGCTATCCATGCTGCTGCCAAGGGTAAGGAACGTGGCACTTTCCAGGCCATTGGCAAGCTTGCATACCGCAAGTGTAAGAAGAATTTCCCCAAGAAGGGGCCGCAGGTCAAAGGCTTTGCCGGGCGTGTGGTCTCCACCACGGGGTGGATTGATACGGCTACAACGATTGGCGATATGAAGGATTGCTGTTTGCACTGGGGTGTTCTTCAGCGTTTTGGTGGTACCATGCCCGGCAAGTTTGAAGGAAAGTCAGGCCTGACAGTCGGCCTCGAGAAGAAGTGTGATTTCAATGGCGTTGTCTGCGTCAGCCATGAAAAGAAGCTCAAGAATGATCGCCCGTTCTATCTTGAAGTGTCGGATGATGGCCAGAACTGGCAGCGTGTACGCCCCAATGGCAACATTGAGGGGAACATGATTCGTTTTGATCTGAAATCCAGCGGTGTTTCCGGCAAGTTCGTGCGTATGCTGCGCGAGGGCGATAAGTATGAACCGGGCATTGCCGGCTTCTATGTGTATGGCAAACCGCAGCGTTAATCTGTAGAAAGAAAGTTATATATGTTCAGGAATCTTTTCAAGGCATTGGTAATGGGGGTAGTGATGAGTGCCCCCGCCTGGTCTGCAATAGCCCGCACTTATCCGGATGCTCTTTCCAAGGCAGGTAAGCACCCTATTGTTATTTTCATTTACGGGGCGAACTATGATAAGGTAGGGCAGGCAACTTACGAGGCCTTTATCAAGAAGAACAAGATTGCCCCCTATATCCGCCAGGCCACTTTCCTGGAAATGCCCCTGTATCAGCAGCCCAATGACAGGGAAAAAAAGGATATGGAGAAGCGCCTCGGTGGCAAGCGGCTTCCCCATGGCATCTGGAGTTATCCTTGTCTTGCCGTGGTTGATTCTGAGGAAAACCTGCGTGCAGTGGTGCAGAAACCGGATGAAATGAAGGACCCTGAAACAGCCCTGGCGGCTCTCAAGGTGCATCTGGATAATTTCTACCAGCAGGAGAAAATCCTGGACAGGGCCCGCAAAGCAAAGGGAGACAAGCGGGCAGAGCTGCTCCTTGAGGCTTCGGATTACGATATCCGCATGCCCCGTGGATTGACTGATCCGAAGGGTGCTGAAGGCGACCCGGAGTTGAAGAACCGACTCAACTTCGACCCGACGACGCTGGTGGAAGCCCTGCAGATCAAGTCGTATGACCAGGCCAATGCTCACGTGCGTAAGATGATGGCACAGGGCGGTTATTCCAAACTGCAGCGCCAGATGATTATGGCTGCGTATGCCGGGCATCTGCGCCGTGGTGGGGAGGGAATGGAGCCTGCTTCCAAGGAACGCCTGCGTGCGCTGTATACCGAAATGCGTAACATTGACCCCAAGTCGACCTATGGTGCGTATGCTGAAGGGGCTCTCGTCATCTGGGTGGAAGGCGGCAAGCTCACAGATGAGCCTATTCCCACAGAAATCAACCGAGTGGATAACAAGAGCATTGATGACTCCGGCAATGGCTCCGGTGTTGGCGGGAATGATACTCCTGCACCTGCACCCGGTGGTTCTACCACGGCCATGGGGTCTACCGAGATTCCTGCATCTGATGACGATGTGGGTTCTGTCGATGAAGATTTCGAGGGCAGCGGTGCTGATACAGATGGCGATGACTTTTAATCGAGGATACGTGGCATAAGCCACAAAATACTTGATTTTTCTGACCGGTGGGTGTAATCTCCCACCGGTTATTTTCTGCCACTATGCTGGGTCTTTCTGTATTCTTTCTGTGCCTTTTGCTTCTTGTTCTCGGCTATGTGTTCTATGGGCGATTTGCCGAGAAAGTATATGGTTTTGATAAAAATACCATCATGCCCTGCGTGAAGTCGCCGGATGGTGTGGACTATGTGCCTCTGCCTGCTTGGAAGATTTTTCTCATCCAATTGTTGAACATAGCCGGGCTGGGGCCGGTGGTGGGTGCTGTGTCCGGATGCCTTTTCGGGCCGGTGGCTCTGCTGTGGATTGTGATTGGCTGCATCTTTGCCGGGGCCATGCATGATTTCCTTGCCGCGGCCATGTCTGCGGAACGTAATGGGGCTAATCTGCCTGAACTGGTGGGCGAGTACCTGGGCGAACCCGCCCGGCATGCTATGCGTTTTGTCTGCATTTTCCTCCTGGTCATGGTGGGGGTGGTGTTTACTCTGCTTCCTGCCGGAATGCTCAGCAACATTGTCGGGGTGACCTCACCATTCGGATGGAGCATCATCATCCTGGTATACTACTTCCTTGCAACAATTCTTCCCATTCAGGTCATCATTGGGCGGCTCTACCCGGTTTTCGGGGCTGTGTTTCTCTTTATGGCCGCGGGGTTGTTCATCATGCTGCCCCTGAGCGGTTATGACGTACTGCCCAATCTGGATTTTCTCAGCAACCAGCACCCTGCCGGTCTTTCGGTATGGCCCATGCTCTTCGTTACCATTGCCTGCGGTGCCATATCCGGATTCCATGCCACGCAGAGCCCCATGATGGTGCGCTGCACCAGCGAAGCCCGGAATGTACGCCGTCTTTTCTATGGCGCCATGGTTGTCGAGGGTATGGTGGCTCTGGTCTGGGCCGTCGTTGGTCTGACGCTGCGCGAGGTGCTCGTGACAGATTCTGCCACGATGGGGATGCTGGTTCAGCAGAATCCCTCTGCTGCCGTTCATGCCGCCTGTACCACATTGCTCGGCCCTTATGGCGGGGCTGTTGCCGTGCTGGGGGTGGTGGTGCTGGCCATTACCAGCGGAGATACTGCTATGCGGAGCAGCCGCCTCATGCTGGCCGATATGCTGAACATCCGCCAGACTCGTCCGCTGTCTCGTCTGATTCTGGCAGTGCCTCTCTTCCTTGTGGTCATTTTCATTTCGCAGCTTGATTTCAGTGTCATCTGGCGTTATTTCGGCTGGGGGAATCAGACTCTGGCCTGCTTTACATTGTGGAGCATTGCTGCCTGCCTGCGCCGCCGGGGGCGGAACAGCCTGCTGGCCGTGGTGCCGGCCTTGTTCATGACCTGCATGTGCACCACCTTCCTTTTCTATGCCCGGGAATGTGGAATTGAGCTGCCCCTGGGCCTCTCCTCCGGTATTGGCGTGGTGGTGATGGTGGTCTGTGGTGCCGTATTCCTCAGATTTGTGCGTCCTTCATCATCTAATGGTGCAGCATAAGCATTTGCCGCTTGCTATGAGGTGCTCATTTTGCTAAAATCATGCACGCTGAAGCATGGATAACCTTGACGACTACCAGAACGAACGAAAAGCCGCGGCAGACCGTCGCCGCAGGCGTAAGGCTGTCAAGGAAAGAACGCTCATGTACCGCAGTTTCCGCAGCTGGTTGAGGCGTGTGCTGATTCGTTTTGCCATTGTTCTGGGAGTGGCTCTTGTTACAATATCCCTGCTGGGCTATGCTCTCTTTACCTCTGTAACGGCCAAGTATCAGAAATGGGCAGAAGAGTTTAATCTCGAGGATATCAACAATCTGGATCATCCCTGTATCATCTTTGACCGTAATGGTGAGGAAATTGGTCGGATCTATGATGAGAATCGTAGCTATGTGACTTACGATAAAATATCGCGGGCCATGATAGATGCGCTGGTGGCACAGGAAGATAAGAATTTCTGGACTCACAACGGCTTTGACCCCGTAGGTATCATTCGTGCGGCCAAGGAAGCTGCTGCCGCAGGCGGCCATGCCAATCAGGGTGCCTCCACCATCACGCAGCAGCTTGCCCGAAATGCCTATGACCTGGAAATGCGAACCATGGCCCGTGGCGGCAGCCGATACGAACGCAAGGTGGTGGAAATCTTCCTTGCCATGCGTATTGAGAAGAAGTACGACAAGCAGCAGATTCTCGAATTCTACATCAACCGCGTGTATTTCGGCCGTGGTTATCATGGCATCCGCGCCGCTTCGCTGGGCTACTTTGGCAAGGAACCCGCAGACCTGACCGTGCGCGAGGCAGCCAGTATTGCGGCTCTCATCAAGAACCCGGAGAACTATAACCCCATTCGCAATGCTGAACTGAACTGGCGCTGGCGAAACGATGTGATTGACCGCATGCAGCGGGCCGGAATGCTGACCCCTGGTGAGGCTGCCCGCCAGAAAGAGACTCCGCTGGGGCTGAATCCCAAGCCGCTTAAGCGCAATACCTCGTTCCTGCATGCCATTGTGCAGCAGCATGCCATTGACATATTCCAGAACCCGGAGCGTGGTGAGGAAATTGTCAAGAGCCGGGGTATCAAGATTTACACCACCATTGACCGGCGTATGCAGGAAGCGGCAGAACAAAGCCTGCGAAGCCAGCTGGAGAAGGTGGAAGCCCGGCCGGATTATGATCATGTCCGATTCAATGAGACGAGTGACCCGCGTTGCGCTCAGCACCGCTATGTGGATGGCGCTGTGATGGCGGTGGATAATGCAACCGGTGGTGTGCTGGCCTATGTGGGTGGCCGTAGTTTCGAGCGTGATAATTTCGATATTATTGAACATGGCCGCCGATCTGTGGGTACGGCCATGCTGCCGTTCCTGTACATGTGTGCCTTTGACAACGGCTACACACCCTGTTCCCGCATTCTGGACGATGCGCTCGACAACCGCCTGGCCGGTATTGGCGGCTCAGAGGGTATTCTGGGCGAGTGGGGTATGGAAGTAGAGAAGGGGCGCTATCTGGATTCCGTCACCCTGCGTCAGAGTCTCGAATGGTCCAAGATTGCCGCATCGGCCCGTCTGGGCATTGCCCTGGGGTCTCATCCTACCAGGGGGGCTCGTTGTTTCCAGGAAACCCTTACCTCCGTCGGAATCACGCCCCCCGCCCGTAACCCGAACAGCACAGAACTCAAGCCCCACTACTACCCCCGCGTGTATCTGGGCACAGAACCCGTTTCACTCAAGGAGGTCACCATGGCCTATACGGTGTTCCCGAATGCAGGCAAGCGCCCGCTGGCTCCCTATGTAGTGAGCAAGATTACAGATAGTAATGGAAAAATTCTCTGGGAGAATCCGCTGGCTGTCACGCACCGCATGGTACGCAGTACCAGTCCGTGCACGGCGTTCCGTCTGCACAGCATCATGCGTGAATCCATGGAGAAAGGCTCAGCCCAGCGCGTGCGTCCCATGCTGCCCGAAACATTTGGTGGTGCAGTGAAGAGCGGTACGAACTACGATTTTTCTGACAACGCCCTGTTCGGCTACACCAGCAGCATCACCTGTGGTGTGTGGATGGGGTATCTGAATGACCACCAGCCCATTTATCCGCAGGCTTTCGGCTCAGATACCTGCGGCCCGGTCTTTGCTTCCGTGATGGAAGCGGCTAAGGACAGCTTCCCGGATAAGCCCATTCCTGTTCCATCCGATACGGAGGAGGTGGAAATTTGCCTTTCCTCTGGTCAGGTGGCCACCAATTTCTGCTTTGAAACCGTCATGAAGGACGGCAAACCCGGTTATGTGCGCCCCACTTATCGGGAATACATCCCCAAGGGAGATGTGACTCTGGGGCAATGCTCCATTCATGGAGATGGCAGCCCCTCGTTGGTGGATTTCATGGAAGTGCATCCCGGTCACATGCACTCATCCCGGGTGCTGCCGGTTGTTCCTGTGCTGCCGCGTAGTGCTGCGCTCATTGGTCAGGACCCCTATGATTGTGAGCTGACGCTCAATCCCCGCTATCGTGATGCGTCCGATCTGGCAGATTCCGGCGCCTCTGCAGAAGAAGTTTCTGCCCCGGCAGAGGACACCGCAGAGGAAATAGGGGTACCCTCAGTTGATACCGATCTGCACATCCAGGCTCCCCGTCCGCTGCGTCATCTGCCGCTTGTTCCGCTTCAAATCTGATTTCAACCTCTGATAGTCCCTATGGATTCCTTCACTCAGACACTCGCCGCAACCCAGGAGAAAGCCTTTGAAATCAACATGGACAAAGGTGTTTACGGCTCCTTCGCCGAAATAGGTGCCGGCCAGGAGACCGCCAACTGGTTTTTCCGCTCCTCCGGTGCGGCTGGTACGGTAGCCAAGACCATTTCCGCTTACGATATGACCGTGAGCGATACGCTGTATGGCCAGGCCCGCCGTTATGTTTCCGAAGAGCGTCTCAAGCAGATGATGGATTATGAATATGCCCAGCTCGTAAAGAGGCTGGGTGAGAAGCGAGGCAAGGATACATGCTTCTTTTCTTTCTGCAATACAGTCAAGGCCAAAGGGTATCGCGACAACGGCCCTTGGTCGGCCTGGATTGGTGTTCGATTCCAGCTGAAACCGGAGCTTCCCCCGAGTGATTTTGTTATGCATGTGCGCCTGCTTGTGCCCGACCACGATATGCAGATGCGCGTGCTTGGTATTCTGGGTGTCAATCTTTTGTATGCCTTGTTCTACAAGCGTGATCGCATGGAGCAGTTCGTGATGAGTGTGGGAGATAATCTGGATCGCGCATTCTACGAGATTGATTTCATGCGTTTTTCCGGAAATGGCTTTGGCATGTTTGATAACCGCATTCTGGCCATGGAGCTGGTGCGCTGCGGCTTATCTTCTTCCACACTTATCAGCCCCGATGGCACCGTGGTGCAGCCTGCAGATTACCTCTATAAGCGCCCCATTGTGCTGATGCGTGGCAGCTTCCGACCGGTGTGCAATATCCATCTGGAAATGATGGATAGCGTGCGGAGCAAATTCCTGGAAAGCCTGTCGCAGGAGCAGCATGAGCGTGTGGTGGATATCTGTGAAATATCCCTCTCCAACCTCCTGCGCGGAGAGCAGGTGGATTTGCTTGAATTCCTGGACAGGGTCGATGCCCTGGCAGCCGAGGGAAAAATGGTGATGGTTACCAATATTGCCCGCTTCCATCGTCTCTCCACCTTATTGAGCCAGTATACCCGCGAACCCGTGGCCATTGCGCTTTCCATCGGCCTGCTGAATGAGATTTTCAAGGATAAATGGGCAGATACACCGGGCGGTATCCTGGCTACCATGGGGCACATTTTCGTGAACCAGACCAAGTTCTACGTGACGCCGTGGATTAACCGCACAACAGGTGAATTTGTAACAGCCGGTACCTACCGGGCCCCGGAGAAATACCACTATCTGTACCGCCATCTGCGCGAGACCGGCTGCATTATCGAGGTCCCGTACTTCAACCAGAAGCTCTTATTCCAGACACCTCGTGATATTGTACGCATGATAACCAGTGGCGATGAAAGCTGGCGTGACTATGTGCCGGAATCTGCTTCCCGCATGATTGAACATATTAAGGAGGAACAGAAGTAATGAATTACCGGGCTGATTTCCCCATCCTGAACACACGCATCGGCAAGCGCCCGTTGGTGTATCTGGACAATGCTGCCACAACACAGAAACCGGAATGTGTCCTTGCGGCAGAGCGGGCTTATTATGAGCAGCAGAACTCCAACATTCACCGCGGTGCTCATTATCTGAGCCGCGTGGCTACAGAGGAACATGAGAAAGCCCGCGAAACTGTGGCTGGCTTCCTGCATGCCGCCAGCGCCCGGGAAATCATTTTCACCAGCGGTTGCACGGCCGGCATCAATCTGGTGTCGCAGACGCTGGCGCTTTCCGGCCTCATCGGAGCAGGGGATGAAGTGATTGTCACGACGGATTCCCACCACTCCAACATCGTTCCCTGGCAGATGCTCTGCGGCCGTACCGGGGCAGTGCTGCGGCCAGTTCCGCTGACTCCTGAGCTGCAGTTCGACATGGAGGCCTACCACCGTATGCTTTCTCCGCGTACCCGGCTGGTGGCTGTTCCCTACATTTCCAATGCGTTGGGAGCCATTAACCCGGTACAGCAGATTATTGCCGATGCCAGACGCAACAATCCTGCCACCCTTGTACTGATAGATGGAGCCCAGAGTACCGCCCACCTTCCGGTGGATGTGCAGGAGCTCGGTTGTGACTTCTATGCTTTCTCCGGGCATAAGGTTTATGCTCCCACGGGTACAGGTGCGCTCTGGGGACGCGAGGAGATTCTCGAGCAGCTGCCGCCCTGGCTGGGGGGGGGCGAGATGATCAGCGAGGTGAGTTTCGAGAAGACAACCTATAACACTCTGCCTTTCAAATACGAAGCCGGTACGCCCAATATTGGTGGCAACATCGTGCTGGCGGCGGCCTTGCGTTATGTGCAGCAGATTGGCCTGAATGCCATTGATGCTCACGAAATGGCGCTTACCCGGCGTATGTTCGATGGCCTGCAGGAGCTGGGTGTCAACATCCTGGGTACACGCGATAAGCGCGGGGCTCTCATTTCCATGACTGTTCCCGGCGTTCACCACTATGACCTTGGAACCCTGCTGGACCAGATGGGCATTGCCGTCCGCACCGGGCACCATTGCTGCCAGCCTTTCATGCAGTCTCTGGGAATTACAGGCACTACGCGCTACTCCTTTGCGCTCTATAATACGATGGAGGATGTGGAGACCGCATTGTCTGCCACAGCCCGGGCGCTTGATATGCTCCGTTAAGCGCGGACTGCTGCATTTTCAATCCGTAGTACAGGGAGGGCGAGCGGCATGTCACCCACCCAGTCCAGGGTGGTGGTGGTGATGAATACCTGGCATTCCTCCGGCAGCATGCCCAGCAGAGCCCGGCGTCGTGTGGTATCCAGCTCACCAAAGATATCGTCAATCAGCAGAATCGGGGCCTTGCCTGTTTCTGCCTGAAGCAGACCGCTCTGGGCCATCTGCAAGGCTATGGCAAGGGTGCGTTGCTGGCCTTCTGAAGCGTACTCTGCTGCAGGCATGCCATCGAGCAGGAGCAGGAAATCATCGCGGTGCGGGCCGATAGTCGTGAATCCGGCACGTATATCATTCTCGATACAGCGTTCCAGTTCCTCAGCCAGCGATTCCCGGGCCGATGGAACATAGCTGAGTACCACTTGTTCTGCACCACCTGAAATGCAGCGGTGGTGGTGGGCAATATGGGGGGCCAGCCGCTCCAGTAACTGCTGCCGGAGTTGCATCATGCAGTTGCCGTGGCGGATGAGCAGCTCGGCATAGCTGCGAAGTGTCGCAGCACTGCGGCGCGGATGCCGGAGCAGGGCGTTTCGGCTCTTGAGCGCCTTGCGGTATGCCTGCAGCGACTTTCGGTAGAGCGGGTGCCATTGGCAGCCCAGGAAATCGAGATAGCGCCGCCGTTCTTCTGCCGCTCCGCGCACCAGTTCCATATCGCTGTTAGCCAGCCAGGTCACCGGGCAGGTATCTGCCAGGTAATCGTGATAATCCCGGCGCTCTGTTCCATTGACCTGCAGTTGCAGTTTGCGGTCTCTCCATAACAGGCGCCGAGAGCCTTCCTCTGTTTCCAGGGAGATACCGAACTGGCCCGTTCGATGCCGTGCCAGCTTATCCAGGCGTGATGCCCTCGGGCTGTGCAGGGTAAGCGCAAAGCAGAGCGCCTCCATCAGACTCGTCTTGCCCTGGGCGTTGGCTCCCAGCAGCACGGCACCCTCTGTCGGTATAGACCAACGGAGGGTGCTGTAACAGCGGAAGTTGCTCAGACGCAGAGTGGTGAGCATGGCGCGCTGGAAAATCAGGGCTCAATCGGCAGGGCGCGGATGGCATCCATGATTTTCTTGCCAATGGCGCGCTGAGCATCGCGGCCTTTGGCTCGCAGCTCTTCCGGGGTGAACTGGATGGGATCACCCACAGAAAGGGTGATGGGACGGAATTTGAGCTTGCTGCTGTGAATTGGCAGGCAATCGTATGCGCCTTCAATACGCACCGGCTGCACTGGTACGCTGGCCAGCTTGCTCAGAATGAGTCCGATTCCGGGCATGGCATCGTGAATCTCACCATCGGGACAACGTGAGCCCTCCGGGAAAATGATGATGCGGTTGCCATTTTTGACCGTGCGGAGCACCTGGATGATGCTGGCCGGGTCCGGGCGGTTCTGGTCAATGCCGATAGTGTTGCACAAGGGCAGTACCTGCTTGAGTACAGGGGCATCAAAGAGAGTCTTGCGGGCCAGGAAGAACACTTCATTGCGGTACAGGGAGCCGACCAGAGGGGGATCAAGGAAGCTCTGGTGGTTGGCTACAATGATGCAGGGGCCTTCTTCCACGAGCTTCTCACGGCCGAGGACCTTTAAGTTGAAGAAGGAATTGAAGAAGCAGCCGGCGGTGCCGCGTACGATGTGGTAGAGCAGAGTTCTGTTCATGAGAAAAGGTGAAAGATAATTCAGCAGGAGGGAAGCTTGGCGCGGATATCGGCGGCAATGAAGGCAACCACCTGGTCAATCGTCATATCCGAGGTGTCAACCAGCAGGGCATCATCTGCCTTCTTGAGCGGAGCACAGGCGCGCTGGGAGTCCTTGCGGTCGCGCTCGGCAATGGAATCCGTAATACCTTCTGCGGCGCGGCGGGCTGCACGCACCTCTTCAGAGGCTGTCACAAAATACTTGTACTTCGTGTCTGGGAATACCACGGTGCCGATGTCGCGGCCTTCCATGACTACTGCTTCGCGAGTGTTGTATTCGCGCTGTTTTTCAACAAGCAGGTTTCGCACCGCGGGGATGGAGGCCACGGCAGAAACATTGTCATTGGTGCTCTTTTCCGTCAGTTCGGTAGTGAGAACTCGGCCTTCGAAGATAACGGTGGAGTTGGCACCATCCTTACCGAAGCTCAGGGGAATACCAGGAAGCAGGGCTTCTACTGCGGCTGCATCTGCAGGGTTCACCCCTTGCTGCAGGGTGTACCAGGTCACCGCGCGGTACATGGCGCCGGTGTTAATGAATGTGTAGCCCAGCTCTTTTGCAATGAGTTTGGCTACCGTGGATTTGCCGGAAGCTGCAGGCCCGTCGATGGCGATGGCAGGAGGATTCATACTTGCGCGTATTATATCTTTTTTTATCAGTAATGTCTAGCAAAAAGCATGTGCTGCAGGCAGGGCGCAGTCATAGAATGGACTTGACGCCCGCTGCTACTTGGTGGAGAATAGGGCCGCGCTCGTTTTCGCCTGTTCATGAGACTGCTTCCCTCAATAGTTTTTCTGTTGACTGCACCGCTGCTGCATGCGGTGGAGTGGAGCATTGACCAGTGCTCTGCGCTTGACTTGCTGGCCGGGCGAACCGGTATTGCCGACGTGCGTCCCTCGAATGACCCGCATCATAATTCCGCGCAGATGATGGAGCAGAACTCCGGCATTTATCGTGGGCAATGGAGCTGGCAGAGCGAGATGCCTGAGCTTTTGTATGAAATCATGAACACGGGCCAGGCCACCAAGGCATCCCCCAGCGGTTTTACGGCATTGCAGGCTGCCTGTGTGTATGCCGATGAGACGATGTTCCAGGCTCTGCTCGATGCCGGGGCAGATATTAATGCCCGCCCTGCAGATTGGCAGCAGCTGGGTTATGTGGGTGATACCCCCCTCGGGCTGCTCGTGCGCTTCATGAACGCCCGTACCGCTGCGGCCCGTGTCCGTATGGCTCGTGTGCTGCTGGAACGCGGAGCAGACCCCGATGCCCCTATGACCACCTGGAAGGGGAACCGCGTAGTGAGCATAGTGCCGTTCTGCGAATTGGGTAACCAGGATTTCAACCACGAGATGCGTCTGCTTCTGTTGCAGTTTGGCAACAAGGAACTGCCCGGTCGCATGAGCAAATGGTCGCTGCACTGGGAGTGGTATCGCGAAGACCTCCTCAATCACCTGCAGCAGAATGGTGTCGTTCGCCTTGCTGCACAACCTGCCACGGGGGCTGCCTCCCAGGGCAAGGTGGGCCATGTGCCGCTGCTGGACCTCATTCGCAAGGGTGAGGTAGAGGGTGTACGAAAGGCACTGGAGGCCGGTGTGAGCATCGAGGTCTCTTCCCGTGCCCGTCGGTATGGCCAGGAACCTCTCTTCAATCTCCCGGTTCGCCGTAGGTCAGACAGCCCGGAGGTCGCCATTGAAATTGCCGGCCTGCTCATTGATGCCGGGGCTGATATTCATGCGCTCAACCGGCGCGGCCGTTCCCTGCGTATTCACTACGACCGCTATCGTACCAAGGCTTCCAAGGCATTGTGTGCCTACCTGAAATCACGCGGTGCATTCATTCATCCGGATTCCCCGGAAAACCAGAAATTGATAGCAGCTCAGGAAGAAGCAAAGCGTGCTGCCGCTGCTGAACAGACCGCCGCGCAGCCTGCCGTGGTAGAAGAACCCACCCAGCCGGAACCTGCCGCGCAACCTGCCGTGGTAGAAGAACCCACCCAGCCGGAACCCGCCGCGCAACCTGCCGTGGTAGAAGAACCCACCCAGCCGGAACCCGGGGGGGAAGCGCAGAGGGAATATGAGCAACAGATTATGCAGGAAGTGCAGAAGCACTTGCAGGAGTTGCACCGCAAACACGAAGCAGAACAACGCCTCCGTAATGAGGAGGAATCGCAGAAAAAACAGCAGGAATCGCTGAATCTGCAGGATTAAGCTTCAAGGAAAGCCTGAAGCTTCTCCCGGAGCGTCTGGAACATCGGGAACGCCATGACGCAGTCCAGGGGGCTCAGCTCCTCTATACTGGCGGGAACACACACCTTCAGTTTATGGGGCATGCGGTCAATAAGCAGTTTCTCTCCAGGTTGAAGAGTGCCGGCATAATCGCCATCCAGGTGGTAGGGCAGCTCCGCCTCTGCCGTGATTTCACACTTCCTGATACGGCGCAGCGAGGTAAACTCCGAAACATTGTGAGGTGTTGCACCTTTTGACACAATGAAGCCAAGCATTTCAAAAAGAACACCCAGATTCACCTGGTCAATGATGGCGGCATCCAGCCGCCCGTCATCATAAGCAGCATGGGCGAAGAGGTGCGCCTCGCCTCCGTAGCGTTTGCCGTTGCCCATGATAATCTGGGTTCCCTGAAGCGTCTCGCCATCCGGCAGGGTCATGGTAATGAGAGGCGGCCGTTCCATAGCCACCATTACGCCGGTCACTACATGGGCCGCTGCCCCCATGTGGCGTTTGAGCCGGGGCGTAATCAGTTCTATGACACGGGCATCCGGGCCGAATCCTGCCACCTGCAGGAAGGGCCGCCCGTTCACCGAAAAAATATCAACCTCCTGCCTGCAATCCCCCTGAATAGCCGCGAGTGCCACATTGAAACGACGGGAACCGATGCCAAGCTCGCGGGCAAAGACATTCATTGTGCCGCAGGGCAGAATTCCCAGCGCGGTATCAGACCCCACCAAACCCTGAGCAGCGCACATCAGCGTGCCATCGCCCCCAGCGGCAGCCACTACAGGTTCCCCACTCTCTGCCAGCTCGCGGGCCTTGCGGGTCAGATCAGCAGCGCTATGTGTCGATACAAGGCGGAAATGCCGCTTGTTTTTAAGTAACCACGCTTTCAAACCCGTCCGGAACAAACTTCCGGCTCTGGGGTTGATGAGCAGCGGTACGGGATGGGGCATAGGGGAGGTGCTTAATCAGATAACGCGTTAGAGCTGGAGAACGAGAGCTCCGGTGCAGATGACGAAGGAAACGGTGAAGGCCGGAGAATCAATCAGGTCGAAGATGCCGCCGATACCGGGCAGCAGGGAGCCACTGTCCTTCACTGCGATACCTCGCTTGATGAGGGAACCTGCCAGATCACCCCACACGGAAAGGAAGAACAGCAGCAGACCGGAGGGAATATAAATGGCATAGAAGGCAGGATCAGAAAAACTCTCTTTGCTAAAAGGCATGAGCACCGGCAGGAGAAGTGCACCCACGGTGAGGGTAATGATGATGGAGCCGATGATACCTTCCCACGTCTTCTTGGGCGATACGCAGGGGCTGAATTTACGGGTGATGAACTTGCCGCCCAGCAGCACCCCGCTCATGTAGGCCCAGATGTCGCTCATCTTGGTGAAGAGCACCAGCCAGAGCATGGCCATGATGTTGACCTGGGAGCCTACCCAGGTGAGTGCGAAACAGAACATCCATACGGGGTAAACGAAGGAGAGCAGGGTCATACCCATGCCGTCGAGCATTTCAGCGCCGGTCTTGCCGCGGTAGTCCATGCGGAAGAGCTGCCCGCAGAAGGCCATGATGGTGAACAGAACCAATGCTCCCAGGGCAATGGCAAGCTTTGCTTCGATACTTGTATTGTAGCTGATGCAGAACCAGGAGAAGAACCAGGGGTAGAGAAGCCCGCACACCAGCGAAAGCCAGCGGTTAGCATTAGTGCCCTTGAGCATGTTGAACCACTCCCAGCTGGTCAGGTTACACAGCACACTGATAAGTACCGCGTAGCCGATAGGTTCGTTCCATGCTACAGTACCGCCAAGCAGACCGAGCAGGACGATGGTGCTGAATCCGCGTTCCAGAAATGTTTTAAGCTTGGGAGACATATACGATTGAAGAGATGAATCAGTAGATAGAAAACAGGCCCAGGATGCCTCTACACCCTGCGCCTTTATTCTAATAAGCTCTGCTCCAAATGTCAATTGTATATTAAAACTCACGGGCAGATATCCCGGATTTCACATTCCCTTCCACACACCAGCCCCCAGTTCTGGGCTGACCGATAAAAAAATTACGGAAAAATAAAAATTTGACTTGCAAACTGCACCCGGAGCGTGTATATTGCCTCCGCACTTCGGTGCAAGCTCGATGGTGGACGTAGTTCAGCGGTAGAGCCCCGGATTGTGGTTCCGGTTGTCGTGGGTTCGAATCCCATCGTCCACCCTGCGGGGGGATTACGAAAAAATCTCGTAATCCCCCCGCTTTTTTTGTTTACCCCCTTAACCTGTTTGCGTTACGCTTGCCGACGACGTGTCCGGTTTCCGTTGCAGAGTGCCTTAAGGCCCCCGAATTGGGTTAAAACGACGCTATGCCGGCACTCCGTTGCACTCTGCACTTCCACAGTGACATTGAGACACCCTCAATGCCCTGAGACACCCATAACCTATTGACTGTGTGTGTTCGATATCCGGCTTTTCATAAAGCCAATGGGAATCGGCGGTGTTTGCCATCCAGACAAAAGTTCGAAAAAAAGTTGCTATTCGTTCTCTATGTGTGTAATGCAGTAAAAGGCATCCTTTAAGCTGGCTAAACAAACACCGCTTAACCGACGCATCGGTTAAGCGGCGGAACCATCATCAATCAGTGATGATGATGGTGTATCTCTCACTTAATTCCGCAATAGCCTCTGCTGACCAATAGTAGCAAAGGTCAGACCATGTAATTCGCTCTATTATTATTTTTTCTTTTTCCACAAGGCATCACCTCCTTTCTATGTGTATTTAACACTTACATACTACTATTATACACCAGTTCTCCAAAAACTTTTGAAAATCTTCCCGCTTAATTGAGCCCCGATTAAGCGGGACTTTTTTTATTTATTTTTGCAGCGTAATATCAGCAGTTTACGTTCAATTGTCCCCGTTTTTCCCGGCAAAAACCACCTCCGCGCTTAATCGAGAGGTGCGATAGTGATGAAAAACTCACTTTCTTACGCCGGAATCAACCCTATTATCGTCTCCGTTTCCAAGAATCTTTCACATGGCATCGTCATCAAGCTCCAGCTACCCAGGCACGAACAGGATGACATCCTCCAGACCATGCTGATAGCAGGAGTTCGCTGGGAGCAGGAATACCGTCCCGGACAGATAGCTCTCTCCACCTATTTAACCGAACGCCTGACGCATCTGCAGATAGACCTGCTGAGGGCATACCAGGCAGAAAAACGCCGGACTTATCTTCACCAGATATACGAATACGAGGAGATGGATGAGGACGGAGAGACAAGCACGCTTCTGGAACGCATGCCCTCCACCGATGCCTGTTCCGATGTTGTCGGAAGTGTGCAAGTGCGCGATGTCTTGAAATCCCTATCTGGAAAAGAATGCGAATTGGCAGGCCTACTCATGCAGGGTTATACCACTCAGGAAGCTGCCGGGATTATGGGCGAGAAGCCGCGCAAAATTGAGCTCATGCGGGCAAAAATCCGGGAAAGTGCAAAAAAATTAAAAAAAGAACGCGGGGATTTTGGCGGCACTACGAGGAAATGAGTAAGGACACATTTATTTCTGCACCCATGTTAACGCTTCATCACTATCAGAAAGCCCACGCCAACCACCTTGCCGATTGCATCAGGCAGAGCCGTTCGGCCATAGATGCCAGCGACCCCGGCTCAGGCAAAACCTACGTGGCCAGCTCCATCGCAGCGGAGCTGCGGGTTCCGGTCGTTATCATCACCACGAAAGCTACGGTTCCGAATTGGAGCAGCGTAGCAGCCGGGTTCGGAGTCACGCCCATTCTTGTAACCAATTACGAGAAAATCCGTCTGGGCAAGCAGGCAATCTGCCGCCGTAGCGGAAACCGGTACATCTGGAACGTGCCGGAGAATACACTTCTCATCTTTGACGAATGTCAGAAATGCAAAGGCCGGACCAGTCTCAATGGGAAACTCCTCATTGCCGCCCGCTCCCAGCATCTCCGCATTCTGCTCTGTTCCGCTACCGCTGCAAGCAACCCCTTGGAGATGCGGGCTATCGGATATGCGCTGGGATTGCACAATATCTCCGATTTCTGGTTATGGGCCATTCGTTATGGAGTCCGGGAAACGACATTTGGAATGAAGTTCACCGGGGATGAAAGCTATCTGAAATCCTTGCATGAGCGAATCTTTCCCGCCAAAGGAAGTCGTTTACGCATCGCCGACATCCCGGATTTTCCTGAAACCTCTATTGAATCTGTTGTCCTCGAAACAGGCAAAGCCAAAACCATACAGCGCATATACGATGGTATGCGCCGGGAATTGAAGCAGGCTACCAAAGCAGAAGATAAAGCAGCGCTTAAGAACCTGGCCGAACGAATGGATGCCAGAAAGGCCAGCGCCATGACGATTGTACTTCGAGCCCGCCAGGCTATCGAGCTGCACAAAGTTCCGGCCATGGTCGAATTGGCCAAAGATGGTATCGAGGAAGGCATGGGGGTTGTCCTGCTTGTCAACTTTACTGAAACCATCAAAGCACTTTCCGAGCAACTGGACTGCCCTCACATTATTCAAGGCAACCAGACGCCGGAAGAGCGGCAGCGAATCATCGAGCAGTTTCAACGGAACGAAATCCCTCTCGTCATTGCCAACATTCAGGCGGGTGGCGTGGGCGTAAGCCTCCATGACCCCAGCGGCAGGAAGACACGCCTGAGCATCATCTCACCCACATTTTCTGCACAAGATCTGCGCCAGGCGCTCGGGCGCGTTCACCGTAGCGGTGGAGCTGCCAGCATTCAGAAGATTTGCTTTGCCGCAGGCACTTGCGAGGAGACCACCGCCAGGACATGCGCCACCAAACTGGCCAATATAGACCTCCTCAATGATGGCGACATGCAGCCATTCCCCATTTCCAGCCTTTAACCCCCAATTCACACATGAGTACTCCCCCCAAACACGCACGTCATTCGCCCTCCAGTCTGGGCTACAAAGAACTTTGCCCCTCGTTCCGTAACCGCTCTGGTTCCAATCCGGCAGCCGAAGAAGGAACACTTCTCCATGAAGCTCTGGAGAATGAAGATTTTTCCAAGCTTAACGAAGAGCAGGCATTTCTCTGCGGACTTTGCCGGGATTACCGTGATGGCGAGCTTGCCCGCTTCAAAGCTCCCACCATCTATCGGGAATTACGCCTTACCATAGCCGATGGCCTTACTTTTGGCACCGCAGATTTTGTGGCTGTTGCCGGAACCCGTGGCATGGTCATGGACTGGAAGTTCGGGCGTGGTGAAATAGACCCGGCCGATATCAACGCCCAGGGATGCGCCTATGCCCTGGGCGTGCTGGAACGCTTTGAGGAATTGCAGGAACTGGAAGTGCATTTTGTTCAGCCCCGCCGCCAGTTCATCAGCAAACACACCTACACCCGGGCCGATATGGGCATGATGCGAGTCCGCATCGACACCATCATCCGCCGGGCAAATGCCCGCAACCGCGAAGAAGTACCGGGGTCACATTGCTGCTATTGCCGCAAACAGGCAACATGTGCCGCGCTGCGCCAAATTGCACTCCCCATCGCTTCCCGGTATTCCGGCCTGGTTATTCCGGAGGAGTTGCATCCCTCCCGCATTTCCGATCCTGCCATGATGGCCCATTGTCTGGATTGTGCCAAGATTCTGAAAGAATGGGTGGATTCGGTGAATTTCCATGCGGTGGATATGGCCATCAACGGAACAGAAATCCCTGGCTATGTCCTGACTCGCCGAGCCGGACGCCGCAGTATCTCTGATGCCATGGCGGCCTATGGTGTTGTGCAGGAAAAGATGAGTCTGGAAGATTTCCTTTCCTGTTGCGGTAGCGTCAGCATCGATGACCTCTGCTCCAAATTTTCCGCATCTGCTCCGCGTGGGCAGAAGCAGAAGACCAAGGATGCCCTCGTTTCCCAGCTCACGGAAGATGGCATCATCACCACAGGTGCTCCCAGCCGTTCGCTTAAGCGCCTGTAAAAACTAACAAGATAAACGAAAAATCAAGATTATGGCTAAAGTGAAACCATACGAAATTACTGGCTCCGATGAGAATCTGTCGGAGGTTAACGAAGAGACCACGCTCATGGCAAGCACCCGGGAAACGCCGCTCCCGCTGGGGGCGATTGCCGGAGACCTCAGCACGGACGACATTGTCATTCCCCGCATGAATCTCGTACAGGGCGTGGGTACTCTTTCCGAATTGTTTACTCCGGGCAGCGTTGTGCTCAACAAAGAGGTTGTGCTCACTACTGGGGAAACTCCTCTGGAACTCACCATTTTGTCTGCCCGCAAGCAGTTCGTAGAAAATCTGCCCTTTGATTCCGAAGAAAAGCCTCGCGTTTACAACACGCTTGACGAAGTGAAAGAAGCAGGCGGCAGTATTGAATGGGTGAATGACGAACAGCCCAGCTTTACTCCCATCCTGCATCTGCAGCTCGTATTCAAGGCTCCTGATGGCGCGGATAATTACGCCTATCCGTTGGAGTTTGATGGGAAGCCCTACGGTCTGGCCGTCTGGACGCTGCGTGGCGTGGCCTATACGAGGGCTGGTCGCAATATCCTGACTGCTGCGCGGTTTGCCTTGCGTGATGGCCTGTTCAACGGTAAGTGGGCGCTTACTACCAAACGCGAGAAGTTTGGACGCAACAGCGTCGTAGTGCCGGTTCTCCGCAACATCGGACGCAACACGCCCGAGTTCGTGGAGTTCCTGCGAAACATCGGGTAATCCCATCTTTTAATTAGCTTTGTCCGGTCATGAAGAAGAAACTGGAAATGCGCCCACGGGAATTCAGTCGCAAGATGCAGGCCTTGGCCGATTTGTTTGCGCCGCTGGTCAACCGCATGTTGCACGATCCCGATGTGGTATTTGCCAGACCGGATTCTTTGGCTCATGAAGCGTGGTATTCCTCCGGAAGTTCCCGCAGGAATACCACCCGGACAAAGCCCTTTTCTCCACGCTGCATCAGCTCGGAATGATTGCTCTAATTGATTGAAAATAAAGGCGTAAAAATATAAGAAAAAGCTAGACTTGAGTTGCTGATTTGCTATACTCTACAAAGAGACAAAGCGCTAATAGTTAAAGCGTTACATTAAACAGCATGAATCAGGATAACTCAAAAAAAGCCCGGACGCGCCTACGCATTACGCGTTATCGCAAGACGCGCTACTGGGCCATCTGGGAAAACGATGAATTGCTGACCGTAACGGTTTACCTGAAAGGCGCACGTTCCATACTAACCAAAATCACGACTATGAAGAAAAACGACAAACCGGGATTGATAGTTCCCGCCACCGACAGGGATGGTGCCAAGGTGCGCCTGATGGTAACCGCCAGCGATAAATCCGTCACCTATATCAGCCGATGCCTGAAAGGAGAATTCGTAGTGGATGCCTCTATTGAGCAATCGCTCCCGGAGTTATTGGACGAAAGCATCTTTTTCCTGACAACGGCCAAGGGAGAACAGCAAGTGAGCAAGTTCTTTGCTGAAAAGCAAAAAGCCAAGCGTAAAAAGTCGGCCAAGGCTAAGGCCAAAAAGGCCAAGCGCATCGAAAGCAAACCGACAGAACAAGTTCCCCCGTGGCTGGTGGATGAACCGGAAGCTGCTGCAGCCGAACAGGAAGCCGCCATCTGGCAGGAAGTAGAGGCAGAACGAGAGCGAGAAGCTCAGGAATCTATCATCACCCCGGAGGAGGAATCGATACCAACAGAGGAAGAAACAGAACACCCGGCTGTTCCTGCCACCAAGTCCAGAGCAACCAAAGCAAAGCAAGTCATCCTCCCCGGCGATACCGCGCCTCAGCCTATCCCGGCAGATTTTGTTATAACCCCCGGATGCCGGCTGCTGCGAAGCTACAAAGGCCGGACGATTGAGGTCGAGATGGTATCAGAACGCCAGTTCCGGTGGGAGGATGAGGTATATCCGACCCTGACCCATATCAGCTGGAAAGTCGCCGGGTATCAGGTAGCTGGTACAACATTCTTCGGACTCCCCATCAAGCACCGATGAACCGAGAAGAAGCAGACGCTCTCATCGAGCAACTTTACAACATGAGCTTCGGAGAGCTGGAAAAACGGTGGAAAGCCCTGTTCGGCACACATTGCTACTCCCACAACCGGGCTTACATCTGCCGCCGTCTGGAGTGGCGTATCAACACGCTGGTCAGCGGCGGTATTTCAGAACGTGCCATGAAGCGGGCTGAGGAGATAGCTGACGACACTTTGCTGAAAACCCGCTGTCGGAAATACCGCCCAAGACAGCCGAAGAAGTCTCAGACTCAGAAATTGCCGACCTATATCCGAAAGCGTTATAAAGGAAAGGATTATGAGGTCAGACAGACCGCCGATGGCTTTTTCTACAACGGACAGCGATATGCCACGCTGTCCGAAGTCAGTTCGCTGATTGCTGGCTACTACGTCAGCGGTAAGCGCTTCTTTGGAATCAAGCGCGAATCAGAGTCATGAAAAATCGTGATTTACCAGAAAGGGTGCGGTGTGTGATTTACACGCGAAAATCCACCTTCAAGGGCTTGGAACAACAGTACAATTCCTTGGAAGCTCAGGAGGATCGCTGCAAGTCCTTCATTGATATTCATGAGGCTCAGGGCTGGATGTATACTGCGACCTATTCCGATGCCGGCATCAGCGGCGGCACAACCCAGCGCCCGGCTTTGCAGCGCATGATTGAGGACGCCCGCAAGAAGAAGTTTGATATGGTCATCGTATTCAAGCTCGACCGTCTGGCCCGAAATCAGCGTGATTTCCTGAACCTGCTGGAAAACTTGTCAAAGAATGGGGTTGAAGTGGCCAGCGCTACGGAACCATTCGATTCTGCGTCCTATCTCGGCCGGGCTATGCGCAACCTGCTGGGCGTTTTTGCCGAGATGGAGCGCGAAATGATTTCAGAACGAACCCGGGAAAAGATAGCTGCGTCCTGCCGCAAGGGATTGTACCTTGTGGGCAAGCCCCCGCTGGGGTACGTCCGCGTAGACTCCCGGCTGAAGATTGTTCCGGAGGAAGCGGCCATTGTGCGCTTCATGTTCGAGGAATACGCTGAATCCCAATCCTGTTACGCAGTAGCGGATAAACTCACGCAGAACAATATCCGCCGCACGCGCCGGGATGGTTCCACCGAGGAATGGACGGCCAAGACCGTTCACCGGGTGCTCCGAAATGTCCTGTACGGAGGATTTGTAGCCCTGGGGGATGAGCGATTCCCCGGCCAGCACGAAGCCATCGTCAAACGGCCGCTTTGGAATCAGGTGCAGAAAATACTGGATGCCGCAGGAACGATGATGAAAGAGCGGGTGCGGAAGAAAAAACGCAGCAAACTGCATTATCCCCTCCTGGGGCTCATGAGGTGCGGAAAATGCGGTAAGCTGATGCAGGGAACCTACGCATGCAAGGATGGCATTAGCTACCGCTACTACACTTGCCGTACACGCCGGGCGTTGGGCGAGGCGGCCTGCGGATGCCCCCATCTGAATGCTGAGGAAATGGAAAACTTTGTCCGGGGCAGCATGACCCATCTGCAGAACAATAACGAGTTCATAGCAGCTGTCATCAGCCGTTTGCCCGATGCCCCGGCGGGAAAGGTGTCGGACTGCATTTTTAATCTGGAGCGTTTGCTCAACTATGGCCGCCCGGCAGAGATGGAGGCCATCTATAAGCAGGTATTCGAGACCATTTCATTCGACTGGGTTCACGAAAAAGTGGACTTCAAGTATCGCGACCTTTCATGATAAAAGCCCCCAATTGCATCAGTCTGGCATACAAGCCGTCCGGCTTCTACACCCCCTCGAAGCAAAAACTTGTCGAGTACACCAATTTAGACACCCCTTGCGAAATCAAGACGACTCCGGGTTGGGATATATCGGTTCCCGTGCAGATGTCGACTTCCTCCCGGGGAACGCTCAGGGAAATTCGCCGCAAGACCGTGGGTGATGCGCTGGCCAATCAGCTTGCCCAAAAACCGCAACCAACTATGAGGGCCATCCGTATGGCCAATGCCATCATGCTGGAAAAGTTGCTGGGTACGGGACAATACAAGTCTCCCGCTGCACTAGCGGCGAAAATAGGCGTTAATCGTAGTTTGCTCAGCGAGTTGCTGGCACTGCTGAATCAGCCCCCGGTGGATATCGAGCGTCAGCTTTTTGAAACAAAATAATTTTTTGAAAAAAATTACGCGGTTTTTCCGGCTGCGTTACGAGGAATATGAGTATAGGCCCATTTTATTTCACCAACAAACCAATCCAAAAACATGAGTACACAGATAAAACGAGTATTCGTCAATGGGTTCCCCAGCCTCTACGGTGGCGCGGGAACGGAGTTACACCATCAGATTATCGTCTGGCGCAAGCTGGGTATGGAGGTCCACCTCGTTCCCTCGTGGGATTACCATGCCGAGCCGCTGTATAATGAGATGGTCAATCTGGGTGTCATCATGCATGCCCCCGGCGACTGGACTGCCGTGCAACCCGGCGACCCGGTGCTGGGCTTCTGCAATGCCGAGTTCCTGAACAGTCTGCCCGCTATCCGCAAGCGCACGAAGCGTACCGTCTTTGTGAACTGCATGACCTGGCTGTTCGACAAGGAAAAGGAAGCCATGCAGAACGGAGACATTGCCATGTTCCTCTACCAGAACGAGGCAGTGCGGCAGAATGTCATGCCCATCCTCCGCAAGCTCAACCCAAATCCGGCGGTGCAGTTCATGACCTTCAAGCCCTATTTCCATGCAGAGGCTTTCCCCTTTATCACGGAGCGCGATACTGACCAGTTCGGCTGCGGGCGCATCTCCCGTCAGGATGCCGATAAGTTCGCCGCCAACACGCTGCACATCTACGACACCTTTGTCGCGCCCATCACCAAGCACGGCCTGTTCCTTGGTTTCGATCAGCGCAGCGAAAAGAAAATCGGCCGTCCGTTCGACTGGATTCAGATTGCCCACAACCAGCGCGAGGTTTCCCAGCAGGCATTCTACAAGCATTGCCGCATCGTGCTGCAACCCACCGATACCACGGAGAACTGGCCGCGTGTCGGTTTCGAGGCTATGGCCAGCGGCTCGGTGCTGATTGTGGATAATCGCGGCGGCTGGCAGCAGATGGTGCAGCATGGCAAGACCGGCTGGCTCTGCAATGATGCTCGCGATTTCATCTACTACGCTTCCAAGATGGCTTACGAACCGAACCTGCGCGACGATATGGCCGAGGCCGCTCGCCTTCGTGGTCTGGAACTGGGCGGGCTGGAGGTTTCCATGGAATCGTGGAAAGAAGTCTTTGCGGCCATGGAAAAGCTGCCGGAGTAATTTCAATCTTCCCTCTCATCCCATGTTAGACAAAGAACCCCACGTCTCACCGCATTTCATTGCGGGTATGCGCCTCGGGAACATTATGTTTGCCGTGGCGGCCATCTACGCCCATGCGCTGCGTGTCGATACTCCCTGCCGTGTTCCCTGGGCGTACAATGACGCGTCTCTGGCTCTGCATGACTACCTGAAACATGAGCCTGTTCAGATTCCCGCCACTCCATTCGGCGCGAACGAATCCATGCGTTACCGCGAGCCCCGCTTCTCGTTCTGTAAGATTCCTGCCGATGTGCTGGAGGGCGGTATCTGTGGCTACTTCCAGAGTGCCCGCTACTTTGCCGACCAGAAAGCCGCCATCCGCGAGCTGTTCAAACCCTTTATTGCAGAAAAGCAGCCCGGTACCCTGGGATTGCATATCCGCATGGGGGATTACAAGGACAGAACGGACATGTACCGGGTTCTGGATAGAAATTTCCTGCGTCAGGCGGTGGAGCATGTTTCTCCAGAGATAAATCGGCTCATCCTGTTCTCTGATGAACCGGAAGCTGCTCTGGAGTTGCTGGCCGACATTCCGGAATACCAGCGTTTCAGCGTTGAGGTAGACCGGAATGCCCCATGCGATGCCATCCGGCGCATGACTGCCATGCAGGAACTTATTATCTCCTGTTCCTCCTTTTCCTGGTGGGGGGCATGGCTTGGAGAAACCCAGAAAGTCATTCTGCCCGGAAAGTGGTTCGCCGGGCAGATATATGACTACCAGGATGTCTACGAACCGCATTGGATTAAACTTTAACCTATTTATTTCCAAATGAAAAATCAGAAAATTACCGGTCTCTGGATAGGAAAGACCCTGCCTGAGTTGGCTCAGCTTTGCATCAAGTCGTTCCTCGACCATGGTCATGAGTTCCAGCTTTTCACCTACCGTCATTACGATAATATCCCGGAGGGTACCACCGTGCGTGATGCCCGCGAGATTCTGCCGGAAGATGTTGTCTTTACCGATTCTTACAACAGCTATGCATCTTTCTCCGACTGGTTCCGCATGAAGTTCCTTTCTGAGGAGGGTGGCATCTGGTCTGATATGGATGTCATCTGTCTGCGAGATGATTTGCCCATTGAGCCGCTGTGGTGTTGCCGTCAGGATTCGCATACAGTAGCCGTTGGCTTTATGTCCTTTCCGGCCCAGCACATCGTGCCGATGACCTTGTGCATGCTGGCCGCAGATCCAGCAAGTGCCGCCCCTTGGGATAACGAGGCTGATATGGCACGGAAGCAGAAAATGAAGGAGGAATACCCGGATGTCCGGGAGCGTCGTAAACGCATTCCCTGGGGGTACTGTGGCCCAGTAGGCATGACTAAGGCCATGGCTCATTTCGCTTTGCTTTCCAAAGTTGCTTTACCCTCGCAGCTTTATCCGGTTCGTTGGATGGAGTGGCAGAAGTGTTACGATGGCTCCTTGTCGCTTTCTCACCCCCAACTCAGCAATGCCTGGGCTATTCATGTCTGGGGCGAAAAATTGCGGCAGAGCGATGGTACTGCATGGAAAAACATGAACCGTTTCAGTATTGTGGGCGAATTGCTGGATAAGCATTTTCCTAATGCCAATCAGACTGTTCCGGTAGAGAAGAAGAAAAAGGTGAACATCCTTGTAGGGATTTGCAGTTGTCTGAAAGCCGCTGAGCGTCGCCGGGCTTGCCGTGAAACCTGGCTATCTCATCCTCATGAGGGTGTAGAATGTGTATTCTTCCTTGGTCGGCGTGAACCTCTGGCTGATGAGCCGGATGTGGTTACGCTCTGGTCTCCTGATGATTACCACCGACTCCCCCGCAAGGGACTCGATTTCTACAAGTGGGCGCTGGAGAATTACGACTTCGAATGGCTCTTCAAGGGTGATGATGATACCTATCTGGATTTGCAGCGCTTGGAGCAGGTCTGTGATGATGAATATGACCTGATTGGTGATATCTCTGTGGAGAAACGGGGTACCCCCAGCGGTGGGGCTGGATATTTCCTGAAACGGTCCATGGTGGAAAAGATTGTAGCGCACTACCGGGAAATCCCCATTTGTGGTGCAGAGGACATCATTTTTGGTGATGCCGTCCGCAATCTGGGTGGAAGACTTAAGGCTGATACTCGACTCTGCATGGGCAATGACGTGTTCCCCTCTACCAACAACGCCCAGGTATCATGTCATTGGTGTTCTCCCCAACGCTTACGGGATGTGGATATGATGCTGTATCAGAAGCCGGCCTTTACCTGTATGGGGCGGCATTCGAATTGGCAGGACACCGTGGTGTTTTATTCCAATGGCCGTTTTATGCGGAAGAATGCTGGGTGTTCCGGTTCATACCGTATCGAGAATGACCGCACGCTGGTGCTGGATTGGGATGGCTGGCCGGAGGAACGCCTGACTCTCGCCATGAACTTCTGTAATGAAAACGGATTCATGCTCACGCCGGATTCTCCCATCGGGCTGGATATGCCTCGTAACTTTACCCCGGAGGAACAACGATGAAATGCATTTTCCTTACCACTCCCGGCGAGCAGATTCTGGGATTCCAGATGGCACGCGACCTGGGATATGAGGTTGAAATCTATCCGACTACACAGGATACATCTTGCCTGACCGATACCTTGGCTGAGGAATCGGCCAGTTATATCAATCGCTCGCCAGAATCAGCAGAACGCCCCCATGTGCGTTCCCTGCGGGCATCTTGGATTCGTGTTCTTACGGATGCACGTTACGCACATCTGCAGGATGTGATTTTCTGTGAGAGCGATGCTGTCCCTCTCATCCCGGCAAAGCAGATGAAATCTCTCATCGACCAGGCTCTGGCCGAAAATCCTAGAGCGGATGTCGTGCGCCCATTCCATTACTGCGAGTTTGAAGCAACTCCAAATCCTCGCACTTGCCCCATTCCTGTTACCTTTGCCCGCATGCAGAGGAATCCCCAGAAAGACGTATGCAATCCTCATTTCTGGGGCACACATGCTCTGTATGTCCCTTCTGCCAGCAGAGCTAAGGTAGCCAGTATCTTTGCCGATTACCGGCTGCCTGTCGATGTCGCTCTGAATCTGGCCAACGGCCGGGATTTGCTGCGAGTGTTGGTCTGCAGTTCCAACCTGTTCGTCCAGCAGAATCATCGCCCGGCCAACAGACCGCCGCGCATTGCTGGGCTCTTGTCCTCCTACAAACGCTTTAAGGACTTGCAGCGGCAGATCTGGTGCATGATGGATCAGGATTATGCCGACTTCCATCTCTTTGTTGCAGCCAAGGGAATTTGTGAGTCCGATTTCCATACTCTCATCGAGCCGCAGTTCCGCCATTTTATCGAGGCGGGGCGTCTCACGATTCGTGTATTCCCGAACCGCAACCAGCTTTCCAATCTGTTGGATACGGTGCGAGATTTGAATGTACAGGAGTTCGACCTCTTTGCCAAGCTGGACGATGATGATATCTACGCTCGCGACTACATTTCCCATGTGGCAGAGTTTCACCGCTTCCTGCCACCGGGCATAGGCAGTTACTATACCGGCTGTGGAGGCTATCTGCGTTCCTTGCGTGGCTTTCCGGCGGTTGTGCGAGGTGGCTTCGGTCTGTATGGCCCGACTCTTGTTTTCCCACACCATGTTCTGGAGTTGCTTCGCCGCTATGAACAGAATTCCGCAGACATTCTGCCGGAATTCGAAGTTCACGAGCAATCCTATCTGAAATCTGGCTTCGGGCTGAATGAGGATGCCCTTGTAGATTTCGTCAACCGCTGCAAGGGTGCTGTCAATCGAGCGGCGTACACGGATGTTTCCGGGCATGGCTTGTCTCTGCTTATCTGTCAGGATTCTCCCTCCGTGATGCGCGGGGGCTATCTGGAGCCTGATCTGCGCTTCCGTATGGGAGCAACGCGTCTGGATGAACGCTCCAACGAACGTGTGCTGTATCTTCACCATCCGCAATGGAATGGCCCCGTGCGTGTGATGGGCCGGAAAGCAGAACGTCTTGATAAACCTGATGAAGCCGAGGTGCTGCATTTGGGCGAGGATTCCATCACCCTGAAATGGAAAAATTGGGGACAGGAGTGTTACGTGCGTGATTCCGATGGTTTCTATCGACTTTCACAAGAAAAGAAATTTTGACACCGGTTATATAGACAATGAAAACAATAGCTATTATCCCGGCAAAAGGTCAGTCCTTGCGCTGTCCCGATAAAAATATCCGGCTATTTGCCGGACGCCCTCTGTTTCTTCATTCGGTACAGTATGCCCGCAATGAGGGGATAGAGCCCATCGTCAGTACCGATAGCGAAGCCATCATGGCTTTGTGCCGGGAACATGGCGTGCGTGTTGTCTGTGAAACAGTGGATGATTCCACCATGGCTAACTGTGTACGCCAAGTGTTGAAGCAGGTTCCTTGTGAATATTTTGTCATTCTTCAGCCCACCTCGCCACTCCGGCATCCCGGATTGTTGACCTCTATGCTGCAGGAATGTTGGTCAGGGAAATGCGAATCAGCCTACACGGCTCAGCCTATCAAGCCGATTGGGCATTGGAATGGGCATTTTCTTCGTGCATACCGGGAACAGGACGTAAAACAGAAGTTCATGTTCTTTGACGGCAATATTCTTGTAGGAAAACGAACATTCTTCGAACGTTCCGAGGAATTGTTTAATGATGATTCTGTTCCGTTTCCTCATGATTTTCCTGCCAATCTCCAGATTGATACTGAAGAGGAATTTGCAGCTCTTGAACAGCTTGCCCTGCATGGAGATTTTTTCAGACTGCTTCCTGTATGCAAACCTCGCCGTGTCTGCATTGTCTCGAACAGACCATGCTTTACGCGTAATTATTCTGCGTTTGTTGACTCCTGTGATGTGGTCATACGCATCAGTAAAATGTGCAATATCGATACGGGACTGAGTGGATTCAGAACCGACATGGCGGTAGTCGCATGTTGGCAAGGGTATCTGGCTTTTTCCAGAAAAGAGCGTCACATGGATGCCTTGCTGCAAGTGCCGTTCCTGTTCTTTGACCCCGAGTCGATGGGCCTAACGCAGAAATTTTGTGAGGATGAGCAGATTTCTCGTTGGTCTTTCCTTCCTCCTGCTGTGGAGAAAAAATCCTATCATTTCTCGACTTTTGGCAAGGCGGTAGTTCTTGCTGATTGGTTGTTCCCGGATTCAGAACTGTATTGTCTTGCAGATCTGGATGTATCGATGCGGACAGGCAATAGCCCTAAGCATACCCAAAGTCAGGAAAAGCCCTTTATTGACCGCCTGTTGAACTCGGGCAGACTTACCAATATTCTCGAGGATAATCGGGCCAATGCGGATTGCCAGTACTCTACCCAGCTTTCGCCCGCACATCGGGAAATGGCTGATAAGTGGCTTTTGTGCCACAACCCCACTTCGATGGATTATCGTCTGATTCGGATGCGTCACCCTCAATGGAATGATGATGTGCGTCTGGCATCTAATGTTGCCTGCCGGGCTCACCGTGCTGATACGGCATCCGTTGTGCAGGAATCCGATACTTCCATCACCCTGAAATGGGATAGATGGGGAATTGAAACTTTTAACTTGAATGCAGAGGGCGTGTATGAACTCGCCCCTACTGCCTGACCCTTTCCCGGTGCGGCGGGCTTCTACGGTTGATGCCCGCTCATCCGGAAAAACCATAACATAATAGAAAACAAAATATATGTCTACTAACGACAACAATACTGATACGCTCGCTTCGGGCGAGGCTTCTTCTCGTTCCATGTACAATTCATCATCGAGTTATGTGGAGGATTCTTCTTCCAGTAGCTCGTCTTTCATGGAAAGTAGTTCATCATCCGCTCTGCCGAGTTCCAGCAGTTCTGCGCCGGAGCCTGCCCCCAGCAGCTCATCTGCCCAGCCTGAAAGTAGCTCTTCCTGGGTGGAATCCAGCAGTTCTTCTTCTGCGCCGGTAAGCTCCAGCAGTTCTGCGCCTATTCCTCTGTCGAGCTCCTCTTCTTTCCCGGATAGCAGCAGCTCTTCTTCGTCTCAGCCGAGTTCCAGCAGCTCCTCTTCTTTCCCGGATAGCAGCAGCTCCTCCTCGTCTCTGCCGAGTTCCAGCAGCTCCTCTTCTTTCCCGGATAGCAGCAGCTCTTCTTCGTCTCTGCCGAGTTCCAGCAGCAGCTCTTCTTCCAGCTCCAGTAGCAGCTCCTCCTCGTCCTCTTCGAGCAGCAGCTCTTCCTCCAGCTCCAGTAGCAGCTCCTCCTCGTCTTCTTCGAGCAGCAGCTCTTCTTCCAGCTCCAGTAGCAGCTCCTCCTCGTCTTCTTCGAGCAGTAGCTCTTCTTCCAGCTCCAGCAGCAGCTCCTCCTCGTCCTCTTCGAGCAGCAGCTCTTCTTCCAGCTCCAGTAGCAGCTCCTCCTCGTCTTCTTCAAGCAGTAGCTCTTCTTCCAGCTCCAGCAGCAGCTCCTCCTCGTCTTCTTCGAGCAGTAGCTCTTCTTCCAGCTCCAGCAGCAGCTCCTCCTCGTCTTCTTCGAGCAGTAGCTCTTCTTCCAGCTCCAGCAGCAGCTCCTCTTCATCGAGCGATATCCCCCCGGATGAACGAGAGATTTGCTGCAAGTGCGGCACTTGTACTGTGGATGGAACGGAGTATGTGGTAGATCAGCAAAAGCTGCCTGGCGATGATGCTTCGATGATTTGCATGCCTCTGGCTGAATTCCTGGCAGAGGAAAGCCCTAATCCCAATCCTCGTGCCCGATCGGGTTCTAAGGTGTGTGGTAAGCTGAAATATGTGAGCCCATGGGAGTGGACTGCTAAGTATAATTCTGATTCCCGATTGGCCATTGTAACTCCTCCTGCTGGTTCTTCGATTTATTTCAATGCCAATGAGGGGCATGCAACAGCCTATCCTTCTGGTACATCTCGTAAGCGTCATTATCGCGTTCAGTTGTTGAAAGCGGATATGGTGACTCCCGAAACATCAGGCAAGCCTGCTTACATGATGCTGGTCGATGAATATGGCACCAGGATGCGTTTTTTCCTGTCAACCGGCAAGTGTGTATCCATGACTTCTGCTTCCGGTAAAACCATCACTCGTACAGAGTATGAAAAAAATAACATTATTACTCGCGATGCAGCAGGCAATCTGACGGCATACTATAATGCAACCGAGGGCTTGATGACAACTATCGCCAACCTTGACGGTTCCTACGGTATGGTCTGGTTTGCCCCTGATAAGGTGCAGATTGTCAATGGGAAACCTGTTGGCATGGGTGAACCCTATAAGACAGTCTTGTATCAGGTGGCACAGACCGAAAATGTCAAGGTAACGACCATCACCCGCCAGTCGGCAGGCCGTCCGCCTCATGTCGAAACCCGCGTGGAAAATGACCATACTGTGACCATCACCAAGGGTACAGGGGACGATACCATTATCCGCACCATTGAAACACATAAGCTGTATGGCGGCATGAGTGAACGTATCGAGACCATTCGGGGTATCAACGATGCCGAGCCGGCCTCCTGTCACCGCACCTTGAAGATGTCAACCGAAGGCGGATGGCTGGTAGTGGAAGAGACCGAGGCGTTCAACACGCCGCTGGCTCGCACCACCCATTTCGAGTACAACGATAAGTTCCTCGTATCCCGCATTGATTACCCCAATGGTAATTATGTGGAGTACGAATATGATGCAGAGGGACGTGTCACCAAACAAACCCGTCCCTGGGGAGATGGCGGTAAGCAGATGACCCGAAATGTCTATGCAGCCAATTCTTCTCGCTTCTACGATAACCGCCCCATCAAGGTCTACACGGACTACGAAACGGCATCCGGGCAGAAAGTCAATACCAGAGTTGTAAATTACATCTACGAGGATTCTGCCGAAGTGGAGCGAATCACGGCAACAACCTATGCTGCAGGTGTGAACCATCAGCAGGTGACGATTGATGGATCTTATGGTGAATCAGCAGCTTATACCTATGCTGCAGGTAAGCCTAAATTCAGCCAGGCAGTCAATGGTGTGCAGACGTGGCATGATTATGAAGCAACGACTGAGCATGGTGCTGTTCACAAGCACACCGTGACAACAAAAGCCAACGGTGAATTGGTCGCAGCCCAGAGCCGCAAGACCGAGAAATTCATCGCGACCAATGATACTATCACCTTTGAACAGGAGTTCATCTGGGATGGTGAAAATTGGTTGCTACTCAATACCGCCGCGTACGAATACGATGAGGAAAAACGAATCATCAAGACCACACGTGGTAATGGCCGTTTCTCCACGACTGAGTGGATGTGCTGTGGTAAGCTCTCCGAAACGGATGAAGATGGTATCACGACTTCTTATGGCTATAACTCCGCACAGCAGTTGGTGGAAACGATTCGTTCCGAAGTCAAGGATGGTGAGCTTGTGGTCACGCCCGAAACCATCACGAGCTATACCTACGATGCAGCCGGACGTCAGCTGTCTGTTCGCCGGGATATCGGTGCCATGACCACGACTGAATCCACGAAATATGATTTGCTTGGCCGTGTAATCAAACAGACTGATGTACTCGGTCGCGAAACGACCACCGAATACAGCGAGGATGGTCTGATTACCACCATTACTACGCCCGCTAGTGCGACATTCATCACGACTCGGAACCCGGATGGAAGTACTGCTTCTGTCGCTGGTACCGGACAGCGTGAAATCCATTACACTTACAACTTAGATGGCAAGAATCGTGCGGTAACAGAAACTTTGGCAGATGGGACATTCCTCTCCAAGACGGTTACTGATGGCTTTGACCAGACTGTAGTGGAGACCACCCCCTCTATGACTGGCAGCATCTACAATCGTAAGCAGTATAATGCCAAGGGCCAACTCATAAAAGAGCAGAAAGATAATGGCTACAATGCAACCAAGATGGCGGCCACACTCCTTGAGTACGATAGCTTCGGTAACGTAACCAGGCAGACACTTGCCTTGGCGGATATGCCCACCAAGGATAATTCTCCCGTGGTTGAAATAAGCTATGCGGTGGAAATCATGGAGGATGGTGTATACAACGTTACTACACAGACCCGCTATAATGCCGAAGGGAATCCCCTCGTTTCCACGCAGAAGCAGCTTATTTCTCAGCTCTCTTCTAGCATGGCAAGTAAGCGCATCAACATCGATGTGCGCGGTAATGCCTCGGTGAACTGGTCGGTCTACTCTGCGCCAGCTAAGGTAACGACCTTCAGCTCCATCCCCTCCTCAGCTATTACGGCAGAGTCTATGAGCGTTGATGGATTTACTCTTCAGCAAAAGGACACGGTAGGCATTGTTACCACAGGCACACGCAGCTACACGTCGGAAGGCATGGTACTTACTCAAACCGATGGACGAGGCAACACCATGACCATGGTGACGGATATAGCCGGGCGCACTCTGACGCAGATGGATGCCGCAGGAAATATGACCAACACGGCATACTGTCCCTGTTGTGATCAGCCTGCCTCTATCACCGATGCTCAGGGCAATACGACCAACTACCGCTATGACCTCCGAGGTCGCAAGGTGGCAGAATGGGGTGAGGCCATTCAGCCTGCCTGTTTCGACTATGATGAAGCAGATAACCTTATTTTGCTCAAGACTTTCCGTGCCGGGGCAGAAGCCATAAGTACCGATCCCTCCGAGCGCACAGATGGAGATGAAACGACATGGAGATTCGATGCGGCCACCGGGCTGGAATTGTGTAAGACCTATGCCGACAGCAGTAGCGTAGTGATGACTTACGATGCATTCAATCGCTTGGCTTCGGAAACGGATGCCCGCGGTATCGTGAAAACCCACAGTTATGATTCTGCTCGCGGTCTGCTGCTGGGTACAAACTACTCCGATAACACAACTCCTCGCAGCTACGCTTACAACCACCTCGGCCAGCTCACGCAGGTGACGGATGATGCGGGTGTTCGCCCCATCGGCTACAATGCCTATGGTGAACAGGAAACGGATTCCCTGCTAGCGGAAGGTATTACCCACCTCATCACCGAGACTCGCGATGCCTTGGGTCGTTCCACTGGTTTCGTGTATGCCAAGGACGGAATTGTGCAACACACGGTCATGACTGGCTATGCCTCAGATGGGCGTATCAATTCTGCCGGATTTGCACACGAGGGAGAGGAGAAGGTGTTCCGCTACGACTATCTCCCCGGCTCCAACTTGCTGCATCGACTGACGCATCCCAATGGGGTGACGCTGATGCAGACCTACGAAGCCAAGCGTAATTTGATTACCGAGATGCTTTACATCAACGGCAATCAGACTGCCGCATCCCGTCGTTATGAGTATGATTCCATGGGGCGCCCGACAACCCGCTATCAACAGCGTGAGGAACGGAAACAGCGAGATAGCTTTGAATACAACTCTCGAAGCGAATTGACCGCTGCATCCCTGGGCATTGACCAATACTCGTATCGCTACGATAACATTGGCAACCGCATCATCGCTGACGGTAAGAGCTATACAACAAATGAACTGAACCAGTACGCATCTGTTGGTGATTTTGTTCCCCAATTCGATGCCGATGGTAATCAGACCTTGTTGAAAACAGGAACAGGCGTATGGCAAGTTGAATACAATGCAGAAAATCGGCCTGTACGATTCACTCGCATAGAGGGAACCAGTACTAGTGTTGTCGAATGCGCTTACGATTCCATGGGACGCCGCGCAACGAAGAAGGTGATAGTAAACGGCAGCGTCACGCTGCACCAGCGCTACGTCTATCGTGGCTATCTGCAGATTGCCTGCATCGACCTCACCCGTAGCCACCACCCGGCTCTTTGGTTCATCACCTGGGATCCGACACAGCCCATTGCCACTCGCCCGCTTGCTATCCAAAAAGATGGCACATGGTACACCTACGGTATTGACCTTTCCAAAAACATCTGCGAAGTTTACGGCTCCTCCGGCTACATTCGGGCAAGCTACAGTTATTCACCCTACGGCTTGCCAAGCCAAAGCACCAACGGAGCGTTGTCTGACGATGTCACCCAGCCCATCCAGTGGAGCAGTGAGTTTAACGACACCGAACTCGCCCTCGTCTACTACAATTTCCGCCACTACAACCCGGTGGATGGTAGATGGATGGAGCGGGATCCTTTCACTAGTAATAATTCCTATAAACATCTTTATGTTTTTGTCAATAATAAAATGTATGTGAGCGACATACTCGGATTGCGGAGCCTTTCAGACATTAATATATCTACATGCTGTAAAGTGAAAAAATTAAAAGCCTATGCAAAACAATTAGGCAAAAAAGGCATAATTTTGGAAGATATTACCAATAAAACAGTAAAAGGTTATTATTCTTTAGCTCAGGCACGAAAGAAAAATCCCAACAATCCTCGCAGACACGTCGTTATCGAAATACAGGCAGAATTTGAGCAAATGGACGCTGAATGCTGTACCATTCAACAATATGTATCGAATAATGGTAAAACATTTAGGGAAGATGTAGATTCACAAGGAGGCACCTATGGTCCTAGAACGACGCCAACTAAAAACAGCGAAAGAGAAGCAATGAAAGAGGATGCTTATCTATATTATAATGTTTTATCTCAAGGAAACGTGTTTCCAAATAACGAGAGAGGTGAGTATTATCGAAGTGTTGACTATCCTGCAACAAGCAGCACAAATCCAGAAGAAAAATGGATGTTTAAGATAGTAGTTACGGACACCTGTAACAAAAATAAAGAGGTCTCATCGATTTACTACACTATCGATTGGAGCTAATTGCTTGCTCTCTATAGCTCGGAAAGGGGTGAACTTTCACTCCTTTCCGAGGCTGCTTCTACTATGTATACACAGCTACTGAGCATCTACATGCTTAGATGCTCCATTATTCGTAGAGATGCATGATATGTGAGTCGTAGCTCTCCATTGGTAAAAACCATTCTATGGGAGTACTGACTACACGGCCACTCCACCAATATCCTGATTTCGTTCTGGGATAATTGTAACAAACTCTCAATTTTAATACGGGATCAATAGAGAATGTAGCAGGCCACAACCAGCTTCTAGAATCTAAATTGACATTCGTCACAAAACTTTTGCCGGGGTGTAAAATAACCGTCCGAAGGAGATTTTTTATACCTCGCCCCTGCCGCTGGGGAGAATCAGGATGATTATCTCTATTAATGAAAATCATTTGTGCACCGCTCGAGTCTTCCAAAATGAAATAAAGTGAAGAAGATGTCAATTTATATAATGGTTCAGCAATAGGTATAATATCTTGCGATATGTTTGTTATTCTGACCTCGAACTCCATCTCGGATAGTTGAGAGAGCGAGATGCGAAGCTTGTCTGAAGGTTGAGAAGGCTGAGCATGGGAAATCATTATTATGAATTGTAGGATGAAAATAATGAGAAATCTTTTTAGATTATCCAAAAAAAACATGTTTTTCATAGCAGAAAAGCAACTGTACAATTTATGCAATATAGGAGTAATTTTACTAACACTTGATGTGGGTTGAATATTCTTATCTTCTGAGGGAATATCGCGTTTCTTACTTAGACGTCGAAAAGAGCCACATTACATAAATATAATAAACAATCGAGAAAAAAAAGCAATGGCACTTTAAACCGATTCAATCGGTTTGTGATGTTTTTTGAAAATGACGTCTGTTGGTCACAAAGATATAGAAATAATATGTAACCGCAAGGCAACGCAAATGCGCCTATGAAAAATGCAATATCTGAATACGACTCAGACAAAATGTGAGAAACATGAGCAAAAATGGA
>CAJGDB010000006.1 GCA_904502165.1 uncultured Akkermansia sp.
GACCGGTCTGCTTGCGCTCAAGGGCACGAAGGCTGAGACGGAGAGCGTTGAACGCGGCGGCTTCGGTCTGGAAGCCGGTGCCGGCCTGACCATCCCGATGGGTGATGAGGGCGGCAGCCTGTTCATGGATGCTTCTGTGGAACTGCGCGCCGATTACGTGAATGTGAATGGCACAGTGGGTTATCGAATCAATTTCTGATGAAATTGATTCGATAACCGGGAAGTACGAAGTACGAATTACGAATTACGAAGTGAAGAATTCAGCGGGCGGCAGCCGCCGCCCGGGGTAATTCAGGAAGCCCCCGCAGTTGCGGGGGCGTGTGAAGGGAGCCTGGGCTCCTGTGAAGGATGAAAACGCGTGCCGGAGCACGCGTGAGGAGGCATGAGAGAATTTCTGCTGTGCAGAGAGAATTTCACCCCGGCGGGTGCCGGGGTGAGAGAATTTCGTCTGCGACGAGAGAATTTCCCGCCGTTGGCGGGAGATGGAGGGGGATTACAGGGAGAAGGTATCCTGGCAGGGGCATTCAGCCATTGTCCAGGAGGCCTTGCCACTCTCTGCAATATGCACGAGGGCGTGGTAGGTATCCTCTTCATCTGTGCCGAGGCGTGCGGCAATTTCAGCTGCTGTGCAGGGAGTTCCGGAGAGGGCACCTTCTGCCGCAGCAAGAAGCTTGAGGAATACATTGGCTGCCAGCTTGCCGGCCTGCACACCGGGCTGGTGGTAGGCATTGATGTGGATGAGGCTGGCATAGAAGCTCACAGTGCGCTCAAAGAGAGCAATGAGCATGCCGAGGGTGAAGGCGTTCACCACGGGAATGGAGATGGTGATGTTCTTACGGCCGTTTTCGGAAAGCGCCTTGCGGGTGCCGCGCAGGAAGCCCTGCAGGTAGTCACCTGCGGTGAAGTTATCCTCCACCTTCACAGTATCGGAGGGGGACTGGCGCACTTCGATGAAGGTCACGAAGAAATTGTTGATGCCATCGCGCAGCTGCTGCACGTAGGCGTGCTGGTCGGTGGAACCCTTGTTGCCGTATACAGAGATACCCTGGTTCACGGTGTTGCCGTCCAGGTCGAGCTCCTTGCCCAGGGATTCCATGATAAGCTGCTGCAGGTACTTGGAGAAGAGAACCAGGCTGTCCTTGTAGGGCAGCACCACCATATCCTTCATGCCTTTGCCTTCGCCGGCTTCGTACCAGGCGAGCGCAAGCTTCATGGCCATGTTGGTGGCGGTATCAGCCACGCGGGTGTGGGCATCCATGGCGGCAGCACCGGCCAGCAGGCTGTCGATATCCACCCCCTGAAGGGCGGCAGGGACCAGACCCACTACAGAGGTTTCAGAGGTGCGGCCACCTACCCAGTCTTCCATGGGGAAGCGCTTGACCCAGCCTTCGCTCACAGCTACCTTGTCGAGTGTGGAGCCGATGCCGGTGACGGCAACGGCCTGGCTGGCAAAGCTGAGGCCCTTATCGGTAAAGTACTGCTGGGCGCAGACCATGCCGTTGCGTGTTTCGGGAGTACCGCCGCTCTTGGAGATGACCACCGCGAGGGTTTCGGTGAGGGGCAGGGTATCGAGCACCTTGTACATACCATCGGGGTCGGTGTTGTCAAGGAAGGCCATGGTGAGACCTTCTGCCGGCAGGGCATCAGCCACCAGCTCCGGGCCCAGGGCAGAACCACCGATGCCGATGACAAGGCAGGTGGTATACTTCTTGCCATTGGGAGCAAGGATGCGGCCGCCGAGCACATCGGCAGCAAAGGCTTTCAGGTCTGCCAGGGGCTCATCAATCTTGGCGCGCAGCTCGGTAGTGGGGGCAATGGCGCTGTTGCGCAGCCAGTAGTGGCCCACCATGCGGTTTTCATCGGGGTTGGCAATCACGCCGCTCTCCAGAGCCGCAATATCGGCATAGGCGCGGTCGATGAGCGGCTGCATCTCGGCCAGGAATTCCGGCGTAAGCGGCAGTTTGGAAAGATCGAGGGAAATCCCCATTTCGGGGTAACGCAGAAGCTGTGAGGCGTACTGTTTCATAACGCGCGGCATTATACGCCTCTGTGCTCCGTTGGGCAAGCTCAATCAGTATATTCTGACACGTAGTATGTCATGCTGCACAGGAAATGCGGGGGCTTGTGTGCCCCGGAAACTCTGCCTTTTACGCGGGTTTCCGGGTGGCAGTCGTTCCCTGCAGAAGGGGCGGATGTTATTATCGGCTTGCAATCAATGGCTCTATATGGTAGCATGGCGCGCGTTCATGATTACTGACTCCGAAGCATTGTTCCAATGGAAACTGCGCGCTGCAGGCCAGCCGCAGGGGCGTGTGGTGCTGGATCTGGAAGCAGACAGCTTGCACCGCCACCGCGAGAAACTCTGCCTGATTCAGTATGCTGATGCCGATGGCGTGGTCATCATTGACCCGCTGGCTATCGAGGATATGTCGCTCTTCACCCTCTGGTTGCAGGAGGCAGAGGTGTGGATGCACGGGGCCGATTATGATATGAGCTTGCTGCAGAATGCCTATGGTGTGCTGCCGAAGATGATTCTGGATACCCAGATTGCCGCGCGTCTGCTGGGCTTCCAGCAGTTCGGCCTTGCAGCCCTGGTGGAGCATTACTACGGTATTGCGCTGAGCAAGAAGAACCAGCGAGCCAACTGGGGGCTGCGCCCTATGCCGGATGACATGAAGGAATACGCCCAGGGGGATGTGAAATACATGCTTGAAATGGCTGATAAGCTGGTGGCAGAGCTCAAGCAACTGGGGCGTTATGAATGGTTTATTGAAAGTTGTGCCTGCAATCTGGCACATGGCCGGGAACGCCACCAGAACAGCGGCCAGAATCCCTGGCGCATTAAGGGCAGCGGTAAGCTCAACCGCCGTGGGCTGGCCGCTTTGCGGGCTCTCTGGACATGGCGCGATGGCGAAGCTGCCAGCATTGACCGCCCGGCGTTCATGGTGGCTGGCAATGATGAGCTGATCCGCTGGAGCACGGCTCTGCAGGAGTTCCGTCCGGTGCATCCGAACCGTAACATGCACAATCATCGTGCCTTGCGGTTCCGTAAGGCGGTGGAGCGCTTCCAGCTGATGGATGAAGAGGACTACCCCGAGCTTCAGAAGCGGGTGCGCCACGAAACAGATGCCCAGTTTGATGACCGGGTGGATTACTGGGCAAGCCGTCGCAATGCCGTGGCTGAGGAACTGGCGCTCGATCCCTCGCTTATTGCAACCCGCAGCCAGGTGGAAGCCATTGCCTCAAATGAGGAGAAGGGATTATCGGGCCTGATGTCCTGGCAGCGTAACCTGCTGGTTACTCAGAATCCCGGGGCCTGAGGCCCGTATGGTTCCATATCGCAGCGGGGCAGGGAGTCTGCTGCTATTCTGCCGGAATCCGGCAGGGCTCAGTCCCGGTGGTAGGGGCTGCCGGCAAGCAGGGTGTGTACGCGGTAAATCTGCTCCAGCAGGACAACCAGCGCCAGCTCGTGCTGCATGGTGTGCCGCCCCAGGCACAGCACGTGGTCGCAGGCGGCACGCAGCGCCGGGGTATGGCCGTCTGCCGCTCCGATGAGGAAGGCCACGTGTTTGACCGATTGCAGCTGCCAGCGGCGGACCCGGCTTTCAAACTCGCGGGTGGTCCAGTTTTCCCCGCGTTCATCCATGGCGATACGCAGGCATCCCTCACTGGCTTCCAGCAGACGGGCCGAAACGGATTCCGAGTCACCGGCCTTCACATAGCGCAGCTCCACCCGCCCCAGCGGGCGCAGACGTTCTTCAAAGAATTTCACACCATCGCGGGCGTAGGCAATGGAGGGTTTGGCGGCTGCTATGATTCGGAAATCCATGTGTGGATTCACAGTACATCATACAGACGTAGTCGTCAACCCTTTTACTTGACACACAGGGCGATTCTGCTACAATACCCGCGCTATGATGATTGCAATTCCGCTTGGGTATTTTGTCTCTGTTCTCCTGATTATTGCTGGCCTGATGGGAGGTGTGGAATTTCTGGGGAATCGCCCGGCGGATGTGTCTCGCGCTGAATTGCTTGTGCGTCTTTGTGCGGCATCCTGGCCGCTGATAGCCGGTACTGTGGTTCTGCTGCTTATCCAGATTGCCAAGCAGGTAGAGAGTCTTCGCATTGTGGCCCAGTATGTGCCTGAGGTCCAGCCGGAAGCCAAGAAGAAAAAAAAGGTGGTGAAACGCCAGGAAGAGGAGGAACCAGCTGCACCGGTGTACCAGGCACCTGCTCCTGCACCCGCTCCTGCTCCTGCACCCGCACCGATGCCTGTTCCTTCAGCACCGCAGAATCCGGCCCCAATGGCGGTACCCGGCATCCCTGTGCAGCCTCCGGTCATGCCGGTTGCTCCGGCCGCCACCCCCGTGCCTCCCTCTACCACCCGTACCCCTCTGTACCCGAACTCCCCGATTCCCGGCGGCGGGCGTGTGCCGCAGGCCCCGGAACCCATGCCGGCCCAGGCAGATGGTATAGCGAATCTTCCCACTGGCGGGAAGCGGGCTCCGCGTAAGGGCGAGGCCCAGGGCCTGAGTTTCTTCAAGGTGGACTGATTTTCCTTCGTATGGAGCCCCATTCCCAGGCGCGGGCCGTTCTGGCGCACTTGATGCAGCAGTATGGCGGTACTCCGGTGCAGCCGGAGGAATTGCAGGCCGTCTGTGCCGGGGCAAGTGGCCGCAGCATCATGCGGGCAGGGGGGATGCTGGGTATTCACTGGACCAACCAGCGGGCCGATAATCATTCCTTTGTTCCTGCCGCACAGGGACTGCAGGCCGCGGGCATCCGGGTGCCGGCCATTCTGGCAGAGGTTGAGCTGCCCGGGCAATGCGGGGCCTGCCTGGTGCAGGACCTGGGGGAACGCGACCTCCTGAGCCTCCGGAATGCAACCTGGGCAGAGCGTCGGGCCGCATACGAACAGGCATTCACCACCCTCCTGCCGTTTTATCGTCTTGCCCCCGGCTGGGAATTGCAGCCCCCCTTCGATGCTGCCCTGTACCGCTGGGAACAGGAATACTTTGCCGAGCACCTCATAGGCCGACACCTTGGCGGTGATGCCGCTGCGTTTCTGGCATACCCTGCGTTGCATGATATGGCAGAATGGCTTGCCGGGCTGCCGCGCGTGCCGGTCCACCGCGACTGCCAGAGCCAGAACATCATGCTGCACGCCGGCCATGCCTGGCTTATCGATTTTCAGGGTATGCGCTACGGCCGCAAGGAATATGACCTGGCCTCGCTGCTCTACGACCCCTACATGCAGTTGAGCGAAGAAGAACGCCACGAGCTGCTGGTTCTCTGGCAGCAGATGGAAGGCGAACCGCTGAATGCCGCCGTATTCCACGCCTGCGCCATGCAGCGCCTGATGCAGGCGCTGGGGGCATTTGCCAATATCGGTTACAACCAGAAGCGCGACTGGTACCTCCAACTCATTCCGGCCGGGCTGGCCGCCTTGCGCCACGCTGCAGCCCACACCCCGGCTGATTCACCTGCAAGCCCTGTTGCCGCATGCCTCCTACAACTTCCAAACATGTAAGCTTTCTGGCCGTCATTTTCTGGCTCCTGCTGCTCTGCGGGGCCTGGTATGCCATGCCGGAATCTCTCTTCCGTTACGACCAATGGCTCTATAACCGCCTTGGTCACATGCTCTGCCCCTGGAAGGTAACCGATTTTCCCCAGCTGCTGCGCCCGCAGGAACCCGTGGCCATGGAGCCCGTTATGAGCCAGACCCGCTTGCTGGAATGCCCCACGGTGGGTATGGTGGAACTGAATGAGGAGGCCTGTGCTGCTGCTTTTGCGGCACTGCCTCTCGGGCCGCAGGATACGGCGGTGTTGCTCAATAAGCTCAAACAGGGCGGTGCGGTGACTGTCGGGTTGTCCTCGCCGCTTATCTGGCCGGGTGAGCATGGGGATATGGTGCGCGAAATGCTTTGCCGCGTGCTGGCCGGGTTCCCGCATTCGGCGGTAGGCCTGCGCGGACGCACTGCTGCCCAGCCGGATTTCACCCCGGCCATGCTCCGCCATGCATCCATTCCCCAGGAGAATGTGGAGGGTGACCCGAATGGCCTGCCCATTGCCAACCGACCGCTTCCCAACGGCCTGACCGAGACTCCCGATGCCCTGGCTGTGGTATGGGCCCCTGACTGGCTCGAGGGTGAGCCCCATACGCAGAATCCCTCGGCGGTGGACAGTATATCCTTTCCTCTGCTGATGCGTTGGAATGGCGAGACTATACCCACCTTGCCCTTCCGCCTGGCCCTGGCCCGCCTGGGGCTCGATGGCAAGGATGTGAAGGTGAAGCTGGGTAAGGAAATCTCATACGGCGGTATAACGCTGCCCATCGACGATAACGGGCGCACGAGACTGAACGATGCACGGGTCATGCCGATTGCGCTGACGGATGTGGTAGCAGGTTGCAAACTCGAAGAAAAACTCGGGAAGAACCCCATCGTCATGCTGGAGCAACCGGCAGAGAAACAGAATACTCCCCTGCGCCTGGAGCGTCTTGCCCGCACGCTTTCCCAGCTGGCAGGGGCAGAAATCATCATAACCCACACCAGCGAGCGCCCAAGAGGCGGACAGGTGCTGCGCCAGATTCCTTTGCTGCAAGGATGGAGGAATCAGCTTATAGCCGGGGTCGGCCTCTTGTTTTTTCTGTGGGTGATGCCCTTTGTTCCGGCCTTGCTCCGCTGGCTGGTGCTGCTGGCCATGCCCGGGTTTGTCGTCTGGCAGGCGGCAGAAATGGTGCAGCAGGGACTTTGGTTTACCGCCGTCCCCCTGCTGGTCTGGTGGTTGGTGCTCGCCCTGGTGTTCTGCATGCACCGTACTTACGATAAGGGACTTTTTGGCAAGCGCCGGTAAGGTTTCTCCACCTCTCAGTCGCAGTCTGCGACATCCTCATGCTGTATGAGGGGGATGATAACGCGCCGGAGGCGCGTGTGAAGAGTGAAAAGTGAAAACCCGCGCCTGCGGCGCGGGTGAGAAAGGGGGATGACAGGGGGCAGGGAAGTCTCTACTCAGGATTCCTTATTACCCCACTTGCCGTTGCGGATGGAGTTCATGTAGTAGGAAACGCCACGAACCCATGAACTGTGGCTTTCGCAGTAGACGCGGCTGAGCTGGATGAGGGTGACACGTCCCTTGGCGCGGTGATTCCCGATGATTTCTGCCAGATGATTGATGCAGGCTTCCTTGGACTCATAGCGGCGCTGTCCGCGGCGGCCCATGATGCCCGCCAGGTTGTTCTTGTTACGGGCTGCGCTGGAGGTGGCATTGGCCGATTCATGGCGGATGATGGCCTCCATCAGCACGGGATCCACTCCATGTCTGGCTGCGGCCTCCCTGATAGCAGGGCGCAGCGCACACACAATCTCGGAATGCGCTGTGAGTACCATCATCAGGCCTGTCAGTATGGTCATGGCTACTCTCATGTCGCGCGCATGTTAAGCGGATATTAAACTTTTGTCAAGTAAAAAATGAAAAAATACGCGATAAGAGCTTGACCAGGGAGGTCGCTTTTTGGTAAATTGATTATTTTTTTATCCGCAGATGCAGCCATCGGGCAAGAGTTCGAGCAGGGCAAAGCAGTTGTCATCAAGCGAATCGAGCACCTCCAGGTCTGCTTCGCTGTGAATGGCATAGTATTCTGCCCCCCAGAGGCGGGCAATTTCCTGCATGCGGAAAGGCTGGGGCTGAACGAGCAGGCGCTCCAGCTCGGGGTCGCCGGCGGTATCGTGGTAGGCAGCAGCGGCTCCTTCGTTGTTCAGAACCGCCACAATGCGCTTGCCGGGCGGCAGTTGCGGCAGAATGGCCGCGGCTGTAATATCGCGCAGGAGGGTGAGATCCCCGATGAGGCAGCAGCCGAAGGAGGCATCTGCCGCATTGCCGAGAAAGGTGCTCAGTACGCCATCTGCCCCGGTGCTGTGCAAATCACGCAGGTAGAGCGTGGGCACCTGGCATTGGGCATAGCGGTTCCAGAGCCGCATGGTGGTGGCGCTGCCCACGCAGATGACTTCGGCCAGGCAGGCCTGCTGGGAGAAGGCGCGTACGAGCGCCTCGGCAGATTCCGGGTAGCCGAGCAGCATTTCCTCCAGCTGGCCGGAAGCCCGGCGGCTGCGGGCAAGCAGGCGTTCCGTATCGCCCACGTGCGGAACATCCCCCAGGGCTTTCATAATCTGCTCCAGCTCGCCCTCGGTGACGTTGCTCTTGCGGCTCAGACCGGAGAAACCGGTGCGGGTGATGGAGTAGACCTCGGTCTGGGGCATGTTCTCGAGCGCTTTCCAGAAGGGGCCGGTCGGGACATCGCCTACGCGCAAAACGTGGCGCGGCGGGTTCTGAATGAGCAGTTCATCGCCCCCGTGCAGGAGGAAGGGAGCGAGTTCCTCGCGCAGACCGCTGCTGGCCTCTGCCAGAACAGGAACGCGGAGGGTCTGAGCCAGCCAGAGGACAGGTTCCTGTTCATCCGGGTTCAGAGCGCCGATGAGCAGCACCAGCCCTTCCATGGAACGGAAGCGGAGCATCTGGGAAACCGCTACCAGGGAACCACGGAAGCGCGGGGCAGGCGGAGCATCGCCTACCTCTACGGCGCTGTAATCGCTGCAGGGCGGCTCGGCGGCGGCATCAAGGCGTACGTGCAGGTGCAGTGGGAATCCCTCGCTGAGGGTTTCAACCAGATTAGGAAGGTCTGATACCGGGCAGGGAAGATTAAGCTCGATGGTGGAGGCATACATGCCGAAGAGAGCCTCCTGCTCCACTTGCTGGGGTGCGCCGGTGCCGCCGCTGTTTTCCGCGCTGTCCATGGTGAGTACAACGAGCGGATGGCGGTGGTAGTAGGCGCTGATGACAGCCGGGGTCATGGCGGCGGCCGAGGAACCGGTGCCGGCCACAACAACGACCGGGCGGCCTGTGGCCTGCACGCGGCCCAGGGCAAAGAAAGCTGCGGCGCGGTCATCTGCCATGCTCCAGCGGTGCACTACCGGGCAGTTGGACAGGGCGCGGTAAAGGGGGGCATTCAGTTCGCCGGGGCAGCATACCCATTCGGCGATACCGGCCATGGCAGAGCATGAAATGAGAGAGAACATAGGAAGAGAAGGTGAGGGATTACTGGGGCAGGGGAATGCGGTCTCCCATGTGGCGGGGGGCACTGCCGATGAGGAGGTCAAACACCATGGCAACACGTGCTGCTCGCTCGCGCAGGAACTGGCGCAGCCAGGTGGGGCGGTTGATGGGAACGAGCGGAGCATTGAAGCCCTCTGCATCAATGCCGAGCTGGCGGGCCGTGGCGACGGCGCGCTTGGCATGGTAGGACTGGCTGATGATGGTGATTTTCTCTGCCCCGAAGATGCGCCTGGCGCGCACGACTGAATCAAAGGTGCGGAGTCCGGCGTAATCGCACACAATCTTATCCTCCGGCACGCCGAGCTTTATCAGCGCGTTCTTCATATCGCGCGGTTCGTTGTAGTATTTCTCGCGGTTGTCGCCGGAGACAAGGATGCAGCGCAGCTTGCCGGTTTTCCAGAGCTCTGCGGCCGCCTGCATACGCCCGGTGAAATAGAAATTGGCGCGGTTGCGGGAAAGCCGTTTGCTGCAGCCCAGCACCAGGGCCACATCCCCCTGCCGGCAATCGGCTGCCTTGTCGTGGCAGTACTTGTTGGCCCGCAGGTTGGTGAAGCTTTCTGCCGCCAGAATGATGAGGAGAACTGACAGCAGCATGAAGCTGCCCAGTTTGGCGATGAAAAGCAGGGCTTTCAGGAATGTTCGCATGCGGTTCAGTTAACCCCGAATACCTGGATGCGGGTGGTGAGCTCGTGAGTCTCGCCGCAGCGCAGCATGATGTTCTCTGCCGGTACGACGGTGGTTTCTACCGCCAGGAAGCCGCGTTCGTTGCCTTCGCCCAGGTCTGCCATGCCGGCAGCCAGCCCGGCACCGGGATTCCACACCACGGCTGAGCCGCTGCCGGCGCGGCAGATGCGGATGCTGCGCTCCCAGGCGGGGTCATGGATGGTGATTTCGGTATTTTCAGGAACCGGGTGGTAGATGCGGTCGATGTGCCCCAGGGGGATGAGCGGATCCTCCGGGTGCGGAATGGCATCCTCTGCAAATTCGGTGAAAGCCAGGTCTTCCAGGCCGGTGACGGCTACCTGTTCGTAGTCACTTACGGCAAAGTAGGTGTGCATGGCGGCAGAGTAGGGCATGGCACGGGGAACATCGAGCGTGATGAGGCTCATGGTGAGCTCATTGCCGATTTCCATGGCGAGTGCGCCGCTGGGTATCATGTCATTTTCCGGCGGCAGAGCCAGCAGCAGGTTGACGCGGCCGTCCTCACCTTCCTCGCAGCGGCCTACCTGCCAGGTGGAGATGCGGGCAATGCCGTGGGAGGGCAGAGAGGCATCCTCCGTGTTCTTGCCGAACCAGGGCCAGCAGAGCGGAATGCCGCCGCGCAGGGCTTTCCCTTTCTTGAATACGGCCTTGGGGCTCATGTAGATGACCGGTTTGTGACCAGTGGGAGCCCAGCTGAGCACGTGCCCGCCGTAAAGTGAAATTTCGGCTGTGCAGAGTGCGGTTTCAATCTTGAGAATCGGAAATTCCTCGCCGTAGGGGTATACTGTGGTGACCATGGTTATCTGTGCGCGAAAGTGTATCAAAATAGGCTTGCCTTAGCAAGTCTATTATCTTGCAGACGTAGTCAGCTCAATTCTCTCGCCATAGGCGGAATCCTCTCCTCCTGCAAGACGTATGAAAACACACCAGAAGGACGGGTGAAAAGAGAGAAATCCGGCCGCAGCGCCAAGGGAAGGAATAATCTTGCTTAAAACAGGCTGCGGTGTTATACTGCCTTGGCAGACAAGGATGTATGTTATGAGAAAATTGTTATTAGCATTACTTGCATTGATGCCTGTTGCCTTTGGGTACAATGGCGCAGAGTTCAATACGGAGCTCGCCCGGAAACTGGAAGAGGCGGCCTACCGGCCGTCGCGGCCGTATTCCATTTCGTTCCGCATGGCGAGGGTGGAGAAAAACAAGGGGTTCATGCAGCTGGCAGAGGATTATTTCCTGGTGAATCAGAAACATCACTACTGGGGGCTGAATGACCAGGATTCCAATGAGGGGAAGGCGAATCAGGCCTGGACATTTAAAAAGAGCGGTAATGTGCAGACTATGACTTCATACCCGGAGGAACGCATTCTGGGCTGGGCAATGAATTCCGACGGCAGTGCCCCTGGTGAGCGTATCGCCGGAAAATTCATACAGGTGCGTATCCGGTACGATGGAGAAGATACCCGCATCAGTTACAAGTATGCGATTGCTCCGGAGGAGGATTGCTTTGTTCTGAAAGGGGTTTCCTTTGATATGAGGGATTTCTGTGTGCCGGATTCGATTAAGATGAGCCGTGTGCGGATTAACATTGAGGAGGCCTCGTTTCTGGACAGGTTTCCTGTCTGGCAGATAGCTCTGATTCTGGTGCTGATGATTGCGGTGGGTGGCTTTGTATGGGGGCGCTGCCGGAAGCGTAGCCGATGCAAGCGTATTCCAGGCCAATGATGCAGAAAGCACTGCCAATTTTTTCTGGCAGTGCTTTTTTAATGAAAAAGAGGGGGCAATCAGTCTTTCAGTTCGCTGAGTACGATTTCCGTTGTATAGAATGGGAAGTGGAAACTGTCAAAATCCTGTCCCCTCTCACCCCAGTAGGCGCGCATGCGGTCGGGCGGGAATATCTCATCCCGGTTGGCGATGTAGGCCCGGTTCCAGGGAAGGTGCGGTTGCTCAGGCAAGGTCTGGCAGGCTTCTGCCAGAAAATCAAGCTCCTCCAGCTGCAGCCGGGGACTTGGTTCTTCAAATGGACCCGCCGGGGCGTATTTCTCCGGGTGTGCTTCGTCTTTGAAAATGTTTCCTCCGGCGGAGGCCACGGTGCGTATGGTGCGGAGGAGAACCTTGAGCCGCAGACCATACTGCGGGCTGGCGGGGTAGGGAGTGCCATTGATGGCAATGGTGCGGTACAGGGGGAGTTCCTGGCAGCTCTGTTCGGCTACCCACACGCCGAAGGACCAGGCAAAAAGATAGATGCGCTCGTAGCGGCTGAACTCTGCAGCGTGCAGAGGGCTCAATGAGCGGTGGTCGTAGCAGCACAGTACGTCGTAACCCTGCGGGTAGGGGAGATGCTGTACGGCATTGGGGGTGGCCCCCCAGCCTAGCATGAAGAGGATGAGACGTTTGTTTTCCGGGTTCTGGATGAGCCAGGCGGTGTTCATGGTATCAGACTTTTTTGCGGGCCCAGCGCAGCCCGAAGAGCATTTTACGCAGAATGAGGTATTCGACCAGCATGTCACAGGCAATCAGCATCCAGATGCCGACGAGACTGAGGGTTTCTGGCCACAGCCAGTACCATGCCAGCAGGCAGAGAACACGGAAGAACCCCATGCCGCCGTAGGAGACCCACATGACGCGCCGGGTGTCTCCTGCGCCGCGAAGACACATTTTGCAGATGAGCATGGCGGCATAGAAGGGCTCTATGATGAGGAAGGCCTGCACGACCGGGCGCGTGGCGGTAATGAGTTCTGGTGAGCCGGCGGCAAAGATGTTGACAAAAATATCAGGCCAGAGGACAAAGACCACACCCATGCACCCCATGAACAGGACGCTGTACAGAACGCATTTGCGGGCGGTTTCCAATGCAAGCCGTACACTCCGGGCACCCAGGTACTGCCCCACCAGGGTGGCACCTGCCATGCCGATGGCGAAGCCGGGAAGGAAGCTCAGGGATTCGATGCGGATGGCGATGTTGTGTGCTCCGACCGAGGCATCGCCCAGCGAGGAAATGATGCGGAGTACAAAAATCTGGATGAGCCAGATGCCGCCTACTTCGATGGCCTGCGGTACGCCGATGCAGAGGATGCGGTACATCATGCTCCAATCCGGCCGCAGGCTCCTGCGGTTCAGAAAGAGCGGCGGGGCATAGGTTGCGCCCTGGGCGGTGCAGAAATCATCCAGCGGCTGCCCATTCATTTCGTTCTTCAGTTTCCAGGTGCGCTTGATGAGCATGCCCAGCAGCACGGCGGATGCCGCGGCCATACCGCCTATCATGCCGAGTGCGAGCCCTTCCACAAACATACCGCATACCTGCACCAGGAAGAGGCTGAAGAGAATGTTGAGACCATCCACCACCAGCATGATGACGAAGGGGGTGCGGGTGTCTCCGGCCCCGCGCAGGGCTGCATTCAAGGCAAATACCACGCCGGAGAATACGGCAACCCAGCAGCCGGTGTACATGTAGCGCAGGGCTACTTCTCGGGCGTATTCGCTCAGGCTGAGAACTTCCGATACCAGAAAATCGGCGGTGCCATACATGAGCAACGCCGAGAGAAAACCGGCAATGAGACCCAGTACGGCGGCCTGGTTGGCGGCGTAGTTTGCATCGGCGTACTTGCGGGCGCCGGTCATGCGGCTGACGATGGCAGTGGCACCCATGCCAACGGCTCCCTGCATGACGAAGCCCAGCCACATGACAAAGGAGGTGACACCGATACCGGAGGCAATCTGGGCGGTTTTTTCGCCGTGGTCTCCCATGTGTGTGGCGAGCACCAGGGAGGTGGAGGCGCAGATGAAGCTCATGACCTGCTCGAGTAGGGGCCAGAGAGCAATGGACACAATCTGGCGGGGCAGGCTCATACCTGCCAGTTTTCCGCCCAGCTGACCTTTGGCCAGGGCTACGCGGATTTTACCTTCTCTGCCGTCACCTGCACTCATGGCCGGGGGTATTGTAGCATGCCCGTCGGCTTATGAACAGCAAAAAAGAGGAAAATCACTTATGCTGCGCTTATTGGAGAAGATGCTCCAGGGCTTCGCGCAGGTCTTCGCGGGTGATTTCCTTGCTGAGTACGGGGTAACCCAGTTGCTTGAGCAGAACAAAGCGTATGGAGCCATTCTCGAATTTCTTGTCGCTGGCGGTGAGGGCCAGGGCGCGGTTAATGTCTGCCCCGGCCGGAAGGGTGAGCGGGAGTTCCAGGGCGCGCAAGACGTCGAGGATGTCCCGCTCTTCGGCGGTGCTGAGGCCGGTGTGGCGACGAGAGAGGAAGAGGGCTGCCCGCAGCCCGAGACTGACGGCTTCGCCATGCAGCAGCTCACCATAGGGAAGGGCTGCTTCAATACCATGGCCTATGGTGTGGCCGAGGTTGAGAAAGGCGCGGATACCGAGGGTTTCTTTCTCGTCCTCTTCCACGATGCGGGCTTTGATGGCAATGTTGGCTGCGATGATGTCGGGCAGGCGGTCGATGGTGGAAAGGGTGAACCCAAGGTCGATTTCATCTGCCAGCTCACGAAGAGTGTGGAGCATGCCGGGCTTGCGAATGGCGGCATGCTTGACCATTTCTGCCATGCCTTCGCGCAGCAGACGAGGGGAAAGGGTGGTGAGGGTGGTGGGGTCTACCAGTACCAGGCGGGGCTGGTGGAAGGCTCCTATGAGGTTCTTTCCTGCATCGATATCGACCGCGGTTTTTCCGCCGACGGAGCTGTCGACCTGTGCCATGATGCTTGTGGGAATCTGCACAAAGGGTATACCGCGGTAGTAGATGCTGGCCAGGAACCCTGCCATGTCTCCCACTACGCCGCCACCGAGCGCTACGATGAAGCTGGTGCGGTCGTGCCCGGCCTGTACCATTTCATTAGCCAGTGTTTCAATGGTGGTCAGGTTTTTGTGGGCTTCGCCTGCGGGAAAGGTATGCAGGCTGGTGGTATAGCCGGAGTCTTCGAGACTCTGGCGAACGCGTTCGGCGTAGAGCGGGGTGACATTGGAATCAGAGATGATGGCAGCCTTGCCCTCAAGGCGGATGGAATTGCAGAGATAGCCGATGGATTCCAGTGCTCCATTGGAGACATGCACATCGTAGGAATTCGGTCCGAGGGAAAGGGAAACATTCGCCATGTCGTCATTATATCGGACTGCTGCCCGGATGCAAGGAGATAAAGCGTCAGGTTTATTTGTGCCTCACAAACATGCCCGATAGAAAAACACCCCGCAGAGTGGTTTCTACGGGGTGTTGAAAAGTTCTGGTGGCCGGGAGCTCTTAACCGCGGATCAGCAGCGGTACAGTACCCAGGTAGAGCAGGGTAATCGCGCAGATGGTCAGCACGATGCCGGTGCAGAGGGGAACCTGCAGGGGCTTGTCGCCGGATTCAGGCTTGGTCCAGTACATGGCACGGATGACCTTGAAGTAGTAGTAGAAACCTGCGGCGGCGGTAATGACCATGATGGGCAGTACCCAGCCCAGGCAGCACCAGCCTTCCATAACCTTGATGATGGAAACGAAGGAGTACATCTTCACCAGGAATCCCAGAGTGAGGGGAACGCCGGCCAGGGAGGCAAAGCAGATGGTGATGAGGAAGGCTGTACGGGGGTTGCTCTTGCCCAGACCACGGAAAGCTGCGATTTCCTCGCTGCCACGCTGGGTGCGGATCATGGCCACGGCAAAGAATGCTGCGATGGTGGCCAGGGCATAGGCCAGCAGGTACTGGCTTACCATGTAGACAACCGGGCTGTTCAGGTTCAGGAAGAATACCATGATGAAGCCGGCCTGGCCGATGGAGGAGTAGCCCAGCAGACGCTTGATGTTGCTCTGGCGCATGGCTCCCAGGTTGCCGATAAGCAGTGTGGTGGCGGCTACCAGTGCAAAGGTCCAGATGATGAGCTTGCCAATCATGCTGCCCGGAATGGCAAAGGGCGCAAAGGGCAGGGCCAGGGTGCAGAGTACCACGAAACCGGCGGTCTTGGAGGCCACGGCCAGGAAGGTTGTGGTGGGGGTGGGAGCACCCTGGTATACATCTGGAATCCACACGTGCATGGGAGCTGCGCCAATCTTGAAGAAGGCACCGGCGAACAGCAGGGCCGTGGACAGCAGGAACCCGAGGGCAAGCGTGGGAGAGGCTGCTACTCCACCCTTGACGGCAGAGATGACGACATCGGAGCCGATGGTGAAGGTGCCCACCATGCCGAAGTACCAGGCAACGCCGTATACCAGGATGCCGGTGCTCATGGCCCCCAGTACGAGGTATTTGATGCCGGCTTCGATGGAGCCCTGGTTGCGGCGGAAGTAGCCGGCCAGCACGTAGGAGGTGAGGGTGATGACTTCGAGGCTGACGAAGAGCATGACGAGGTCGCGGGCCTGGGTGAGACACAGAATGCCGGCGCAGGCTACCAGCGGCAGAGCGTAGAATTCGCCCGTGCCTTCCTCATTGCCGCTGCCGGCAATGGATTCGCAGCTGATTTTCGTGTAGTCAAATGCCAGCAGCAGGGAAAGGCCGGTGGCGATGGTGGCGATGAAGCCGAAGACATCGGCATGGTTACCGCTGAACAGGAAGTAGGAGGCAATGAAGCAGCCCATGGCACCGATGAATGCATAGGCGCGTTTGGGAACTTTCGGCAGCAGGGCATCTGCCAGAATGAGCAGAGCTGCCAGACCCACCAGGGCAAATGCCGGGGTGAATTGACACCAGGTATAGGTTGATACGATGTTCATATGTTGCTCAATGTTGGGGTGTCAGATGAAATTAGAGGCAGGTGGGAGGCACGATGCCGAAGAGGACGATGAAGACTGCCAGGAAGCAGGCTGCAACGATGTCGGAGACGCTGAGTTTTGTGGCTCGCTCTGAGGTTGCATGCACCGGCCCTTCGAAGATGCGGAAGAAGGCTCGCAGCATGTAGATGGCGCTGATGACCAGCCCCCACAGTGCCCCGATGGTAGCAAGCTGCACCGGACCGAGACCTCCGAAGAAGTTGGCGACATTGGCCAGCCAGCAGTCGCAGGTGACCTGGGCTGGTGTCCAGCCGGCGAAGCAGGAGACGAAGATGCTGAATTCGCCTACGAAGTTGGCCAGCAGGGGAAGACCGATGGAGGCCATGCCGGCAAGGCCGAACAGGAAACCAAGGGCCGGAAGCCTGGAGCCGAGGCCCCCCATGGAGTCGAGCTCGAGGGTGCGGGTCTGGACTTCAATCTGCCCGGTAAGCAGGAAGAGCAGGGCGATGGTAAGACCATGGGCGAGCATGAGCATGGCTGCACCCTGGAAAGCCAGTTCGTTGTTGCCGTTGCATGCAATGAAAGCGGCAAAGGCCAGGAAGATGTATCCCATGTGCATGACGGAGGAGTTACCGAGCATGTCGTCCAGACGCGTGCGGGAGATGGTTACATAACCTACCCACAGCACGTTGCCCAGCAGGAGTACCAGCAGCCAGTTGTTCCAGCAGCCGAAGAGATCCTGGCACTTGGAGCCGAATACGGCTGCCAGGGTGAAGAGCCCATACAGACCAAACTTCTTGAGCACACCCGCATGCAGCATGGCAATGGGGGTGGGGGCGCTGGCGTAGGCCGGGGCTGCCCAGGTGTGGAAGGGGAAGAGGGATACCAGTGTGCCAAAGCCGACCAGAAGAAGGCCTGCAATGAGGCTGATGCTGGTAGGCATGATGCCGGCCTGAACAGAGGCTGCCATGGCGCTGAAACTCCAGGCGTGCATTTCGCTGCAGAGCAGGAGCAGGCCGGCAAGCAGTATCATGGAGGCCAGACCCAGGTAGATGGTGGCAGTCCAGGCAATGTTGCGGCGGTCTCCACGGCCGTAGCAGCCAATCATGATGAAGGTCGGTATGAGGGCCAGTTCATGGAAGCCGTAGAAGGCAATGAGGTTGTCAGACATGAATGCACCCATGGCACCGGTGGAGATAAGCAGCGCAGAGATGGCCCAGCTGCGCTCGGCATCGGCGTTGGGGGCTTTCATGCCGGCAACGGCGGCAAAGGTAACCAGGATGCTCAGCAGTACCATGATGCGGCTGAGGGGAAGCCCCATGGTGAGCTGCACCGGTGTGCCGCAGAATGTAGAGAGGCACTCGCTGCTGCATTCGGGGGCCAGTGCGGCGTAGGCACCCAGCACAAGGGTGCAGGCGGCGCTGACCAGAGCTGTGAGACGACCCGGGGTCTTGAGCAGGCCAATGCAGGCTGCTGCAATCACAGGTATGAGGATAAGCCAGATAAGCATGATTGTGAAAAATGTTTAGAATTGGTAGACAAGGAGGAGGATAAGGATAATCAGACCTATGCCGGTGACGAGTGTGTAGGCCCGCAGGGAGCCGCACTGAATCCAGCTGCAGACATAGCCGATGCGGACGGTGAGCCACACCAGCCCCTTGCAGATGATGCCACGGATGATGAAGGAATCCAGGAACTGGATGATGTTGGCAAATACCTGCTGGATGCCGCCGATGAGAACATTGTCGTACAGGGTGTCAATGTAGAGTCGGTTGCGGAGGGCCTTGGAGATGCAGTTGCCTGCCAGCGGGTCCTTGGTGCGGTTGCCCAGACCATAGACGGCCAGGGCCAGCAGAATGCCTGCTGCCAGGGAGCCCATGCTCACATAGAAGGGCAGCCCCAGTGAGAAGCCGTGGGCATGGAAGCCGTTGAAGGGTACCAGGTCGTTCGCAATGAAACCATAGCCGGAAATGACGGCCATGACTGCCAGTACCAGCAGGGGCAGAGCCATGGTGAAGCCTGCTTCCCTGGCGTGTTCGGCACCATGGTCACGGGCAGGCCCCATGAAGGCCACGATGCAGAGACGCAGCATATAGAAGGTGGTAAGAGCGGCTACACCGGCACCCACCCAGAAGAAGACGGGGCTCTTGGCCAGCGCGGCATCCAGGATGGCTTCCTTGGAGAAGAAACCGGAGAAGCCGGGGATGGCGATGAGGGCACAGGTGCCCATCATGAAGCAGAATACGGTGAGCGGCATGCGCTTGGAAAGGCCCCCCATCTTCCAGATGTCCTGCTCGTGGTGGCAGCATACGATGATGGCACCGGCTCCCAGGAAGAGCAGAGCTTTGAACCAGGCGTGTGTGTACAGGTGGAACATGGCGGCTTCACCAGCCAGCAGACCCACGGCCATGACCATGTAGCCCAGCTGGGAAAGGGTGGAGTAGGCCAGAACGCGCTTGATGTCGTCCTGCTGCACCGCCATGATGGCTGCCAGAACAGCGGTAATGGCACCCACGCTGGCAATGATGGTGCAGGAGGTTTCTGTGAAGGCTTCTGTGCCCATGCTTACCTGCAGGCGCACCAGCATGTAGACACCGGCGGCCACCATGGTGGCGGCATGAATGAGGGCTGAAACGGGGGTCGGGCCTTCCATGGCATCGGGCAGCCATACATGCAGCGGGAACTGGGCAGATTTGCCGATGGCACCGCAGAAAAGGCATACGATGGTGACGGTGAGTACGGCCGGTGCAATGCCGGCAGCCTTGCCTCCCATGTCGGCAAAGTTCATGGTGCCGAAGAGGCCCAGCGTGAGCAGGATGCCCAGCAGGAAGCCGAAGTCACCCACACGGTTGGTGATAAAGGCTTTCTTGGCGGCGGCTGCGGCGCTGGTCTTGTCGAACCAGTGGCCGATGAGCAGGTAGGAGGAGAAGCCTACCATTTCCCAGCCGATGAAGGTCATGGCCAGGTTATCTGCCAGAACGATGGTGCTCATGCTGAACATGAAGATGCTCAGGCCAGCATAGTAGCGGCTGAGGTTGGAGGAGTCTCCCTTCATGTAGCCGATGGAGAACAGGTGTACCAGAAGACCAATGCCTGTGACCACCAGCATCATACGCATGGCAAGCGGGTCCATGACCAGGCCAAGGTGCAAGCAGAGCTGCTCAATGGAGCAGGGCATCCAGGTGTAGATGTCCGGGGTGCCGGTCTGCAGGCCGGTAAGGTAGGCAACGCAGAGCCCGAAGGTAGCCGCTGCAGACAGCAGTGACAGGGTGGCGGCCACTCGCGGGTGCTTGTGGAAGCATACCCAGTTGGTGGCGGCAACAACCAGGGGCAGCAGCAGGAACAACCAGGGAAGATTCTGAATCATATTCATGCCGGTGATTTAGTCTTTAAGTGTGTTGAGTGCCGTGCTTTCCACCGTGCGACGCGCACGGAACATGGCAACGATGAGAGCAAGTCCAATGGCTACTTCAGCCGCGGCAATGCCGGTGATGAACAGAGAGAGTACCTGGGCGTCGTACACAGGAACGCCGGCAGTACCCTGGGCGCGGGAGAAGGCCACCAGCGCTACGTTGGAGGCGGTGAGCATCATCTCCAGGCACATGAACACCACGATGATGTTCTTGCGGATGAGCACCCCGGCCAGACCGATGGAGAACAGGATGCCTGAAAGAATCAGGTAATGTGCTAACGGAATCATGGTTTGGGAAAATGGGGTTTAGTCTTTGCGGATCTTGCGGGCGAGAGCCACAGCACCTACCGTGCCAGAGAGCAGGGCGAAGCCGAGGATGACGAAAGGAATGTTGTAATGCGTGTAGAGGCATTTGCCGAGGAGCTTCACATCAGAGATAGAGGTGGCCTTGGCGGCTTCTTCTTCGCTGATGGCAGGGTTTTCCATGCGTGCTGCCGCAGCGGGGCTCAGTTCCGGCAGGTAGCTGCCATATTGCGGGGTGGTGGCCGGAGCTTCACTTACGGTGCGGGCATCTCCGATGAGGAGTTCGCCCATGCTGCTGCACAGGTTTCTGGCGGGGCAGCTGGCTTCAGTGGCACCGGGCAGGTTCCAGGCCGTCACGATGATGAGCCCGGCAAAGAAACCGGCAATCAGCACGCCGACGGTGGCGTGTACACTACTGCCACGGCTCTTGCCTTCGTCGTGGATGTCGAGCATCATCACCACAAAGAGGAAGAGTACCAGAATGGCACCGGCATAGACAATCAGCTGGACAATGCCCAGGAACTGGGCGCCCATACCGAAGAAGATGGCTGCTACCATGGCAAAGCTCACGGCCATGCACATGGCAGAGTTCACCGGATTGCGGTATGCTACCACGCCCACAGCGCAGAGCACGGCAAGTGCTGCCAGCAGGTAGAACAGAATCTGACAAAGGGATGTTTCAAACATAACGATAATTTATTTGTACTGGTTCCACTTGTTGACGAGCCCCTTGCGTGTGCCGCCCAGACGATACAGCGTTTCCTTGTCGCGGATAGCCTGATTGCGGTCGGTCAGGGTGATGAGGTATTCCTTGGAAAGGAAGATGGCTTGCTCCGGGCAGGCTTCCTGGCACATGCCGCAGTAGATGCAGCGCAGCATGTCGATTTCGAACTTGGCCGGGGCTTTTTCCTGCTTCTGGCAGTTGCTGGTGGAATCCACCTCACCAGGGGTGATGGTGATGGCACGTGCCGGGCAGATGAATTCGCAGAGCTGACAGGAAACGCAGCGTTCGCGGCCGTCCTCTCCGCGTACCAGCGTGGGGGCTCCACGGTAGTATTCGGGCAGGCGGGAATCCCAGCGTTCATCGGGGAACTGCATACAGACACCTACGCCCTTGTTGCTGAAATCTTTCTTGCCGCGGCTCTTGCCGAGCAGAGAAAGTACCAGGTGGCGCATGGTGATGGCAAGCCCCTTCACGAGCTCGACCACATACACCTTGTCCAGCAAGCTGAACTTCGGGCGGTTTATTTTAATGTAGGCCATATCGGGTAAAGGTAAAAGGGGTTACTTGATGAAATAGAGAACTGCGGCTGTCAGGAAGATGTTGGCAACGGTGATTTCCAGGAAGTAGAGCCAGCCAAGCTTCATGACCTGGTCCCAGCGGAAGCGGGGCAGAGTCCAGCGTACCCACACAAAGAAGAAGATGAAGGCAAGCAGCTTGACGACGAACATGAGGAACTGGCAGAGCACAGCCAGCCAGTCGCAATAGGCTGCCAGGGCGGCATCTGCCCCGAAGCCGATGGACCAGCCACCCAGGAACAGGGTGACCACTACGGCAGAACCGATGACCATGGCGGCGTATTCACCCATGAAGAAGGAGGCAAACTTCATGGAGGAGTATTCGGCGTGGTAACCGGCTACAAGGTCGGTTTCACATTCTGCCATGTCGAAGGGGGTACGGTTGGCTTCAGCAAAGACGCAGGTGACGAAGATGATGAAGCTGATGCCCAGGGGAAGCATCATGACCCAGCGCTGCCAACTCAGCCCCTCACCCCAGAGCGGGAGCAGTGTCCAGCCGTTATCGGCCTGGAACTGAACAATCTGCTGCAGGTTCAGCGTGCCGAACATCATGAGCAACGGGATGATGGAAAGCCCCATGGCTACCTCGTAGGAGATGAGCTGGGCCGTGGCACGAAGACCACCCAGGAACGGGTACTTGGAGTTGGAGGACCAGCCTGCCAGGGTAAGGCCGTATACGGAAAGACCGGAGATGGCGAAAATCCACAGCGGGCCGATTTCCAGATTGGCTACGCACATGGAGATGTTACCATAGCAGGTGTTCACTTCAGAGGCAAAGGGAACAACTGCGGCGGCTACAAGGGGCGGGCCGAGCACCAGCATGGGTGCCAGAATGAAGTAGAACTTACGCACATAGGAGGGAGTGGTTTCCTGCTTCAGGAAGAGCTTACCGCCGTCCAGACAGGGCTGGATAAGGCCGAAGCAGGGAATTTCCCTGTCGAGGCGCAGCCAGGTGCAGAGCTTGGCAATCCAGCAGGTCTCCGGGATACCGAAGAAGTGCAGCCATTCCTTGAGCGGTTGTTTCTCCTTGCTGCCGAATCGCTGCAGCAGGAACAGGGGCAGACCCGCACGATTGGGGCCCGGGCGGTCCTGAATCCAGCCGGCAACGCGGCGTTCAATCCATACAGAAAGAACAACGAAAGCCAGGATAACGGCAAACATGAGAACCAGCTTGAGCAGCGTGTGAATCAGGTAGAACCAGATTTCGTTGCTCATCAGGTCGTTATACCAGTTGATGATAGCGTCCATTTGAGGTGTGAGGTGTTAGCGGTTTATTTCTTGGCTTTTTCGCGTTCAATGAGGGGGATGGTGACACCGGTGTTGAGAACGACCTTGCCGTCGTTGCCGATGTTGCCCCAGGTGATTCCGTTGAGTTCTTCGAATTCCTGAGCCATTTCGTCCAGAACCGACATGGGGGTCGGGCAGGCGATGACGCGCACGCAGTCGCATCCGAGACCTTCGGAGAGATTGCGGCAGATTTCCCAGTCGGAGCGGGATTCACCAATGGGTTCGATGGCTTTGTTGAGACGCTGGATGCGGCCTGCCACGTTAATCATGGTACCGTATTTCTCAGCAAAGGTGACACCGGGCAGCACCACGTCTGCCACCTTGGTGGTGGCGTTTTCGCTGTGGTGTACCACGAGGAGGTATTCAAGCCCTGCGAGGTCTTCCGTGGTGAAGCCTGCTTCTTCGGTCAAGTCCTCGCCCAGCACAATCATGAAACGGATGGAGTTGTTGCGGACACCGCGGCGGATGTTGGCCAGACCAGCGCCGGTCTTGCCCAGAATGAGCTTGGCGCCGTTGGTGTTCGGATTGCGGTCATCGCTGACAAGCAGACCATCGTTTTCACCCTTGCGGGGAACGATATCCATCTTGGTGATACCCAGCTGCTTGGAAAGGGCGCGTACCATGTAGAGTTCTTCATTGGTCATGCGCGCGGAGCAGATGAGAGCTGTTTCGGAGGGAGCCATGCGGTGCAGCTGCTCCACTACCATACCGAGGGTGGCATCCCAGGTGGAGGGGCGCTGTTGGGCACCGGCATCAGTCTTTACCAGCGGGGTGGTGATACGCTCCGGAGCATTGATGAACTTGTAATTGAGGCGATGATCATCGGGCATCCAGCAGCTGTTCACTGCGTCGTTCTGGCGCGGGGTGATGCGGTAGACCTGCTGTTCGCGGGTCCAGATGTTGATGTTGGTGCCGGTGCCGCAGTTCACATCGATGGTGGGGGTGCTCTTCAGGAACCACACGCGCATCTTGAAGCGGAAGTCCTTGCTGGTCATGGCACCAACGGGGCAGATGTCAACTACGTTCATGGAGTAGTTGCTGTCCAGCTGGGTGCCGGGATAGCAGGCAATGGCATTGTGCGTGCCGCGGCCTACAACGCCCAGAACATCCTGCCCGGCGATTTCCTTCATGAAGCGCACGCAGCGGCGGCAGAGCACGCAGCGTTCCTGGTCGAGGTTTACGCGGGGCCCGATGGAAAGATTCTTGCCCTTCTTGGTCTTTTCTTCGGTAAAGCGGTGTGTGCCACTACCATAGTCTGTGGTGTATTCCTGCAGCTTGCATTCACCGGCCTGGTCGCAGATAGGACAATCGAGCGGGTGGTTGGAAAGCAGGAACTCCAGCACGCCTCGGCGGGCTTCCTCTGTGAGTTTGCTGGTGGTGCGGATACCCATGTTCTCTGCCACGGTGTTGGCACAGGCAATGATGGCACGGGGCATCCAGCTGATGGGCAGGTAGCCGTCGTCTCCATACTGCGGGGTTGTACCGGGGGCCTGGCGCGGAGGCATGCCTTGCTCTACCAGGCACATACGGCAGGAACCGACCACGGAAAGCTTGGGGTGGTAGCAGAAGCAGGGTACGTGTGCACCTACGGCGTTACAGGCATCGGCGATGCGTGTGCCTTTCGGGAAACGATACCATTTGCCGTTAATCTGGACATTTACCTTGCCTTCAGCAGCGGCAGCGTCTTTCGGCAGAATTGCGGGGGGTGTACTCATTGGTTCGGCAGGAGTAAAGGTTTAGTCTTCGCGGGAGAGGAACTTGCGAGCCTCCTTGGCTTCGGCAGAGTGCGGCTTGAGAGCGTTGATGGGCTTGGTAAGCGCCAGGAACTCCTCACGGAATTTGGTGACAAAGGCCTGGGTGGGCCAGGAGCAGGCTTCGCCGAAGGCGCAGACGGTGCGTCCGCAGATGTTGTCGGCTACACTCTTGAGCAGATCCACATCCTCAGGAGAGCCCTTGCCCTCGCAGATACGGGTGGAAAGCTTGAGCATCCACGGGTTGCCTTCGCGGCAGGGGGAGCACTGGCCGCAGGATTCCCAGGCATAGAAGCGGTTGAGGTTGTTGAGAACCTTGGGCATGCTGCGGCTGTCATCCATGACGATGATACCGCCGGAACCACTCATGGAACCGTGCTGGGCGATGCTGTCCAGATCCAAGGGGACGTCAAAGATGCTCATTTCCTTTACAGAGCCATCGCTGTTGCGGCCCTTGAGCTTCTCGTCGCAACGCATGACCTTGGCAGAGGCACCACCGGGAATGATGGCTTTGAACTTGCGGCCACGCTTCGGTCCGCCGCATACATCATAGAGCAGCTCTCCAAAGGTCATGGAGCCAGAGACGATTTCGTAGTAGCCGGGGCGCTTCACATCACCGGAGACTCCGATGATACGGGTGCCGGGAGACCGCTGGGCACCCTCTGCGGCGTATGCCTCGCCACCGCGCATGAGCACCTGGCGCACCTGGCAGAGAGATTCCACATTGTTGACAATGGTGGGGCAGCCATACAGACCGATGGCAGCCGGGAAGAAGGGGGGCTTGATGCGCGGATAGGGGCGCAGGCCTTCAATAGAGTTGATAAGGCCGGTTTCTTCACCGCAGATGTAGGCACCGGCACCGCGGTGCAGGATAATCTTGAGGTCATAGCCCTTGCCGAGAATGTTTTCACCCAGGAATCCGGCTTCTTCAGCTTCCTTGAGTGCCTTCTGCATAATCCTGGCGGCTTCGGGGAACTCTTCGCGCATGTAGATGACACCATAATGTGCCTGTACAGCGTAGCAGGCAATAATCATACCTTCGATGAGCTGGTGCGGATCCTGGTGAACTACAAAGCGGTCTTTGAAGGTGCCGGGTTCGGATTCGTCGCAGTTGCAGACCACATAAACGGGTTTGGTGTTGCCCTTGGGAATGAAAGTCCACTTCACGCCGGTGGGGAACCCTGCGCCGCCGCGGCCGCGCAGGCCGCTCTTCTTCACTTCTTCAGTAACGGCAGAAGGTTCCATTTCCATGGCCTTCTTGAGGGTTTCGTAACCGCCGTCTTTGATGAAGCATTTGATGGAGGGGTCGTACCCCTTGCGGTCGATGTTGCGGAAAATACGGCGAGTCTCACGCGGATGCGGTTCCTTGCCGGGTTTGTAGGTGATTTCGCTCATGGTTACGCAGATAAGGGGTTACTTCTTGGGCTGGTGCTTGGCGATAATCTCGTCGATCTTCTTGGTGGTCACCTGGGAGTAAAGCACATCGTTGACCATGACATTGGGGCCGAAGCCGCAGTTGGCCAGGCATTCCACTGGTTCAACGCTCCACAGGCCATCCGGGCTCACCAGCATGGGTTCCTCGTCGCTCATCTCGGCAAAGTTGACGCCAATCTTCTCGCAGATATAGGGGATGAGTTCCTCTCCACCGGAAAGAGAGCAGGCAATGGTGCGGCAGACGCGGAAGTGGTACTTGCCGGGGCACTTGGTGTGGATGCCGGGATAGAAGGTGACAATGCCGGCAACATGAATGGGGGTGCTGTTGCACATCTCTGCAATCCAGGGCATGGCATCGGCACAGATGAAGCCGAACTTCTCCTGCACCAGGTGAACGATGGGCAGCACCGCGGACTGTTCCTTGCCTTCCGGGTACATGGCCACAAGAGCCTTGGCTTCCTTCACCAGTGAGGGAGTCACCTTGAACTTCGGGAAGTGCTGTTCGCCGGGGGAAGGCTTGGCTGCCGTGATGGCATCAATCGCGTTGGGGGTATCAGACATGGTAAATTGTTTCGTGGTAAGAGAGTTAAGGTTTAGCGGTCGCATTCGCCCTGCACGAAGTCGAAGGAGCCGAGGATGGCGCCGACATCGCTCACAAGGTGCCCGGGCAGTAGTTCGGGCAGGATGGAGAGGGTGCAGTAGGAGGGGCTTCGCATCTTGAGTCGGTTGGCAATGCCGCCACCCTGGGAATCCAGGAAGAAGCCAAGCTCACCCTTCGGGTTTTCTGCGGCAAAGTATACCTGTCCGGCCGGGGCGTTCACGCATTCTGTGGTTACCATGAACTGGCGGATGAGTTCTTCGATGCCCTGCATGGCATCTGCCTTGCGGGGCAGGATGCCCTTGTCGAGCTGCACCCAGATGGGGCCGCCGGGCAGGGTGGCAATGACCTGGCGGATGATGCGTACGGACTGGCGTATTTCTTCCATGCGTACCTGGAAACGGGCATAGCAGTCGCCTTCTTCTGCCACGGGTACATCGAACTCATAGTTCTCGTAGCCCAGGTAGGGATTGGTCTTACGCAGGTCGCGGCATACACCGCTGGCGCGCAGGTTGTTGCCGGTCATGCCATTCTGCAGGGCCATTTCCTTGGTGATGACACCCACGCCCACGAGACGGTCAATGAAAATCTTGTTGTGCAGCAGAAGTTTTTCCATTTCATCTACAGTGCGCAGGGCGCTGTCGCAGAAGTCGAGAATCTGTTTTTCGATGCCCTTGGGCAGGTCTCGCGTCATGCCGCCGATGCGGGTGTAACTGGAGGTGAAGCGGGCACCGCAGATCTGCTCATACAGGTTGTGTACGCGTTCCTTTTCTTCGAAGGCATACAGGAAAGCAGTCATGGCACCTGTGTCCATGGCGTATACGCCTGTGCCCAGGAAGCAGGAGGAAATGCGGGAAAGCTCGCAGCACAGTACGCGGATGGCCTGGCCACGCTCCGGCAGTTCCCAGCCCAGCAGCTTTTCTACGGCGCAGGCGTAGGCGATGTTGTTGCTCATCGGTGCCAGGTAGTCCATGCGGTCTGTGTAGGTCACAAACTGGTTGTAGTGGCAGTTCTCGGCAATCTTCTCCATGCCGCGATGCAGGTAGCCAATGACCGGATCACAGGATACAATCTCCTCACCATCAATAACAAGCTTCAGACGAAGCACGCCGTGAGTGGCCGGGTGCGAGGGGCCTACATTCAGTGTTACCAGCTCGCCGCGGTCATCTGCATCATTCTTCAGATAATCCATCGCAGCACTTGCTACATCAGGCACTTGTATAAATTTTGTCGTGTTCATAACCTGGGAATACGCGGCCTCCTGCGGCCACAGTTACGCGCAGATATTAAACACCTTTATCTTGTAAAGTGCAAGCCTAAAGTAGCTCACGCGCGTAGAATTGAAGATAAGTATGTGTGTTAGTTTAGCCAAACATCGGGCTTTTTTCAGTAAGTCACGGTTGTGGCTTGAAAATGCGGGCGGTCAGGGTATGATGTGGGGTATGAGTATCGTAACGGCTGAACAACTTGAACTGGTGCGCCAGTGGGCATCGGAAGGGGTAGATTTGAATGGTATCCAGAAGCGGCTTGCAAGCGACTGCGGCGTGCATCTGACTTACATGGACGTGCGCTTTCTGCTGCTGGATCATAATATAGAGATAGCAACTGCCGCTCCGGTGGCACAGGCGGCAAAACCGGAACCAGCTGCTTCGGAACCGGTGGTGGAGAAGAGCCCGGCGGCGGAGGAGATGCCGGCAGGGGGGCAGATGGGGAAGCCTGTGGTGACGCTGGATGAATTGACGCTGCCCGGCACCTTGATTTCGGGTAAGGTGCAGTTCAGTTCCGGTACAAAGGGGGCATGGCAGATTGACCAGCTGGGGCGTTTTGCCTGGAGTGAGCTGAGCGGGCAGCCCACGCCTGAGGAGCTGCAGGCTTTTCAGTTTGAGCTTACGCAGATTCTCCGTAGAGGGTAATCTGGATTCTGGCGTTTTGTTCGCCAATAAGAAAACCCCGGTTGGTTGTGCCAACCGGGGTTTTCTCATTATAGAAAAAATTATCAGTCGTTGGAGAGACGGCTGTAACCGTACTTGCTCTGGAAGCCGAGTTCCTCGGGGAATTCAGAGAAGCCGCCCCACACATTGTACTCCTTGAGACCGCTGCGGCCGCAGGTGTCCTGGTAGCAGGGCTTGTAGGTGCACTTGTAGGTGGGGGCCCAGAAAGTAATCAGCTCATAGAAGCCGTAGCCCACGCGGGAGAGGGCGCGGGAAGTACCATCGACGATACCCATGGAGTATGCAGCATTGTTGCCTTCGGCATCATTCCAGCGAATCATGGTGGTGGGGATTTCCTCTACGGCGAAGAGGATGTTGCTGACAGCACGACCCAGCTTACGGGTAGCAGTGTACTCTGAGGCGGGAGGAGCCTGAATGTCGGCATACGTCGTGCCGGCCAGAGCCAAGAGAATTGTAGAAAGGAGTAAGCGCTTCATGACGCAATCAGAAATACCATATCATTTCATGTGCTGCAAGCAAAAAAATGAACTTTTTCCCGGGAAAGTGAAAAAATTACGGTAAAAGGTCAGAAATATCAATCTGTGTTTCCTCGTCGGTGAGATAACAACCGGGGTCTGAACCATACCAGTGGCCATTGGCGAATGCTGCACGGGTGCGGAATCCGCCGCCGCAAAGGGCGAAATGTTTGCAGCTGGCGCAGCGGCCGCTCAGTTTCTTCTGCCGTTCAAGAGGGTCGTCGTGGCCGCGGATTTCCTGCAGCACAGCGGCGCTGGGTTCCTGAGAGGCTTCCCAGACATCAGAGAATTTCTGGTTCTTGACATTGCCCAGGGTGATTCCCTGCCAGAACTGGTCTGGGTGAATATTACCCTGGGTATCGATGTTGGCGATGCCACGGCCAGAGCTGTTGGCCCCGCCGCCATTCCAGCTGAGCAGGCGCAGTGTCTCTGCAGCCTGGGGGTGACCTTCGCGCAGCTGGCGCAGCAGCAGATACACGCCATCGGCAGGCTGGGTGACAGTGAGGAGTTCGCGAGTCTGCCCGGCTGCATGCCATTTCTCGGCGCGGGCAATCAGCATGTCGAGCGCAGCGCGGGCTTCTTCAGGCTTCAGGCTGGCAACGTCGACCCCGCGGCCTGTGGGGACGAGGTGGTAGAAGCAGACGCGCTGGATGCCTTCGTCTTCGATGAAGTTGAGAATCTGCTCCATGCTCTGCACGTTGTTGCGAGTGAGAGTAAGGCGAAGTCCCGTCTTCTGTTTTACTTCCTCACAGAGCTTGAAGCCGCGTATGGCACCATCAAACGCGCCCATCACTCCGCGGAACTGGTCATGGATGGCACCTATGCCGTCCAGAGAGATGCCGACATAGGCCACGCCAAGCTCCTTGAACATGCTGGCGTATTCAGGCGTGATGCGTGTGCCGTTGGTGGAGATGGTCACCTTGAGCCCCTTTTCGGTGGCCCGGCGGAGGAGCTGGGGTAACTGGGGGTGAAGCAGGGGTTCGCCGCCGGAAAGAAGCAGGGCGTTCACCTTGTAGTCTGCCAAATCATCAATCACAGAGCAGCATTGCTCCCATGTCAGTTCTCCGGGGTAACGCTCAGCGTGGGAATCGGCATAGCAGTGAACGCAGCGCAGGTTGCAGGTGCGCGTGATGTTCCAGACGACGATAGGCTTGCGCGCCCGCGATGAGACAGGCATGCAGGCTGCAGTGCTGCTGCCGGGCAGGGCACTGCCGTTTCCCAGGCCGTAGCGGATGTGGTCGGCGGGTTGAACGACGCCAGTCCAGAGTTTGGTGATGTTGATCATGACGGGGAAGAGTTGCTGCGTAAGGCTGCAGGAATATAGTTGCAGAGAGGTTCGGCGGCCATCATGTCGCCGGAAGTGCCATAAGAGCGGGCGCGGGAACCGCCGCAGATGCGGCGGTATTCACACTTGCCGCATTTGCCGCCCAGGGCATCATCGTTTCTCAGCTGCACAAAGAGCGGGTGGTTGCGGTATATATCCTTGAGATTGTCGGTGCGGACGTTGCCTGCCGTGAGCGGCAGGAAGCCGCTGGGCTGAATCTCGCCCACATGGGAGATAAAAATGACACCTTTTCCATCCCGGGTGGGGACCATGTGTCGCGGGGCCGGGGCTCCTGTTGCACGGGCTGCCTGCATGAGTGCGCGGCGGTAGTGATGCCCTTCGGTGGTCTTGATGGCAAAAGGAAGTTCGGAGCGGAGTTCCAGCAGGCGCTGCCAGAGTTTTTCCAGCTCTTCTGCCGTGGGGAGTTCTTCCAGTGTGGCCCGGCCTGTGGGAACCAGTAGAAACACGCTCCAGACATCCGGCTGAATCTGCTTGAGAAGTTCCACAAATCCTTCCAGCTCCGGCAGGGTGGTGCGGGATATGGTGGTATTGATCTGCAGCTGGATGCCGGCTTCCTTTGCCATGCGGGCCGCCTGCAGGGTGCGTTCAAAGGTGTGCGGTACGCGGCGGAATGCATCGTGCGTTTCCTGAGTTGCGCCATCCAGACTCAGGCTGAGGCTGACCACGCCGGCGGAGCGTAAGCGGTGAAAGTCAGTGTTAATCAGGCGATGGGTAGCTGCCGGGCTGAGCGCGACCCGCAGACCTCTGGAGGCAGCCCGTTCGATGAGTTCGAAAATGTCCCGCCTCATCATGGGGTCTCCCCCGGTAAGGACGAGCATAGGTGGGGCAAGGTCTGCAATCTCATCCACCAGAGCCAGGGCTTCCTCGTGGTTCAGCTCCTGCGGGTGGGCCTGCGGCTGAGCAATGGCCCGGCAATGCCGGCACGCCAGGGCGCAGGCGCGCGTTACCTCCCAGAAGAGGATGAACGGGCGTTCGTTGAAATCACACATCTGTGGGTGTTTTGTCGCAGACACGCGCGCATTGTACATGCTCGCGTTATTGTTGGCAAGCCCGGATTTGACAGGCTGAAGATGTATTTTGTCAGTATTTTTTTTGAAATAAGTGACAAAAAACTTGACACGAACATCCAATTGCTGTATCTTGCCTGCCCGTTCCCGGACAATTTATCAACAACAACACAATTATCATGCGTTCCGTATCTGTACGTAAAGGTGAACCGATCGATCGCGCTCTGAAGCGCCTGAAGACCAAGCTCGACACCGAGGGTATCCTCGAGGAGATGCGCCGTCGTCGCGCTTTTGAGAGCCCCATGGATGAAAAGCGTCGCAAGGCTCGTTCTGCCAGCAAGCGCAACAAGGTGAAGTGGCACTTCACCAACAAGGAGGAGATTCCGGCTGCTGCCGTGACCCCCGCTGCTGTTGAGGCCTGACCCCATTAGTTCGGGAAACTTTCAGAAAGGGATGAGTTCATGTGACTCATCCCTTTTTTCTGGTGTTGTGGCCCGGTGGGCTTGAATAACAGGTGATTATCTGGTATGATGCGCCTTATGGCAGAGGGAAAACCGAAACCGCGTTTAACGGAAAGCGTGCCTGGACGTGTAGCTGCAGTCTTGCTGGCGGTGCTGTGGCTCTTTTCAATGTCGGGGGTGGATTCCCATTCCTTCAGCGCATACCCTGTCAGCATAGTGCTGCTGGTGATACTGCTGCTGGTGGGAGGGAGTATGCTATCTGGTTACCGGGTGGTCCGCATGAGTTGGCTGGGGTGGTTCACCCTTGCTGCTGCCGGTTATTTTCTGGTGCGATGCGTGAATAGTTATGCGGTGGTTGATTCCTATGAGGATGAAGCCATTATACTGGGTGCTGCCGTCTATTATGTAGCCGGGATGTACGCCGCTCAGAACCAGCGCCATTCCTCGCTGTTTCTTCTCCTGTTGCTGGCGATTGTGCTTAATATGCTGGCGTTTTGGGCTGTAAGGCAACCTTGGTTCTGCCTTGAATGGACAGGGCGTGCATCTGAAACGCCGGAAGGACCTAACCGGGTGCCTGTGTCCTTGTTTGTCTACAAGAATTTTGCCGGTTTCTTTTTTGCCGGGGCTGGCCTAGTACTCGCAGCCTGGTCTGTATGGGGGCAGAAAGGGTGGCGGAAAGCCGTGCTGCTCATGGTGGCCGTGCTTTCTGTGCTCATGTCGTTCTTTTGCTCGACCCGCGTACCATTTTTCATCCTTCCTGTGGCATTGGTCATTATGTGGCTGATGGATGTACTGGTGCGGCTGTATTCCGGCAGAAAACTGGGGTGGTTCAGTTATGCGGTTGGTATTGTGTTGTTGATCTTGCTGGGGGTGGGGCTCTATGATTTATTTGCATCCAATGTTCTGGGCTCCTTCTTCAGTAAGGCAGATTCACACCTGCGGTTCAGAATATGGGCTGCGGTGTGCGAAGTTCTGCCGCAGAGCGGATTGTTTGGCTGTGGTGCAGGGGCAACCGAATGGGAGGTGATTCCTTACTATCGAGAGTGGTATCTGCCGAATTATGCCCATAATGATTATCTGCAGGTGTGGCTGGATTATGGTCTTGTGGGTATTCTTCTCATCATTGCTCTTCTGTTGCTGCATGTTGCTCAGGCGTTCCGCTGTATGGCTTCGGATCAGGTCGGTATTGTGCGGCGGGGTGCAGTGGCTGCTGCTTTGCTGTGTGTTCTTCTTCTTGCTGCCTATGCTGTGGCGGATTTTCCCTGGCATTCCTTTGCGCTGGTCTGCATGGGAGCGTTCTGCTGCGGAATCATGTCCTCCCCGTTTGCGTTTGTCCGGAAACGCTGGCTGGGATTACTGCGGCGGGGAGCAGAGGAAATTGTGCAGGTCAGGGCGCAGAAATGGATGGGGCGCGCCATGCTTTTGCTTGTGTTACTGTGTTGTGGTGCGGTCTGTGTTCACCTGGAACAGAAGCTCCGCGACGCATGGATGATGCAATGGGAGTACAACAAGGTCAGTGCAGGTGGCAGAGATTCCCGTTTCGAAGAACGCCGGGCGCTCATTGCACGCCTGATGCCGCGTTATCCTGCGCCCGCCTTGATGGATACATATTTCTCACGGCCTTTGTATGAAGAAAATTATGCCGAGCAGGAGCAGTTGCTGCGAATGGCTCTGACTGCCAATCCCCGACAGAAATTCATGGCTATCATGCTGGCCGATGTGCTGGACGCCCGGAAGAAACATGAGGAGGCAGAACAGGTGTTCAGAAACACTTATCATGGAGATGCCATGCCTTTCAATATGCTGGCAAACTGGCCATCGTATTATGCTCACCATTTGCTGCGCTGGGCTCGTACTGAAATGAAGCAAGGTCGGTATGGCCGTGCTGTTTCTTTGCTGGAATATGGATTGGGAATCAACAAAAAACATCATATTAGTCTCGCCCTGCCCTGGAGAGGTGGCCGTCAGGAATGGCTCCTAAATGGTTTCACTCACCCTTACGTGATTTCCGTAATCCGCAATGCACAGACAGATTTGAAGCTGTTGAAGAAAATCGGCGCAGAACCGGATGATAGCTGGCAGAAACCTATGCAGGCAGGTGGCCGCCCCTCGCTGTATCGCTCGTGGGTTGGTAAAAAGTAGGAGATTTAACTGCAGAAATGCAAAAAAATATCGCTGGCAGGAGTTTTCCGCTTGCAAAAGCAAAAAAAAAGTGCAATATAAGAAGAAATCCGCTTCAGCGGCACCAGACTTTACTGACGTTATGAGTACTCCTCCTCTTCCTCCGACTCCTCCGCGCCCCGTTCCTCCCACGGCTCCCGTTCCCCCCACGGCTCCCGTTCCCCCCACGGCTCCGCGTCCTGTGCCGCCCACAGCTCCGCGTCCTGCAATTCCCTCAGCTCCGACGGCTCCGATTGCTCCGCGTCCTGCCGCTGTGCCCCCCTCTGCGCCTCGCGCTGCTGCCACGGTGCCGCTGGCACCTGCTGCCCCCGCTGCTCCTGCTGCACCCGCCGCTCCGGCTCGCCCCGCAGCCCCCGTTCCTCCCACGGCTCCGCGCATGACCCCGACGATGCCGCTGCAGGTTCCGACGCGTCCTATTGTTCCGTCTGCCCCGGCAGCACCTGCTGCACCCGCCGCTCCTGCTGCACCGGCTGCGCCGGCCGCTCCTGTTCCTCCGTCCTCTCCCGTAGCTCCTGCGGCTGTGGCTCCTACTGCTACAACGGCCATGCCTACTGCTACGGCTCCTCTGCCTGGCAAGGCTGCCAAGCCGGCCAAGCCTGGTGTGAAATCTGCGTCCAAGCCCGGTGCCGCCGGCAAGGGCGGTCCCAAGAAGAAGAAACAGGTGGAAGTCATCGAAGAGGAAGAAGAGGAGAAGCCCACGCATCCCACCATCCTCGTTGTGACTATCATTGCTCTGCTTGCCATTCTCTACTTCGGCTACCAGCAGTACAGCATTGATACCACATTCGGCCGTGTGTCCGAACCCACTTTCGGCTGGCCGTCTGATGGCTCTTCTGATGGCGCAGATGTCGCCGCTGATGAGGAAGAGACCGCAGAGGACACCGAAGGGGAGGAAGAAGAGGAAGCTGCTGACGAAGAAGAATAATTTTTCAACGGAAAGCTCGTTCCTGGCGTCATATCCCTCACCATGGCAATACAGATTACAGACGGTAATTTCGCTGCGGAGGTGCTTGAAAGCCCCGTGCCCGTCCTGGTAGATTTCTGGGCTCCCTGGTGTGGGCCGTGCAAGATGATTTCTCCCATTGTGGATCAGCTTGCGACGGAGCTTGCCGGGCAGGCCAGGGTCTGCAAGGTGAATGTGGATGATGACGATACCCAGGAACTCTGCAACCGCTACAATATCCGCTCTATTCCTACGCTTATGTTTTTCCGTGGCGGGGAATTGGTGGACACCATAGTGGGAGCAACCTCCAAAGAGAATCTCGTGGCTCGCCTGCGTGCCTGCATGTAAGGAAACCATGGTATGATTCGTTGAAATTTCATCAACGCCGCCGGTGGTCAGGCCCCGGCGGCGTTTTAAGACTCAAGACAACAAAACAACAAACATATGGCACTCAAAGAAGTAACAGAGAGTACGTTTGAGGCAGAAGTCCTCAAGTCCCCCGTTCCGGTTCTGGTAGATTTCTGGGCAACCTGGTGCGGAACCTGCAAGATGATGATGCCTGCCGTGGAGCAGGTGGGTACAGCCCTGGCTGCAGAGGCAAAAGTAGTCAAGGTGGATGCCGGTCAGCCTGCAGGCCAGGCCATTGCTGTGCGTTATGGCGTGCGTTCCCTGCCTACCTTCATCATCTTCAAGAATGGTGAAGTGGTGAACACCATTACCGGCATGACCACCAAGGACAAGCTGATTGCTGCCATTAAGGCAGCCTGATTTAATTCTAAGAAATGAGTAACGCCTTGTCGCTTAGCCGACAAGGCGCATTTTCTTGCCTTTTTGCGAAAACCTGGTAGAATCCCGCGCATGAAAACAACGACATTGATTGCCGCTGTGAGTATGCTGTTGCCGTTGGTGCAGGCCGCCGTGCCTTCCCATTTCTCTGACCGCGCCAAGGAGATCCTGGCTGGTTCCGCGGCTGTACAGCCTACTGAATACCCGCTCAATATCGTCTATTTCCTCGGGAATGACAATGAGCCGGTAGCCGATTGTGAACGTCGTCTGAGCGAAATCATGTACTATGTGCAGCAGTTTTATGCCAGGGAGATGACCCGCAATGGTTTCCCGAACCGCAGTTTCGGCATGCAGATGCAGGAAAATGGTAATGTGAAACTCCACATGGTGCGTGGCAAGCATTCCCATCGTGAATATGCCTATGGCACTGGTCATAATAAATGTTTAGAGGAAATTCGAGAATATGCGGATGCTCATCCCGGCACCATTGGCAGTGACCATCTCCTCGTGATTATGCCCACCTTCCACGACGCCGAATACAATGATTTGCAGCCGGGTGGTGTGCCGTTCTACGGACTGGGACGCAACTGCTTTGCTCTCGACTACGCCCATTTCGATTTGCGCCATCTGGGGCAGAATACACACGAGGGCCGCCTGCTTACCAAGTGGCTTGGAGGCCTGGCTCACGAGCTGGGCCATGGGCTCAACCTGCCGCACAACGAAGGTACCGTGACCGATATGGCGGCTATGGGAACCCCGCTGATGGGGGCAGGTAACTACACTCTGGGTATGAAACCCACCTATCTCACGCTCAATTCAGCGCGTCTGCTGGATCGTTGCCAGGTGTTTGCTCCTGCCGGAGATAAGACCGAGTTCTATGCGCCGTGCCCCCGCCCTGAGGTGCAGCAGGCTTCCCTGCAATACACGGGCAAGGAGCTGGTGCTCACCATACGTTGCAATAATACCATTCATGTGAACGCCCTGGTACAGGCTCCGCCCTATGCGGTGAATCAGGACTATGAAGCCGTGGCATTCTGCGCCACGCCGGAGGATGAGACCGATGCCTCAGGCTTCCGCACGCATCGCATCATCATCCCCCTCAGCGAGCTTACCGCCCGCCAGAATACCGGCAAGGGAGAGCAGGGCATGGATGTGCTTTTCACGCAGCCTAATGGACTGCGGTACCGCTGGCGCACGACTTATAACTGGGAATCACTCAAACCCGGTGATATGATTCCTCTGGATACTCAGCGTGATTTCTGGCTGGGATATTAACCACTAAAAAAGGGCTCCGGAAGGAGCCCTTTTTGATTGACGATTGACTAATGAATGATACCACAGGCGTTCGACTGCCTGAGTTAATCATTCTGGAATGTATTCCGGCTGCTGCTGTGTGATGCAGTGGATGGCACCGCCCTCAATCACCAGGCGGCGGGCATCTATGCCCACCACACGGCGGCCGGGGAATGCTTCGCGCAGAATACCCAGGGCCCGGTCATCCTCTTTCTCCTGCATAAATATGGGGACAATCACGCTTCCATTGCAGATAAGGAAATTGGCATAACTGGCAGGCAACTGTTCCAAGCGCCAGTCTTCTGCTACCAGGGGCTGCGGCATGGGCAGGGAAATCACCTCGACCCGGTGGCCGGAGGGTGTTCTCAAATCCTGCAGCCGCTCGTTATTTTCTGCCAGAGCCCGGTAATGCGGGGAGCGGGAATCCGGTTCCACAATGGAGACTACCGCCTCCGGATTCACAAAGCGCACCATGTCATCAATGTGACCGTCGGTATCATCGCCCTCAATACCGCTGCCTAGCCAGAACACATGTGTTGTGCCGAGCATCCGGTGCATCTCGGCTTCCACTTCGGCCTTGGTGCAGCCGGGGTTTCGGTTGGGGTTGAGCAGCACGGCTTCTGTCGTCACTACAAGCCCCTCACCATTGCCTTCGATAGCGCCGCCTTCCAGAATCATTCGGCTGGTCAGCTGGGGCAACCCCAGACTGGCAGCTATACGGGCTGGAATCTCGTTGTCCAGGTCCCAGGGAGCAAACTTACCGCCCCAGGCATTAAAGGTCCAGTTGGCCAGCTGCAGGCTGCCATCGGCCCGCCGCACAAAAACAGGCCCGTGGTCGCGGCACCATACATCGTTGGTCGGGTGGTCAAAAAGCTTGAATCGCTCCACGTTGTGCTTACGCAGCAGGGTGTCAATCCCAGCATGCAGGGAAGCGGCGGCATTGATGCGTACCTCTGCCTCAATGGCAATGGCGGCAGCCAGTTCCGCATAGCGCGTGTGCAGCTCCTGCAGCCCCCCTTGCCAGAGGTCGTCCCGGTGCGGCCAGGAGAGCCAGACGGCCTCCTGCTTCTCCCATTCAGCCGGCCAGCGTAAGTCTGTTCCCTGCATGGCATTGGTGTTCATGATAATCAGTCTTGCTGGGGTGAATCTACTGTTTCATACGGGGCGTTGAGAAGGCTTGCAACCGGGGTGAGTCCGTCAAATTGCTCCCGTCGGTCGCCCTCCTGTTTGCCAAAGGCGCCTACATCAATCAGGTTATAGACCAGATCCCCGACGTGGGTGGATTCAGTAATACCCCATTGTTCCATTACTGCCATGGCCAGCGGGCCGTATTCCTCGAGCGCATAGGCGCAGAACCCGAAGTAGAGCTCCTCAGCGCTCAGGTGTGGGTTAGAGGCCGTTTTGTGGGTGCGTTCGACTGTGGCATCCAGCGCAGCGCGGATGAAGAAATAAGCATCAGACGGGTAGGTGTCCGTTTTTTTCAGAACCTGTTCTACTGCATCCTCAAAACTATGTGCCATGAGCGCATGCTATCATGTTCATGAGCCTAACGCAATAGCAAATAGCTGCATATTCACTTGCGTGTCTGGCATCATTGGTATAGAATACAGCCCGTATGAATGTTCAGCCACGCCTTTGCTTTACCCGCCCGCTGGTGGTGGGGTCTGTTTCTGACCTTGCCGCATGGCAGGCTGCCTGCGCGGCATCAAGCCTGCCTTGCGATGTGGTGGAGCTGCGTGCGGACGGTCTGTCGGCTGATACCGATTGGGCAGCCCTGGCGCAGATGCGCTGCTGCCGCCCGGTGCTGGTGACCGTGCGCCACGAAAGTGAGGGTGGCTTGCGCGCTATGGATACAGAGCAACGCCTGTACATAGCCCGTGCGCTGCTGCCGCTGGCCTCTGCTTTTGATTGGGAGATTGCCCGGCTTCCCGAGGCCCGGGAGCTGGTGGTTGAAGCTCATGCTGCTGGTGTTCCCATCATTGCCTCTGCTCACGATTTTGAAAAGACTCCTGGTCTGGACACTCTGTTGGAAAAGGAACAGATGGCCCGCACCCTGGGTGCCGATGTGGCTAAATTTGCCTTCCGCCTGCACAGCGCGGAGGATATGATGACCGGCGTGGAGCTGCTGCGCCGTGCTACTGGTATCACCACCGTCATGGGCATGGGCTCGCTGGGTGCTGTCAGCCGCCTTCTGTACGCCCAGCACGGAGCCTGTCTGGTCTACGGCTATCTGGGGGATACGCCAACGGCTCCCGGCCAGTGGTCTGCCGCTCTCTGCCGCCAGAGCCTTGATGCGCTGGAATTGACTATTGACAAGTGACCATTGACTATTGAAAAAGCTTCCTGCGGCAGCAGCCAAAAAAGCGGGCACTCGCCCGCTTAAATTTTTTCATTATATACTTCTGCTCTATTCACTCACATTACCGTGAGCACGAGCATGAGGCCCATGATGATGAGCTTGGCGAGCACGCCGGCCAGCAGGCCCAGCGTGGCCCCCATACCGGATTTGGCAGAATCGCGTGTGGATTTCTTCTGAAAGTAGAGCTCGGCCACAAATGCACCCAGGAATGGTCCCAGTATGATGCCGAAGGGGAATACAAAGAGCGCTCCTGCGAAAAGACCTATCATACTGCCCCAGAGGGCGTGCTTGCTGCCACCGAATTTGCGGGCACCCAGTGCTGTGGTGAGATTGTCCACCAGTGTGCCGAAAACAGCCAGCAGCACCAGGAGACACCACACCCACCAGGCGGGGTAGGGCTCGCCGGTAGCCAAAGTGTAGCACACGCTGCCACCCAGGGCCACAAGACAGCCAGGATAGGGCAGAACCGCCCCCAGAAACCCCGCTATATACAGGAACAGCGCGGCGGTATACAGGGCTCCGGCAACGTAATCAAGCCCTGCAAACCAGTTGATGATATCGCTGAACATGGGGGGAGGTGGGAATCAGAGTTCCTTGGCGCGTATTTCGGAGCGCTTGCGTTCGGTAGCATTCAGCAGGCGCTTACGCATGCGGATGAAATGGGGGGTGGCTTCCACCAGCTCATCGGGTTCAATATATTCGATGGCTCGCTCCAGAGAGAAGACTCGGGGCGGTGTGAGCTGGATGGAGTCGTTCTTTGTGGCTGAGCGATGGTTCGTGAGGTGCTTCTCGCGGGTAGGATTCACCGGAATATCAATATTCTTCGGGTTTTCACCCACAATCATGCCCTCATACACCTCATCGCCCGGGGCAATGAAGAGTGAGCCGCGTTCCTCCATAGCCTGCAGGGCGTAGGGGCGGGCAATGCCGCCTTCCATGGAGATGAGCGTGCTGGTCTGGCGGGTGGTGATTTCACCGGCATAGGGGGCGTACTCTTTGAAGAGATGGGAGAAGATGCCATGCCCGCTGGTCAGGTTCACCAGCTCGAATTCGAAACCGATGAGCCCGCGGGTGGGTATCGTGGCCTGAATGGTGGTGCGCCCGTTACCGCTGGATTCCATGTTTTCCAGAATGCCGCGGCGGTTGCCCAGAATACGCACGGTGCCGTTGGCGCATTCGTCCGGCACCTCAATGAACACCGTCTCGAACGGCTCGCAGTTCACGCCATCAATCTCGCGCACAATCACCTTCGGGCGGGAGACCAGCACCTCGTAATTCTCACGGCGCATCTGTTCCACCAGAATGGCAATCTGCATTGTGCCGCGGGCAGAAACGCTGAACACACCGGCCAGGTCTGTATCTTCCACTTTGATGGAGATGTTGGTACGCATCTCGCGCATCAGGCGGTCGCGGATGACGCGGCTCGTCACGTTCTTACCATCGCGCCCACCCAGCGGCCCGTCGTTAATGCTGAACTCCATCTGCACGGTGGGCGGCTCAATCTTGACGAAAGGCAGAGGTTCACCCTCGGGGTCGGCGGTGAGGGTCTGGCCGATATCCACATCCTCGAATCCGGAAAGACCGATGATGTTGCCGGCTTCACCCACGGTGGAGTCGGTGGTCTGCAGGCCGCTGTATTCGAAAAGCTTGGTCACCTTGGCCTGCACGCGGGAACCATCCTGGCGCAGCAGGTAGAGGGTGTCGCCCTTCTGCACGCGGCCACTTGTGATACGGCCTACCGCCACGCGGCCCACGTAGTCATCCCAGTCAATATTGGAGATAAGCATCTTGAATGGCTTATCGGGGTCTGCATCCTTCGGGGCGGGAATGTGCTTTACAATCTGGTGCAGCAGCGGTGTGCAATCCACCGGGGGCTCACCCTCAGGGCTGTTCATGAAATAGCCATCGCGGGCAGAGCCATACACAAAGGGTGCTTCAAACTGGGCCTCTGTGGCATTCAGGTCGAGCAGCAGCTCCAGCACCTGGTCGTGCACTTTCATGGGGTCGGCATGCGGGCGGTCTATCTTGTTGATGACCACAATGGGCAGCAAGCCTTCCTCCAGTGCCTTGCGAAGCACAAAACGCGTCTGCGCCTGCGGGCCTTCGTAGGCATCTACCACCAGAATCACGCCATCCACCATTTTCATCACACGCTCCACCTCGGCACCGAAGTCGGCATGGCCGGGGGTGTCAACAATGTTGATGGTGTAGTCATTCCAGTGAATGGAAGTGTTCTTGGCCTTGATGGTGATACCCTTTTCGCGCTCCAGGTCCATGGAGTCCATGGCGCGTTCCTGTACCTCCTGGTTTTCGCGGTAGGTGCCGCCAGCCTTCAGGAGCTGGTCTACCAAGGTGGTCTTGCCGTGGTCTACGTGGGCGATAATCGCGAGATTGCGGAATTTGCTGGGATCACTCATAACAAAAATAGTTGGTGGCCGGCTGCTGCGGCTGCGCCGCAGAGTCTAGCACACTCATTGCGCTTTGAAAAGCGCAAAGATGCGAAAAATGCTTGAAATTAACCGGAACGGGTCAAGATAAAAGTACTACCCGGTATTGCGTTTCATGCGGAATACTTGCCCTTGTGGTGTAACTTTGTTGCGAAAGCGAGGCTGGCTGTTATACTGCCCCCAGCTTTTGAGCACACGGAACAGGTGCCCATATTACCCGAATTATAACAGTACTCATATACCAATCCGGGGTTGGCC
>CAJGDB010000007.1 GCA_904502165.1 uncultured Akkermansia sp.
AGCAGGTACAGAGCGCATTGCAGGCCGGCAATACTTGTCAGCACCAGCACCTTAGCGGCAAGGTATCCCGTAGTAAACAATCGATAATTGCTTTCGCGGCGGAGCAGGGGGCGGTCGCGCAGAATTTCACAAGCGGCATCGGTCAGGCCGAAGAACATCGCAAGAACCAGAGACAGGAACAGATACTCTGTAATATGCAGCGATTTATAGAAAGTGTATGGCGAATCAGATGAAACACGCAGAGTTCCCGCAATGAGAGCAGCCAGGACCGGTCCTTCCAGAAGCATGGCATACAGGCCCAGGCGACTCCGCACGCGTGCAAGCAGGGTACGATTCACCCACAGAATAAACAAACGCCACAATTCAATGGGACTGCGCGGACGCATTCTAGGGATGCTGCGAAGCGGTGCATCCATTTCTTCTGAATCAGCATCCGCATTCTTCAAGGAATACGAATACTTCTCGAACAACTCCTGCCAGATGTTACTGTCTTCGCGGCGGCGGGCCCCGACGCGCCGGAATGGAGCATCGAGCACCTCGAAAACATAGTCTGCACCACCAGCCGCTACGGCTTCATGGGGAATGTGCAGCCGCATCTTTGTGGCTGCATTGCGGAAATACTCTACCATTTCCTGAGGGGTACCCCAGAAGGCCATCTGCCCATGCGTATCAAGCACCATCACCTTCTTGAAGCGGTTGAGAAGCGTCTGTGCCGGGCGGTGCAGAGTGCAGAGCAAAATATGGCTGTGCGACATATTTTCCAGCGTTTCAATCACGCGCTCTGCATCACTAGAGGAAAGACCGCTGATGGGTTCATCAATCAGGAACACTTCGGAGGTACCTGTCAGGTCGAGCCCCAGATTAAGGCGAGTACGCTCACCATCTGATATGGTTCGTTCTCCGGCTCTTCCGACTGAGCGATTGGCCAGATGACCGATGCCCACGAAGTTCAGCACAGTTGATACACGCCGTTTCCGGTCTATATGGCTCAATCGCGGACGCCGGGCCACAGAGGCCTGATAGACATGTTCACCAACGGTCATCGCCTCATCCAGGATATCCTCACGCGGGATGAATGCAATATGACGGCGCAGATCAATGGAGTTGGTGGTCAGGCGTTCCTTGTTATAGAAAATACTCCCGAAAGAAGGTTGAAGATGCCCGGCCAGCATCGAGAGCAGGGTGCTCTTTCCTGAGCCGCTGGGGCCAAGGATGCAGGCCATTTCACCACGGTGCAGGGTGAAGTCAATATTGTCCACTACCCGGCCGGCACGCACAAAATCACGGGTAAGGCCACGTACTGTCAGCGTGGAAATCAGGTTTGTTTCCTCTTCCAATACACCGGCAGAGAAGCGGCAGCGTAGGAATTGCACACCACTCAGGGAAATCAGATCTCCATCATTGAGCGGCATATCTCCCTTGACGGGGATGTCTCCCACAGTAACAGTATGCGAATGACCTTCCAGCACACGAAGCGTACCCGTATTGGTAATGCGGGAATAAGCCACTTCAAGCACCGCTGCAGGAGCCAGACCGGGAGTCAGTCGCAGCACGTCGGAACGCGTCAGGTGCGGGAGATTTGTTACCAGCACCTTGCATTCGGCAGAGTCTAACTGGAAACTGCTGCCTGTCGTATCAGTGTCAGCTAAATCAGCAAAAGTAAATGGCCCGCGTCCTTGTACGTAGAATGGAGTGAAATACGAACAGGATATCCGTTCATCGGACTTCAGCTCCACACCATCAAGCACAATGGCTTTTTCGGTACGCATCAGCTCTATTTCAACCTGAGTGCCGAAACTGACAGAGGCTAGGCAGTTGCGTGGTTTCTGACGAGAAAGAGAAACGCGGTCACCATTCAATGAGAGGTAATTCACCAATCTCACCCCGGTATACTGATACTGAAGAAGCGCAACAATAGTCCGGTAGCTGAAATAGCAGGAACCTAATTCCACCACCTGGCGGGCAGAAAGTGGGAGCACGCCACCTTTGCCGAGCGTCTGGCCGCGCACCACGATGGGCGTTTCAGAGTCATTGACTATGAGGAGGAAATTCACACAGCGAATGGCACGGAAAATGACGGAAGCTTCTTCCTTTGGAAGCTGGACTGTATTTTCACCCGGCTCTGCACAGAAGGTAATACTTTCCATCGGCTTCGGGGCTACCGAACCAGGGGTTCGCATCAGTTCTTCGAGCATCGAAGCCGCACTCGGCAAATTTAAACCGAACGTTACTTCCTCAAACAAGGTAGGTGAAGTCAGGTCTCCTCCGACGCGTAACAGAAGGGCATAAATTTCAAGAGCGAGGGAAATGCGTTCCGCCTCGGTACGTCCTGCGGCCGCCAGTGCCAGAGTTGCCGGCAAGGGGTAAGCCGCCTCATACGCCGTTTGAAACCGCTCTGCCAGCCAGCTGTGCTCCACATTCGGGAAATCGTGTCTGAGCAGATCCATGGCCGTATCGAGCTTATCGATACCGATATCGACCACCTGGCACATGAGAGAGGCAAACAAATCGGTAATGATACCAGCATGGGAACGCCGACTTTCATCTTTTGCAGCAATGCGGTGTGGTGCCGAATTGAACAGGGATGCCACGGCACTGCGGGCACGAAGAATGCGGCGGCGGAGAGACCGCCGCGTGTAGGCAAGGTGCGATTTGATGCGGTGGAGCTTCATGCTTCGTTTTACTCCTGTCTGCCACAGCCCGGACAACGCTGTTCCCAGCCCGGGAAGTTCCACTTATGGGGAAAATCACGGCATTGCTGAGGTTTTACAGGTTGAATACGGCAGGTGTTATCTGCTTGTAACATAATACAGGCTCCATCCGGAGCATCTATCAGCGAAAGGCCACGGCGATTCCGCTGCAAATGGCAGAGTTCATTGATGAATGTTACTTCATCCATCCCGAGGTAGGAAGAAATGGCTGTGATGTCTTCATCTGTCAGGCACACATTCCCCTCCCAGCGGCAACATGCTCCGCACCGCTGACACGTATGGATGATAGGTTGTTCCGGTTCACTCATATCTCCCATGGTTTACGAACGGCTTTGGTAATATGCGGGGGCCGCACATAAATAGGCTCTGCAGGTCGGCTTGCGTATTCGGCCCGTTGTTCCGGAGTCTGTCTTAGCCAGGTGCTTACAATACCTTCAGCAGTGGGAACAAGGCCTTCCTTTGCAGCACCGCTGATGCCACGAGCCGCGAGCAATCCGGGAAGCTCCGTGGAATATAGAGGCATTGTCAAAGCCTGCAGCTGCTCCGCATCCAGCACATCAATCTTTCCATCTGGGAAGCGTACGGTCCATCCTCCACGGCGGGCATCTGCCACCACACAGGCATCACCTTCGCCCAGTTGCGCCCACGACTCGACAGCTACCAGCTTTGCTCCTGTAACAGCAGAGATACCAACCCCGGCAGCCAGGGCAACACGAACGCCTCCATAGCTGCCAGGACCGGCACCCACCAGGATATAGTCGGGCTTTGTTTCTGCCGGTATAGAATCGAGAGCCTGCTGCAATGCGGGGAAGAGGAAGGAATCATGATTCCGTTCTGCCTCCCATGAGGTAGAGAAGCGGAACTCGCCCTCTGCCCAGAGACAAAGGGAAGCATGAGGCACAGACGTTTCTATAGCGAGCAGAATCATGCCTGGGTGAGCTGGGCAGTGGTCCATTTACCACGGGATACAGTCTTGATGACACGCAGCCCCGCCTTTTCAGCCGCCTCCAGCGTTTCTTCCGCCTGCGTGTTGAGAATACCGGAAATAATCAGGATGCCACCGGGTTTCATGGCCGGCAGGATACGCGGGAACGCTTGCTGGAGAACAGTGGAGAACAGATTGGCCAGCACCACGTCAGATTGCTCGCCAGGGGCAGGGGCCCATTCAAATACATCTGCCTGGAAGAGCTCCAGGTTATCAGCACCTCCATTGCGTTCAATATTGCGTGCCGCTACTTCAACGGCAACCGGGTCAAAGTCGAAGCTGATGGCACGGCTGGCTCCCAGGCGCAGACCTGCAAGAGCCAGAACACCTGTGCCGCAACCGATGTCGGTCAGATTCCAGCTGCCAGAAGGCAGATGCCGCACATGGTCACACAGCAGGCGCAGGCAGGTGGAGGTTGTGGCATGGTTACCTGTACCAAATGCCCGCTCTGCCGGAAAGGTAAGAATAATACGGCGGGGATATTTCTGTTTCAACGCTTCCATCACCGCAGCATCTGCCGATGCGGAAATCACAATCCTATCGCGGATGATGAGCGGGGGCGTATTCTCCGGCGCAGTCGCGGCCACCCAGTCAGTAGTGGTCAGTTCCTCTACCGTGCCACCATAGCAGGCCTGTAATACAAGAGCCTCTTCCGCATTCTCCGTATACACATCAACAGAAATACGGCTGGCCTGAAAACCAGAAGAGATTACTGCACCAGGTAATTTGCCAACACGTTCCTGCCATGTTGCTTCCGAATCCGCAGCTGCGTTTTTATGCCATTGCCACATAGGTTGTATCAGGTGTTTGCTTACATTTCCAGAAAATCACCGGCAAGAGATTGTGCCGTCTCGTAAGGAAGGATGAAAAGCTGGCCGGTTTCCTCAAGCCTGCCGTAGAAGAAGGGTTTCTCGCTATCATAACTGGCCGGAGCTATGGATATCGTGCGCGTTTCCGAATGAGTTTTACGCTCCATTGTTGCCAGAGAACGCAGAATATCGGCATCTGCCCCATTCTCCTGAAGCATGCCCTCCGGCGTATCTGTGATTTCACCGGCATTCTGCTCTTGTTCAATCACAGTGTTCTCGGCATCTGAATAGTCGACAATCTCCAGGTCAAGCTTAATTCTGAAAGCCGGGTTCCTTAACGCGAGAAGCGCATCCTCATCTTCCTCATCCAGCCATTGGGAGACCTTCATATCCTGCAGGCGGCGCAGGTAGAAGCCTGCCCGGTGAGGATTGATGCGGGGGGTAATATCCTCGCCCTTCAACGTGCCACTCCACGTTTCCCCCATGTACTCATAGTTCAATTCCAGTGGAGCCTGCTTGTAATCCAGCGTCAGTTTCCGCACGGATGATACATTGAAATCAAGCAGATTCCGGCTTTTCCATTTCTCGAGTCGGAGGGAAAGCTTACGCGTGAACTTGGAGCTGAGGCGGCAGATGGAATTGGAACCCACCTCGAAGCCGTACCATGCGGTTTTACCGGTTTCAGAATCGACACCTCGCGTAATGAGGAATGACCTGGGAGACCGGTCCTTAACCAAAGGTAAATCATGCCCGAACAACGTAGCGCGGAGCGTACTGGGACGCGGCTGAATCGAGAGGATGTAATCGGGAGAATTGAGCCCGTATTCCACAAGCAGAGCATTCATGTCTGCACCAGGCGCGGCATCTGCGACAATTTCCGGAACAGGAATATCATTCAAACCTTTGAGGAAAGAATTTACCTCCGATGTCTCTGCCTTGATGTATGGAGTCTGGGCCGATGCAACCATCCAGTTATCCGGTACCTTACTATCCTCATCACCCGGAATCAGGAGCATGCGGATGCCTCCATTCCCTCTGGCCGAACGCAAGGAGAGACGTGAGACATCCTTCGGGTCTATTGATGCAAATTTCATAGACCGCAAAGCTGCGAGAGACAGGGGAATCTCTGAGACAGAAAGACGCTGATTGGCCATGCGAAGCTGGGCAATGGCCTTGCGGGGCAGCACTGGCAATTCGCAGACAGACTTGATCAGGCGGGCGTAGCTGCCAGTGTGCTGGGCACGGGGAGAAGCCTGCAGCGTGAAGACAACGGGTCTATCGTTAATCGTCGCATGACAATACTGCTGTTCGTCTCCCTCCTGTGTAAAGGTGTTGTATATCTTCAGCTCCCGGGGTGTCTCACCCCATGAGCCTTCCAGTTTGATGCAGCACATCGGAACTTCCGGAAGCGAGACCTCTATGGCATCTTCTACACGGACAGATTTGAGGCTCAAGAGATTCTGAACCAACTGGTGTACATGATCTGCATCCGCTGCGGTGATAACCGGCGATGAAATCGTCCATTCTGCCTCAGCGCTGATGCGCTGTAATTTCAACTCCTCTGCACCGGTAGAAGAAATGGTGATTTTTCGGAGTTCTTCCGGGTTGAAACGCAAGGGGTAGGGGTCTCGCAGAGCTTCAAGTCCGTCCTTGAAAATGCTTAATATGTTACCGCTTACCACATGAATACGCTTGTCTCTTCCGTAGAAATTCGTCCGCAGGTAAGTGGTCGGCAGCAGAGATTCCCCATCTCCGGCATCTGCCAGCCACGGACTGGAGCTGCCGAGCGTGTAGCGGGCTACTGTGGTCAGGCTGTCGTTCCCCTGCGGTTTCTTAAGCGTGATGTGGTAGGGAGAGGTTTCAACGCCGAACTCTCGCATGTTGCTGCGGGTTACATTATTCAAGGGCAGAGTGTCAACCAGCCTGGCCTGGGAAGTAAAGGCAAATACTGCCTGGGCAACTTCCGGAGCCAGTCTGTCCTTGAACGGGCGGATAATCCACCAATCACCATGCTCGTCCTTGGCGCAGACAATGACATCATGCAAATCCTGGATTCGCATCCAGCACACTTCATCAAGCTGCTGAATATTCTCCTTTGAGAAAAGCGGCATACCCGGCTCAAAGCGATACCACCCGGTAATTCGTGCCAGGTTTCCATCAACCGCCAGGAAGGTCGCCAGAGTAACAGCTCCGGCGGCTAACAGAGATAAGAAGAGAGTGGGTAGAATTCTCATGAGAGTATATTAATGACGTCGGGCGTTCCAGATAATCAGAGCCATGAGGAAAGCCAGCAGCGGCATGATGAGCAGCGTTATGTTTTCCAGGACACTGCGCGTGTGGCGGTCCAGGTCGATCTTCATGGTCAGGTCCTGATTGGCACTCTTTCCGCCATACTCCGGGCGGCTGCACATCCAGGCCCAGAGCGTATGCATGTAGTCCCTCTGCTCCGTCTTGGCGTTTTCCTTGGAAAGCATATCCACGTTACCCATGACCACCATGGTGGAGAGGTTGTTTGGGTCACGGGGATTACCGCGGGTAACAGCCGCTTCCAGACAAAGCGGGCCGGGACGGTCTTCGCCCTGGGTGAAGGAAGGCTCCAGGTCAAGCCTTGTTTCACCATAATACGCATCAGTTGTCATGAGCAGGGGATAGGAGGCCAGCCTCCGCATAGCGGCAGCGTTCTCATCACCATGCTCCAGGGTAAGGGACATGCACTGGCCCTCCACAAGCGTTGTGCCATTCCAGAAAGGCTTGGTGCAATTCAGGCCCTTGGGGAAAACGGCGCTGATATCGTAGTAGGCGCGCTTGCGGTCACGAAGCAGAATGCGGTCACCATTGGGGCGGATGCCCTGTTCACGCAGAAAACGATACAGACGGGGCAGGGCTGTATTGACAGTGGGATCCAGTGCCACAAAAAAGGCATTGCGGCCATCACGCTCCCAGAATTCACGAAGCACTCCCATTTCCTTTTCGGTGAAATCAGCCTGGGGAGAAATAATGATAAGGCCCTCGGCATTCTGTGGGAGACGCTCCGTATTGGCGATATCCAGCCATGAAAGCTGGATATTCAAGGCATTGGTAATAGTGCCGATGGATTCCAGCAGCGTCTGGTCATCACGGGAAACACCGCCTTTACCTTCCACCACATACATGTGGCGCATTTCACCTTCCACCGCTTCGGTTATCGCCCCGCATACCACCTCATCCATCATAAGCGCCACGGCGCGGCGGCTCTCATCGGGCATGATTTCATACTTGATGAATGATGTTCCCGGGCGGATACGCACATGCTGGCGGTCGCTGTGACGCTCCTCAAAGGTCTTGATGGGGGTGTTGGGCGATTTGCGGGCATCAATGATGCAGAGGTCCTGTTTGAACTCCACCCCGTAAATCTGGGAAATTTCGCGGGCCCGGTTAGGCTGGCGAATCGGGTCAAAGCGCTCTACTTCGATTTTTCCCTTACCTACACGTTCATATTCCTCCAGAAGAGAATACATACGATTGTAATTGGGGGTGGAACGCTTGAATGCAAAGATGATACGCACGGGAGTTTCCCGTTTCTGAATGCGGTCGCTTGAAAGTACATTCACAGTACGTTCAGAAATCGTGTACCGCAAATCCTGGGAGAGGTCGCGCCGGGCATATTCATGGCAGCCGATATAGTTGCAGGCGATAACGATAATAGCCAGCAACAGGAGGTTCAACCAGGCAAGCGGATTATACTTCTGCTTGCGGGCATCGGGATGGCCTGTATAAGTCTGTTTCTTCATGAGACAGGATGGAAAATGTTATAAATAAAAAGAATTAACGATGCCAGCGGCGGTAATCAACAATGCGCGTTGTAAGTGCCAGAATCAACACGGCAAGCGTAATGTAAAGAACAAGGGGACGCGTGTCGATGAGCCCGCGCGAGAAGGCGCTTATCTGCTCAGAGATGGATATGTAATGGAAAGCCGGAGCGGCGGGAAACTCACCCCACAATTCGGGAACTCGCCCCATGAAGTAGTAGATGATGATGGCGCAGGTGCAAACAATGCCGGCAATAATCTGGCTCCGGGTCAGGGAGGAACACAACAGCCCGAGCGCAATGAAGAAACACCCTGAAATAAACAGAATACTGAGCGGTCCGAACCAGTCTGCCGGCACATAATTGATTCTGCCTTCAGGCACGACATCATACCGGATGCTGGTATACAGGTTACCCAGATCACTCATGGCCGGATACAGCAGCATGGGCAGCCACAGGATTACATAAAAAAACAGGGAGGCCATGTATTTGCCCAGTACAATCTGCGTTGTTGTCACCGGGGCAGTCAGTAGTCCTTCCATTGTGCCATGGCTTTCTTCCTCTGCCAGAGAACGCATGGTAATCAACGGAAAAATGAAGATGAAGAAGAACCAGAAGTTCACGTTGTCCAGCATGTAGAACATAATGCTTTCACCTGTGGCCTTGGTCATAATCTGCAGGGCGGTCTGCAGCCAGAAGCCCTGCATAGCAACAGCGCAGCCGAGGATGACCCAGCCGAAGGGAGTGCCCAGAAAACTTCTGAACTCGCGGAAGAAAATGGTTCGCAATGTGTAGAACCAACTACGTGTACGTGCAATGGAGGTGTTGGAATTTTCAGACATGTTGATTCAGAACGTTAGTCTTTTCGGGTCATTTCTACGAAAACATCTTCCAGACTGGGAATGTGGCGGTAAATGTGTCGCATCGGGAACTGGTGCGCGGCAATGATGGCGGCAGCTTTTTCGCGAGTGTCCGTACCGGGTTCGGCGCGCACTACCACATGGTGCCAGCCACCGGGCAGGGGGTCTTCCACAATCACTTTCTTCACAGGCTCAAAGGCTTCCAGCTCCTTGACCACAACATCCAGATCTCCCTTGAACTCAATGGATACACGCCCGGCAGCACGCAGTCCACGTGTCAGATTGGAGGGTGTGTCGTTTGCTTTAATCTGCCCCTGGTCAATGATGATGACCTTATTGCAAATCATCTCCACCTCACTCAGAATGTGCGTGGAAAGAATGACGGTATGGTCTTCAGCAAGAGACCGGACCAAATCACGAATCTGGCGGATCTGGTTCGGGTCAAGCCCGTTGGTCGGCTCGTCTAGAATAAGCAAATCAGGGTCGCCCAGCAGCGCATCTGCCAGACCTACACGCTGGCGGTATCCCTTGGAAAGAGTTCTGATGAGATTCTTGCGCTTAGGCTCCAGACCACAGCGATCTACCACCCAGCCGACCTGCTGACGAACAGATTTCCCGCAGATACCTTTGAGCCGCGCCCGGTATTCAAGGTATTGCAGCACGCGCATGTCATCGTACAAGGGAACATTCTCCGGCATGTAGCCCATGTGGCGGCGGGCTTCAAGTGGTTCGTCTATGATGTCGTGTCCTGCAATACTTGCCGTTCCTGCGGTTGGCGGCAAATATCCGGTCAGCATTTTCATCGTGGTTGTTTTTCCTGCGCCATTCGGCCCGAGGAAACCGACGATTTCTCCTTTCTCAATCGAAAATGTTGCATCCTTGACCGCCGTGAAACGCCCAAAGACTTTATGCAGATGCTCAACTGTCACCATACTCATAAGCGCGTGCCATTTTAGCAGCTTTTTCCAGCATATCAAGACGATTCTTGTCTGCTGCCACATACTAGATACATAATTCCGCATTACGCATATTATGCGTAGTTGTAATTTTATATAATTTTATCTCTGGTGGCGAGATTCTCTCTTGACTCTGCTCTACGAGCTGGAGTAGTATGATGCCCTATGGTCAAATGCACAATCAAATATGAGGGGGCTCTGCGCTGCCGCCTGGAGCATGGTCCTTCCGCTGCAAGCGTTGCAACAGATGCACCTGTGGACAACCGCGGCAAAGGCGAATCATTCTCTCCCACGGATTTGATGTGCTGCGCCATGGCTGCATGCATGGAGACCATTATGGGCATTTATGCAGAAGACCATCAGGTGGAGCTCTCAGGCATGAGCATAACAGTCAGCAAAGTCATGAGCTCCAATCCCCGCCGCATTGCCCGCATTGAAACCGAAATCAGCGTGCCTCTGCCCGAAGATACTCCGCATAAACAGGCTCTGCTGGACTGCGTTATCGGAAGTCCAGCCATGCGAAGCCTCCACCCTGATATTGAAGTACCCATTACCTGGAACTGGCTGGGTTAATCCATGAAACGACTGAGCTTCATCTACGCCGCTGCACCACTCATGGTAGCGCTCAACGCCCTGCCCGGCATGCTGGGTGGTGTCTGGCGCTGCATGGCGGCAGTAGTCATATCCCTGGCGCTCTGGGCTGTGATGTGGCTCCGATTCTACACAAATCGCAGACTGCGGCCGGAGTTTGCTATCCTTGTCATTGTTCCGGCACTCTTTCATCATATTCTACAATCTGCTGGTCAGCAATACATTGCAACATTTCAGACCTCCGGCTGGCAGGATTTTAATTTCTTTCTCTGGGCTGCCGCCATCTTTGTCTTCATCCGGGCCATACTGCCCACTCCCGAGGAATACAAGGGTCGCCTCTCCGGAGATTCCGTCTTTATCTTCATGACCATCATCAGTGTCGTCTACGGACTCAGCTGCTGGGTGACAACACACATACCACTTGAACATTAATAACAACCGCAATATGAAACGCAATCTCTACCTTCTCACGGCTGGTCTCGTTCTCTGCTCCTGCACAGAACCCGGCGATGTAGTGACCGGTTATGCCCGCATTGTTACAAAATCTTCCCCGGTGGCCCCTCCCGTGGTACAACCTGCTCCTGCACCTGTGCAGGCCGCACCGGTTGCGACAGTCCGTCCAGCGCCCTCTGCTCCGGTGAAAGAGCAATTCGTTATAGAGGCACCCGTTATTCAGCCTGAGCCCATAGCCCAGCCAGCCCCTGCACCGGTGGCCACCCAGCCTACCATCATCACAAAGCCTGCCCCGGCAGCAGTTGCAGCGGCTCCTGCACCTGTAGTCTACCATCCGGTCGTCAGCCAGCAACAACCCGTTGTTACAACACCTGCCCCTGCTCCCGCTCCGGCAGCTACGCAGAAACCCGTTGCCCAGGTTTCACATCCTGTATATTCAGCCCCCGTTTCCCAGCAGCAACCGGTGCTCAGCACGCCTCCTGGCAGAGTCGACTGGAACAGCCCGCGCCAGGTTGCTCCGAAGAAGCGTGACTACCCCATTATGCCCGGCCAGAACCGCGGGCTTCGTAATCGCAAGCCTTCCAACATCTATTACTACAATTAATGGCCAAGCAGCGGTTAGACGTACTGGTAGCTCAGCAGGGACTGTGTGATTCACGCGAGCAGGCACAACGCCTTATCCTTGCAGGTGAGGTGAGCGTCAAGGGCCAGGTGGTCACCAAGCCTGGAACCAAGGTGGATGACACCCTGCCCATCACCGTAAAGAACAAGCCCCGGTACGTCAGCCGTGGTGGCCTGAAACTCGAGGGTGCACTTAAAGCATTCCCCGTCAAGGCAGAAGGAAAAGTTTGCCTCGATATTGGTTCATCCACAGGTGGTTTTACAGATTGCCTGCTGCAGAACGGAGCCCTGCGCGTTCATGCCGTCGATGTGGGGACAAACCAGTTGGTATGGAAACTGCGGAATGACCCGCGCGTCATTGTAAAAGAGCAGTTTAATGCCCGATACATGACCCCGGCAGACCTTGGCGAGAAAGTGCAACTCATTGTAAGCGATGTATCCTTTATCTCTCTCACCAAAATTCTACCGGCAGCCTATGACTGCCTGGAGGAAGGAGGTGATATGCTGGTCCTTATCAAGCCCCAGTTTGAATTGCAGCCGGAAGACATCGGCCCCGGTGGCATTGTCAGGGATGCAGCACTCCACCAGAGAGCCGTAGACAAGATTCACGATTTTGTGGTCAATGAACTGCACCACGAGTGGTGCGGCGTAGCAGATTCCCCCATCACGGGCATGGAAGGGAACAAGGAATTCCTGGCATGGCTGAGATGAAGCAGCATGAATCAGCTGGTCAGCCCCCTGCCCTCATCATATTGCACCAACTCGCGAAGACAGGCATGTTCCGGTCTGTTTAAGGCCGGATCATCCTGCAGAATGGCTTTTGCTTCCCTGTTGGCCCGGTGAATCAGCCTGGCATCCGTCAGCCATTCAGTAAATTCAATCGTTCCAAGGCCGCTCTGCGCTGTTCCCAGAACATCTCCGGGGCCTCGCAGCAGAAAGTCCTGCTCGGCAATCTCAAAACCATTGAGCGTGCGGCACAGTACATCCAGCTTATTACGCCCCGCCTCGCCAGCTTTTACCTTACTGAGCAGGATACAGTAACTCTTGTGTTCACCGCGGCCGATACGGCCTCTCAATTGATGCAACTGGGAAAGCCCGAATGTATCAGCATCATTGATGAGCATGATATTAGCATTCGGCACATCGACTCCTACCTCCACTACGGTGGTGGCAACAAGAATATCCAGCCCACCGCAGCTGAAATCCTTCATGACAGCCTCTTTTTCATCTGCCGCCATGCGTCCGTGAAGAAGCCCTACGCGACGTTGTGGGAAAACCTCCTTCCAGCGGGTTAATTCGCCTGTGGCACTAGATTGTTTACGGGTTTCACTCTCCTCGACCAGTGGAGAAACGATGTAAATCTGCCGTCCTGCATCCATCTGTTCCGTCATGAAGGCCACAATGCGCTTCATATTGGCCGGATTCCGCAGGACCGTCGTAATGCTGCCACGGTTGGCCGGCATCTCGTCGATGATGGAAACCTCCAGGTCGCCATATAAAGTCAAAGTCAGCGTGCGGGGGATGGGCGTGGCCGTCATGACCAGAACATCCGGATTCTCTCCGCTGGCAATAAACTGCTCCCGCTGCTCAACGCCGAACTTGTGCTGCTCATCAATAACAGCCAGTCCCAGATTATGCGGCCTGTGCTTTTTATAGAGCAAGGCGTGAGTTCCCACAATAATACGTGGTGTGGAATCCTGTTCCCCGGCATCGAGCACAAGTCCGGTATCATCACTATGGTCAGCAGTACGCAGCGAAACCTTTACATCCGTATGCGCCAGTAACCTGCAGAAATTCCGGTAATGCTGTTCCGCAAGAATCTGGGTAGGAGCCAGCATGGCCGCCACTTTACCGCTACCCACCGCCAGGAGCATAGCACAGAGAGCCACCAGCGTCTTGCCGCTGCCTACATCGCCCTGAAGCAGGCGGTTCATCTGGCGGGGTGCAGCCATATCTGCCCGGATTTCCTCGATGCAGCGCAGCTGCGCCCGTGTAAGGGTAAAGGGTAGAGCCTGGAGCAACTCCTCCATATAAGCCGGACAACTCGCTGTAACCTGGCCGGGATTATTCTGCAGGCGCATACGCCGCCAGGCTACGCGGAATTGCTGTTCAAAGCATTCATTAAGGGCAAAGCGCAGGCGCGCTTTCTTCTGCTGCTCCAACTCTGCCGGGAAATGCACCTCCCTCATGGCTTGCCAATAAGGATAAGCAGGGGCAACATCATACCCCGGCACAGGCAAATCAGTCGCCAATTGCTGGAGCACATGCCAGACAATACTACGATAATTCCGGGCAGCTATTCCATTTACATTCTTATAAATGGGAACAATCCGACCGGTATGCACGGAAGCAGCTCCCCCCTGTTCCGTCACCTGCGGCATAAGGGTGCCCCCCATGGCGGCTTCAACCAGGCGCCTTCCGGCATCCTCATCATCTATGATTTCAAAATCAGGATTCGAAAGAGTGAGCTTGCCGCCGTATAATCGAACCTTGCCATAAATGGAAAGATTCATGCCGGTGGCCAGAAGCTTGGAAACATAAGGCATGTTGAACCAGCGGAGATACAGTCGTGTACCATGCAGATCATCCAATTCTCCTGCCACAGCCTCAAAATAGCGCTTATAGGAATAACGCCAGCCGCAATGATACAGGTGTACCCTTACGCACACCATTTCATCATTCTGCAGCATGTGCAGGGGGGCTGATTTCCGACGGTCTTCATAACGCCGGGGCAGCCGGCTCAAGAGCTGCAATACTGTCCGTATACCGGAAGATTCAAGAAATTGCACCTCGCGCTGGGAAATGAACCCCAGCTGACGCATTGGTGTATCAGGCTGCAGCCCCGGGTACATCAGCGGTTGGACTTGCCTTGGTTGATACAGCGGTAATAATAGTCCACACGGCTGTGGAACCATGCCCATTTGGGCCCGGGTCGCCCATTGGTGAGCAAAGGAGCCGGACAATTCTTGCGGGTCCAGTGATAATGGGGCACAACACGGCGCAGATTGATGTTGTAGCGCTTCATCAGCACTGCTGTAAGCTTGGCCGCGCGGTCCCATGTGCGGAAGTGGTTGTGTCCCCTGTTCTCGCACTCACACATCTCAATGCCGATTGAGTTATGGTTGCCCGCCGGAGTACCGGCATGCCAGCCGGATTCACGAAGCGGCAGATTCTGCACGCACATGAACTGGTCTACAGTGAAATGCCAGCTGCGATTCGTGAAGGCACCACGGCAGAGAGCTCGGGAATGCTGCATGGCCGTGGATGAAGGAGAATGGTTGGCTGTGCTGTGAATGGTGATGAAAGAAGGATTCAGACGGCGGGAGCCCCGGCGCTGGCGGGAATTGGCAGGCATGATCCGCACCTTGATGTTCACCTCGCGGGCCAGGCGGGCAATGCTGCGCTGCACCAGGGGAGTTGAAACAGCTTTGAAACGCACCGCCTTGGGCGTGCGAAGATAGGAATTCTGCCCCTGCTGCTGGCACGCTGTAAACGCGGCGGCAAAAGCCAGCATGGAAAGGACAAGAATTTTACCATAGCGAACCATGCGCGTATTCTGCCATGTACGCCCCCGCTTGGCAAGTGAAAATCCTGTCCTTGCCGGAAGTTTTCCTCAAGAACTTAAAGCAGAAAGGACTCCGCAATGGGAGTCCTTTCCGGGAACAGTCTTGAACCTCCTCTGCTTACGGCAGGGGGAAATTCTTATTGAAGGCAGAAACCTCTGCACGGAGTTCATCATAAGCACCGGGAGTCTCGCATACCTTCTGGGCAGCCAGGATAGCAAGGCAGCGGCCGATGAACTCTGCCACCTTGCGGACATCGTCCTCCTTCATTCCGCGTGTTGTGACAGCAGGTGTCCCGATGCGGATGCCGCTGGGCTTGAAGGTGGATCCCTTGTCGTAAGGAATGGCATTCTTGTTGACAGTAATGCCCACCTTGTCAAGAGCCACCTGAGCCTCTGCTCCATTGAGGCCTTTACCGCTGAGGTCTACCAGGAAGCAATGGTTATCCGTGCCGCCGGCAACAATGCGGAAACCAAGCTGACTGAGCTTTTCGGCCATAGCCTTGGAGTTCTTCACAATCTGCTGTGCATATTCACGGAACTCCGGCTTGAGAGCCTCGCCCAGACATGCAGCCTTGGCTGCAATCACATGCATGAGAGGCCCACCCTGCAGGCCGGGGAAAGTGGCACTGTCGAGCTTCTTGGCCCACTGTTCCTTGCACATTACCAGACCACCACGGGGGCCACGCAGGCTCTTGTGTGTGGTAGTGGATACAAAGTCAGCGTAAGGCACCGGGGACGGATGCACGCCACCAGCCACGAGGCCTGCGATGTGAGCCATGTCCACAAACATGATAGCCCCTACTTCGTCACAAATCTGGCGAATACGGGCGAAATCTATCGTACGGGAATAAGCGGAGGCTCCAGCGAGAATCAGAGCCGGCTTCACCTCCCTGGCTTTTGCTTCCAGAGCATCGTAATCAATCATCTCCGTCTCTGGGTCCACTCCATAGTGAACCACCTTGTAGGTCTTGCCAGAGAAATTGGCAAAGAATCCATGAGAAAGATGCCCACCGCAGGCGAGGTCCATGGTCAGAATCGTATCACCCGGGTTGATGCAGGCATGGTAAACAGACTGGTTAGCGGAGGAACCGGAATGAGCCTGAACATTTACAGCGTCGCAACCGAAGAGGGCCTTGGCGCGGTCAATGGCAAGCTGCTCAACCTTGTCCACCACCTCACAGCCACCATACCAGCGCTTGGCGGGATACCCCTCTGCATATTTGTTGGTAAGGCAGGACCCCTGAGCCTCCATAACGGCCGGAGAAGCAAAGTTTTCGGAAGCAATCAGCTCAATGTTGTTGTTCTGGCGGCTGCGTTCCTCTGCAATGTAGCCGGCCAGCTCAGGATCACTGACGGCGAGCGGAGAGCCGGAACCTACGAGCAGGCGGGCGTTGTGGCGGCCCCCCTCATATTCAGAATCGAGCCAGATGCGGACAACCTCCTCCATGGACTCAGGAGAAAGGAAGGCAGAAGCGAGGCAAAGCACGTTGGAGTTATTGTGATGACGGGAAAAGGCTGCTTCCTGGGGAGTGCGTGCAAGCGTTGCACGTACACCGCACCAGCGGTTGGCCGCAATGCTCATACCCAGACCGGTAAAGCAGATCAGCAAACCGAGCTCAGCCCGGCCATCCACAATATGCTTGCATACCTTGTTGGCATACTCGGCATAATTGCAGGATTCCTTTGTGGCAGGACCAACATCCTCCACCTGGTAGCCCCAGCTTTCCAGGAGCTCGATAGCGGCTTCTTTCAGCTCCACACCCTTGTGGTCTGAACCTATGACGATGCGATATTCCTTATTCATGTGGATGGGAAAACGTACAGGCGTGGATACTATCATACCCCCTTAGCTATGGCAAGTGTTATTTACGTGTACGCGCGGCTCTCCCCTGCTCCCAATGTGACATTTTGCCAGTCTTTTCTGTAATATGTACTATATGAAAACCAACTTACTGCAACCAGACAGCAAGCATTTCTCTGGAGATGTGACTCACCTTATCTTACAGCTGGCAAGGAAACAAGGGCTTGATACAAGCGCCCAGAATGATGATTTCTTTCATCGGCTACGGAGAATAACGGAAGCTTTTGCCCGGGCGCTCGAAGATGCAGAGGAAACGGTCACCTTCCGTCAGGCTGCTGAATTCAGTCTTTTCTCGCGAGCTCATCGGCGGCCCAGCACCCTGGCCGATTTGCGTTCCTACATCAACCGCATGTGTTCCTTTCCTCATATTCCGGACATGCCCATGCGGAGCATCAGAATCGTGCATTGCAGATTCATGCTGCAGCAATGCTTTGGCCACAGCGCTCACACATACAGAAAGGCTCAGTCCGTTCTGCACAGCATATTCAACTGCGCCATGCGGCAAGGCTGGTGTTCCAATAATCCGGCTAAAGCTATCCTACGGCCGCCGGTCAAGGAAAAGCGCATTGAGATACTTTCGCTCTATCAGATTCGAGCGTTGCTCAATGCAACCCGCCAACCGGGGATGAATACCATGGAGGCCGCTCTACGCCTGATGCTTTGGTGCGGAATCCGTCCGGCAGAAATGCGCCGCCTGAGCTGGAGCGACATAGACCCGGAAGAAGGACTCGTGTATGTGGAAGGGGCTCACAGCAAGACAGGGGGAGCCCGGGCCATTCCACTGCGGGGTGGGGCAGACATCCTGCGAGGACAGGTGCAGCAGTATGAGGGGCTCATTGCGCCGCTCGACTGGGAACGCAAATGGAAAAAGCTAAGGCATCTGGCCGGATTGACAACTTGGCAGAACGATGCCTTGCGCCATACCTTTGCCAGTATGCATCTGAAACGATTCCACAATCTCCCCCTGCTTCAGGAAGAAATGGGACACCGGAACTCTGCGCTTCTGCAAACCCGTTACCTCAACCTCCGACACATTCGGAAAAACTCAGCTACACGGTTTTTTCAGCCTGAAAACTGGTCTTGATAGAGTCTACTCTAATTTTTTTCGCCATAGCTGCAAAAAAAACTCGCCTTGCAGAGAGAAAGCTGGTAGGATTACAGCATTGAGACGTAACTCTACGTTGCCATGAACGATCTTACTAAACCTTTCAAACGCCTGCCCGTAGCCCTTATCGGCACGGGGTCGTATGTTCCGGAACGTCGCCTGACCAATGAAGACCTGGAAAAGATGGTTGATACATCCAACGAATGGATTGTGACCCGTACAGGCATCGAGGAGCGCCGCATCGCTGCCCCGGATGAAAAGACCAGCGACATGGCGACTCAGGCCGCCAGAAGAGCTATGGAGTCCGCCGGCATCACCGCAGAGGAAATTGACCTCATTATCGTGGCAACAGTTACGCCGGACACCTTCACCCCGTCTACCGCCTGTTATGTACAGGCCAACCTCGGTGCTGTGAATGCCGCAGCATTCGACATCTCGGCAGCCTGCTCCGGTTTCCTGTACGCCCTCAAGACGGCCGTTCAGTACATCGGCTGCGGCCAGGCCAGAACGGCCCTGATTATTGCAGCAGAAAAGCTCAGCCACATTGTAAACTGGGAAGATCGCTCTACATGCGTGCTGTTCGGCGACGGCTCCGGTGCCGCCATTCTCCGCACCGGCACAGGCATTGAAGGAGACAGCGCCGTACTGGCCTCCGACATCGGTTCCGATGGCACCCTGACCGATTTGCTCATGGTGCCCGGTGGCGGTTCTGCTATTCCCACTACAGAGGAGAATATTCAGGAAAAGCTCTACACCCTTGCCATGCGAGGCAACGAAGTATTCCGCTATGCTGTGGCTCACATGAAAGACAGCGCCCTTTCACTCATCAACCGCACCGGAATTAAGCCCGAGGATGTAGCAGTCGTTATTCCCCACCAGGCTAATCTCCGCATTATCAATGCGGTGGCCCAGCGCTTAGGCATTCCCACGGAACGTGTATTCGTCAATGTTCACAAATACGGCAACACCTCTGCTGCAGCTGTGGCCATTGCTCTGGATGAAGTGGTGAAATCCGGCCGAGCCAAGAAGGGTGAAATCATCCTTCTGGTCACATTCGGTGCAGGTCTCACCTGGAGCTCCGCAGCCATCCGCCTGTAAGCAGCCCCCCCACCAGAACAACTCTCACAATCACCCCGATTTCAGACGAAATCGGGGTGGTTCATTTATGCCGTGCTCATCAGCCTTGCAGCCGGACTCATATCCCCCCCCTCATTCCCGGCTGAAAACAGCGCTTTTTATAACCGGTCGGCATAGCGAATTTCCTTGACACCACCTGCATTATCCGGCAGAATAACAACCAGCAAAGCTCTTGCCTTTATACTACAATGGAACCATACAGCATGAAAAATCCGTTCCCGGCCACCGTACTGGGAGTCCGTTCTGTTACCAAGCCCGGCAGCGCCAAGGAAACAATCCATGTGGATTATTCTCTGGAAGGCTCCGGCCTGACCTACACGACAGGTGACGCTCTGGGTGTCATTCCCTGCAATGATCCTGCCCTGGTGGATGCGCTGATTGCAGCCCTCGGTCTCGACGCAACGGCTCAGGTTCCCACTCCCGCAGGTGATACAGCAACGCTGCGTGAGGCTCTGATTTCGTCGTACGACATCACCAATCTGAAGAAAGGCATGCTCACTAAGTGGAATGCCGTGGCCAATAGCGAGAAGCTTGCCGCCATTCTGGCAGATAAGGATGCCCTCAAGGATTTCTGCTGGGGGCGCGATGTGCTTGACATCGCAACCTGCCCCACCTGCAAGGCTGTATTCTCTGATGCTGCTGAATTTGTAAGCATTCTGGGCAAGATTTCCCCACGTCTGTACTCCATTGCATCCAGCCCCGATGCCGTTCCCGGTCAGGTTTCTCTTTGTGTGGGCGCAGTGCGTTACACCTCCAACGACCGCAAACGCGGTGGCGTGTGCTCCACCTTTATGGCTGATCGCATTCAGCCCGGAGACAAGGTGAAAGTATTTGTCCACAGCAACAAGAATTTCCGTCTGCCGGAGGATGGCGACACCCCCATCATCATGGTGGGACCGGGTACAGGCATTGCTCCTTTCCGTGCATTCTGGCAGCAGCGTGTCGCAGATAAGGCCACCGGCCCTATGTGGCTGTTCTTCGGCAATCCCTATCAGGCTACCGACAACTGCTACGAGGACGAAACAGCCCCGCTTGTGGAAAGTGGCAAGCTGAAGCTCTCGGTTGCATGGAGCCGCGACCAGGAGTACAAGATTTACGTACAGAACCTCATGGAGCAGGCTGGTGAGGAAGTATGGCAATGGCTCGAAAAGGGAGCAGCTTTCTACATGTGCGGTGATGCCAACCGCATGGCCAAGGATGTAGAAAAGGCCCTGCTTGCCATCATTTCCAAATATGGTAACCGCTCTGAGGAAGAAGCTCTGGCCTACCTTGCAGATATGAAGGCAGCCAAGCGCTACCAGAAGGATGTCTATTGATATTCCGGGGAGAACCTGACAGCTCTCCTTCGCAAAGAAAAAGGCCTGAGAAGCAATTCTCAGACCTTTTCCTTTTTTATCTGACAAGAAGGTTTATACATTTGAGAGGTATTGGGAGACACCCTCGTGCGTTGGCTGCATCGCAGCCTGCCCCGGATGCCACCCCAGCGGGCAGACTTCTCCATACTGCTCGAAATGCTGCAAAGCATCCACAATGCGGAGAGCTTCCTCCACAGAACGCCCCAGCGGCATATCATTCACCAACTGGTGCCGCACAATACCTTGTTTATCGATAAGGAACAGTCCGCGATACGCGACCAGCTCCCCCTTAACATGCAGTCGCCCTTCGGCATCCACATAACGTTCACCTGCCAGTACCTCATAAGCATCTGAAATAGTCTTATTCGTATCAGCTACCAGAGGATACGTGACCCCGCAGATGCCGCCTTCGCTCTGAGGCTTCTGACACCAGGCCCAATGGCTGTATTCTGTATCTGTCGAACACCCGACTACAACCGTATTGCGCTTGGCGAACTCCGGCAGTGCCGCCTGAAAGCCCAGCAGCTCTGTGGGGCAGACAAAGGTAAAATCCTTCGGGTAAAAGAAGAACAGAACATACTTCTTATCAATGTAGTCCGTGAGGCTGAAATTGTTGATGATTTCGCCATCAACTACGGCTGTTGCATGAAATACGGGAGCTTGTTTTCCTACTAACATAATATGCATTATTGGTTGTTGGCGGTATGATACTCTAATCCGCGTTTCTGTTCAAGCTTTTTTAGAATTTTTCTAAATATATTTTTCATTCCTTGCAAAAACAAAGTTTGTCTGATAGAATAGATAGCATGGAGACACCCTCTGTGCGCCTGACTTCGCTTGATGCCCTGCGCGGGCTGGATATGCTCATCATTCTGGGGCTTGATGCCCTGGTATATGCACTCTATCCCCTGTACAGCGGTAATGAGTTCTGGCAATTTGCGCGCAACCAGCTGGGGCATGCTCCCTGGGAGGGGCTCCGTGTATACGACTGTGTCTTCCCTCTCTTCGTATTCATTTCGGGCACAGCCATGTGTTTTTCCCACTTGCGACGCATGGATAGTACCCCGATGCAGCTTCTGCGGAAAATATGGGTGCGGGCTCTTCTACTGGTACTGCTGGGATTCTTCATCAACGGAATCATCAGCTGGGAACTGCGGAGTATGCGCTTTGCCTCTGTGCTAGGTCTTATCGGTATTTCCGGGGCTCTTGCGGGCAGTTTGACCCTGCTCTGCGGTGGGCGCGTGCTGCCGAATCTGATCATGACAGTCCTTCTGCTGGTCAGCATAGGAACCGCCCAGTTCACCTGCGGAGACTTCACCCCAGGGGGGTGCTTTAATGCAAAGGTAGATGCGCTGCTCTGCCCGGGCGTATTGCATAGCGGCAGCTACGATCCGGAAGGCCCCCTCTGCATCCTCTCTGCCACCGCCCTCTGCCTGCTGGGGTACAGCGTCGGGCGCTTCTTCCTCAACATCGAAAACGCCATCCTGCGCTCCCTCATCATGCTTGGCGCGGGGCTGCTTCTCTTCCTGACGGGGTATTTCCTGCCCATACCAGTAATCAAGGGCATCTGGACCCCAACATTCGTACTCTGCACAGCCGGCATCGGAACAGCGCTCCTCTCCGTACTGCATCTGCTTATCGATGTAGCTGGGCTGCATCATCTCTGCATGCCTTTCCGGGTCGTGGGGCTCAATGCCCTTGCGGTCTATATGGTCATTCACATTGTAGACCTCCAGGCGCTTTCGGCCCGTGCTTTCAGCGGCACATGGGGGCTCTTTCTCAATGCCGACTGGCAGCGTGTGGCCAATGCCGCCGTTGCCCTTATGCTAGCATGGGGCTTCTGTTACTTCCTGTACCGCAAGCGTGTGTTCATTAAAATTTAGAACATTCGCAGCCATGCCCCTGAATAATCCCGACGGCCTGCAGCCAGGAATAGATGGTGACACTCCCCAAATAGCGCATACCCCTTCTTTTCAAATCACTCGCAAGCGCATCTGATAAGGGAGAAGAGGTCCGGTTGTGCCATGGTTCTCTTACTGGGTGTCCATCCGCGAATCCCCATGCATAGGAGGCAAAAGAACCATATTCCAGCTGAATACGCAGAAAAACCCGGCTGTTGGTGATAGCAGCCTCAAGTTTCCTGCGGTGGCGGATGAGGCCTGGGTTCTGCATCATCTCTTCCAACTCCGCTTCTCCGTATGCTGCAACATCCGCAGCATTGAATCCTGCAAAAGCCTGGCGGAACGCCTCCCGTTTATTCAGCACACACTCCCAGGACAATCCAGCCACAAAGGACTCAAGCAGCAGCATTTCATAGAGGTAGTGGTCATCATGCGAAGGCTCTCCCCACTCGTCATCGTGGTACTTCACATAAATCGGGTTACCTTCATTTACCCAGTGGCAGCGTTTCATTGGTAAAAAACCGGCGCAGGAAGCTTCCTGCGCCGGTTGAATCAGTTTTACGAAAATAATCAGTGCTTCTTGCAGAAGTCCTCGAGGCGGTCAAGACCTTCCTTGAGAACATCCAGAGAAGTGCAGTAGGAGATACGGATAGCCTTATCGTTACCGAAAGCAATACCAGGCACAGCGGCCACCTTGTAACGGTCGAGCAGCTTCTCGCAAAGTTCCAGAGACCCCATACCGAAAGCGGAGGTATCAATGAAGAAGTAGAAAGCGCCCTTGGGTTCTACAACCTTGATTTTGGGCATGGCGCTCAGGCGGCTGTAGACATACTGGCGGCGGAAATCGTATTCCTCGCGCAGGTCAGAAATGAAGCTCTGATCACCGGTAAGAGCCTCAATGGCACCATACTGGCAGAACGTCGTGGCGTTAGAAGCCGTGTGATCCTGAATAAGCTTGATGAATTTAGCAATGTGAGCCGGAGCAGCGGAGTAGCCCAGACGCCAGCCCGTCATGGCATAGCCCTTGGAGAAACCATTGATGGTAATGGTGAGGTTGTAGATTTCCTCACTCAGGGAAGCCATGGAAACGTGCTTGGTATCACCATATACCAAGTGCTCATAGATCTCGTCAGCAATGATGAGGATATCCTCGTCCACCGCAATCTGGCCCAGAGCGCGCAGCTCGTCTTCCGTGTAAACGGTGCCGGTCGGGTTGTGCGGGGTGGTCAGGATAATCATCTTGGTGCGGGGAGTCATGGCGTTCTCGAACTCCTCGGGAGTAATCTTCCAGCCGTTTTCAGCCTTCGTCTCCACATACACAGGAGTACCGCCGCAAAGCTCAACCATGGAGGGATAGCTCACCCAGTAGGGAGAAGGAATGATAACCTCATCACCTGCAGAAATGGTAGCACGCAGGGCTGTATACACGGCAGGCTTGGCGCCGCTGCATACGCAAATCTGGTCGGGGGTGTATTCAAGGCCGTTATCGCGCTTGAGCTTATCAGAAATAGCCTGGCGAAGCTGGGGCAAACCAACAGAGGGGGTGTACTTGGTAGCACCATTGTTCAGAGCCTCGATAGCGGCTTTCTTGATATTCTCGGGGGTATCCTTATCGGGCTCGCCACCAGCCAGGCCATACACCTGCTCGCCGCGGGCCTTCATCTCCTTGGCCTTGTTGGTTACAGCCAGAGTCAGAGAGGGCGTCAGGGAATCAGCGCAATCAGAAATGAAATCCATTGTAGTGAAAATCGGTTAAATTGTAGACACGGGACATGCGTACGCCACGCGACGCACACCGCGGGTTATTCTACGCGCCTGATTCTGCTTTGGCAAGGAAATTCTATACACGTGACACGCTTTCCTGCGATTCACCCTTGCAATTCAGGAAATGCAGCGTACAATGCCATGCCGACATGATAAACATTTTCCAGCGCATCAGCGCCCTGTTATCGCGCTACACCTCGCCCTTCGTCATGGCCGCAGCTGCACTTGCCTTTGTGTGTCCAGGCATATTCAGCTGGGTGCAGGGAGATATACAAGCACTGGTACTGGGATTCATCATGCTGACCATGGGCATGACCCTGCGCCCGGAGGATTTCCGCATACTGGCCAGACGGCCTCTCGACATTGGAATCGGCACCGCGGCACAATTCAGCATCATGCCGCTGATAGCCTGGGGACTGGTGGAATGCTTCGCGCTTCCGCGCGGCATTGCCGCCGGGCTCATTCTGGTCGGTTGCTGCCCAGGTGGCGTATCCAGCAACATCATGAGTTTCCTCTGCAAGGGAGATGTTCCCTATTCTGTAGGCATGACCACCGTCTCCACCCTGCTCGCGCCGTTCCTTACTCCACTTCTCATGCTCTGGCTTTCCGGCGAAAACATCGATATCGATGCCATCGGTATGTTCCGCAGCATCCTCTATGTCACCATCTTCCCCGTGGCAATCGGCGCGTTCTGCAATGGTAAATGGGGAAATCGTCCACGCTACACAGAACTCTGCAAAATCATGCCCGGGCTCTCCGTCATCGGCCTTGCCTGCATCGTGGGGGGAGTCACCGCGGCCAAGGGTGCCAGTTTCTTCGCAAGCGGTGCTCTCATTTTTCTGACAGTATTCCTGCATAATGCACTTGGCTACGCCCTGGGTTATGGTGTAGGCCGTATAACCGGCATGCTCCGGCCCAAACGCCGCACACTGAGCATCGAGGTAGGCATGCAGAACGCAGGGTTGGCCACCGTGCTGGCAGGCCGGCATTTCCCCTCTATGCCGGAGGCCGCCGTAGCCTCTGCCATCTGCTGCGTATGGCACAGCATCTCCGGCACGCTTCTGGCTGGCATATTCAACTTACTGGACCGCTGGCGCAAGCTTTGAACTGTGCTCCGTAACAAGGCCTGCTGAAGAGAACTCTGCTCTTTCTGCTGAATTTCTACCCTCCCCTGCAAATGACCCGATAAAACTGAAATGGGAGCCAGCATGGCAGCATTACGGCTTGCACTAGAGCGGGAATGGTGCTAATCTTTGCGCGTTATGTGGACAGGACGTTTTTCTCAGCCGACAGCAGACCTGGTACTGGAATACGGAGAATCCGTATCATACGATTGGAAACTGTATGAACACGATATTGCAGGTTCTACGGCCCATGCGCGTGCCCAGCTGAAAGCCGGCATGCTGACTCAGGAGGAATTTGATGCCATTGCCAATGGACTGCAGGAGATTCTGGCCGATATCAAGGCCGGCAACTTCCAGTGGAGCATGAAACTGGAAGATGTGCACATGAATATCGAAAGCGAGCTGACCCGCCGCATCGGCGCTCCTGGTGCAAAACTGCACACCGCACGCTCCCGCAACGACCAGGTCGCCACAGACACCCGCCTGTACTGCCGAGCCCAGATTGATGAAACCCTTGAGCTGCTCAAGGATATGCAGCGCGCTCTGGTGCAGAAAGCTTCTCAGTACGCCGAAATCCGCATCCCCGGCTACACGCACCTGCAGCGCGCCCAGCCGGTCACTATAGGTCACCACCTGCTGGCCTATGTCGAGATGCTGGATCGCGATATTGCCCGCCTTGCCGATTGCCGCCGCCGAGTGAACGTAAGCCCCCTGGGCAGCGGTGCCATTGCCGGCAGCACCATCAATCTCGACCGCGAAGGCATTGCCGCAGAGCTCGGGTTCGACAGTGTGACCGAAAACTCCATGGATGCCATTGCCGACCGCGACTACATCATGGAAACCCTCTTCGACCTCTCCCTCATCGGTACCCATCTCTCCCGCCTCAGCGAAGATCTCGTGCTCTGGAGCAGCGCAGAGTTCGGCTACTGCACTCTCAGCGATGCCCACACCACAGGTTCCAGCCTCATGCCGCAGAAGAAGAACCCGGATGTCTGCGAGCTGACCCGCGGCAAGAGCGGCCGTCTGTACGGCAATCTGGTCAGCGTCATGGTGGCCGTCAAGGGGCTTCCCCTCACCTACAACCGTGACCTTCAGGAAGACAAGGAACCGCTTTTCGATTCCTTTGAAACCATCAGTCTGGCCCTGCGCGTCAATGCCGAAATGGTGGCCGCCATGCGTATCAACCCCGACCGCTGCGCCGCAGCCGTGAGCGACCCGCTGCTCCTCGCAACCGATCTTGCAGACTACCTGGTGCGCCGTGGAGTACCTTTCCGCAAGGCACATGAACTGGTCGGCAAGGCTGTGGCTGTGGCTGTTGGTACAGGAACCCCGCTCAATGAGCTCAGCCTCGAGGAATTTCAGGAAATCTCCCCGGAATACGGCGCTGATGTACATGAGGTATTCAACCTCGACCGAGCCTTCTCCCTCCGTACCAATCCCGGAGCTCCCAACCCGGATAACACGGGCCGCCGTCTCGCATATTGGCAGAATAAACTGGCTTGATTTTCTTTATGCTTATTCTACTCAGGTAGTGTGCGAATTGCTCGCATACTACCTGTTTTTTTCGTTTTCATAAATCGCAATACAGTATTTATACTTGCAATTTCAGATAGAAAAGTGCAGTATTAACCCGATAAACCCTTTATCCCGATGAAGTATTCCATTAAAAAAATCGGCATCATCCAGAATGCCCCTCTGCCAGGCGATTTTTCAAACAATCTGCGTGCCATAGTCCAAGGATATCGTGAATGTCTGGATCACGGCGCAGATATCGTCGTTGCCCCCGCTGCCGCACTCTGCGGTCTGGAACCACAGTCCCTTGCCACACGAAGCTCCTTCCTTGCCCAGACCCAGGCGGCATTAGAAAGTCTATCGCGCGAGCTAGGCCATGCACCCCTGATTCTGGCAGCCTACACAGTAACCATCAATGATGAAGACCTCTACATCGGCATGATTGGAGAGGATGATATGGCCAACGACACATGGATGCAGAAAGACCGCCGTATTGTGCTCACTCCTTACCTGCTCGAGAAAGACTGCGTAACAGAGGTAACCGATGGCGAAACCATCGAAATCAATGACCGTCTGTTCTACATCGACACCAACGACAGAGACATGCTGCCCGATACCGGCCCTGACTTCATGGTCCGCCTGCCCTGCACCCCCTGGTTCGGCGGGGCTGCCAAGGATGACTATGAAATCCGCGCATGGGAAGCAAGCATGGTCGGCTGCACCGTCATCTGCTGCCGCCCCGTTGGAACGGCTGGTGGCAATATCTATGGCGGTGGTTCCGGAGTCTATTCCCTCGAAGGCGAGATTCTGCAGCGTCTCCCGTATTTCGAAGTCGCCAACAAAGTGATTGATATCACCCGCAGCCCGCAGGCCCGCAACCTGCCCGAGGAAGCAGAACTGATGAGTTCTGCGCTGGAACGCGGTGTGCGCGACAATGTGCGAAATAATGGTTTCACCGGTGTCTGCCTGCCGTTGGATCATGAAAACGCACCTCTCCTTGCCGCAATCAGCATCAAGGCCCTGGGAGCAGCCAATGTGTGCGGCATCAGCTTCGATCCGGAAAACACGCTGTCCGACAAACTGGGCATCTCCTGCTTCAGACCGAATTTCCAGCCGCTTGAAAGCGCAGCCCTCACCGCCCTGGGAGGAGAGGAAAACAAAGCCCTGCTGGAGCGTCTGCGGACAACCATCGCCATGTCGCACGCAGAATCCCGGGGGCTCATGCTCTGTTCACCTCTGGCCCGCCGCCAGATAATGCTGGGAGAGTTCAGCATGTATGGTCTTTCCGGAGGCCTTCTTGCGCCTCTGGGCAACCTCTACGATGTTGACCTCTACCTGCTCAGCGAGTACTATGCCGAGCAGTTTGACAACATCTTCGGTTCGCTGACAGAGCCACCGCACGGCACAACAAACCGCATCATCCACGAACTCGCAGACCTCAACACCGCGCCTTCCGTCCTGCTTGACGCCGAACACAACTACCTGTTCAAGGAAAACGATGTACGCATCATTCAGCGCAAGCTGCTGGCATCTGCACTCAAGCGAACCCAGCTGCCCATCATCCTGCATGCCGATGCCCCGGACCAACAGCTCAGATTCCCGGTCTCTCATCGTCTGAACGACTAAGGCTTCTGCTACAAGTTATTGAACTCATACAAGGGGGTGTGGTGTCCTTACGCTACACCCCCTTCCCCATGAAAAGCAAGAACTTAACCCGCTACACCTACGAAAACACTGATTTTCAGGGCTGGCGCGTCAGCATCCAACGCTGCGGCCGCATCATCACCCGGTATTTTTCAGATTTGCAATATGGTTCAGAAGAAGAATCACGGGCGGCTGCTGTCGAATACCGAGATGCCGTCTTTGCCAACATGAAGACGCACCGCGAAGACCTCCCGGAGTACATGGACCAGGAGCTGGAGCACGTTCAGCAGCTGCTCAAGGAGAAAAGCGCTGGATTTAATCCTCATCATGATCCACAGCGTGGACCTTCGCACGCTTAGCCTTGGCGGCCTCGGCATTCTCCTCAATCTGGTCAGCCAGCAGAGCCTTCAGTTCTGCATTATCAAAATAGTTCGTCTTTTCAAGCCGTGCAAACTGTAAAGCCAGGCGTTCCAGAATATCGATAAGAGCCTGCTTCCTGTCCTTTGTATTCTCAATGTACTGCCAGAGTGCCGTATCGTCCTCTTCCAGCAGTTCGCTCTGAACCCGGATGGATTCCTGAATCTCTGCCACCGCTGGTGCAGCATCCGCAACATCATCAATCTTTTCCAAGGCAACAACAGCCTGTGTCAACGCCCCCAGCAACTTGTCGTATACGGCAGCAGAGGGGTCAACCTCGGCAGCATGCAAGGCACTTGCGGCAAAGAAAAGAGGAAGGGTGAAACGGTGCATAGGTGTATTTTATGCGTTTACCGGGCATCATGTCAAGCAAAGAAAATTTGCTGACCTCAAAAACTGCTTTTCTTCGTGACAAACAGCATCCGATGCGTTAGTATAGACTCACATCAACACATCCTTTTCCCATGTCTCAGTCCATTCTTATCGTTATTCCTGCCCGTTATGCCTCCACCCGTCTGCCCGGCAAGCCTCTGGTCAAGATTGCCGGCGTGGAAATGATCAAGCGCGTGGCAGACATTGCTGCCTCCATCTGCAGCAAGAACGAAAACTGTAACTACGTGGTTGCCACAGATGACCAGCGCATCGTCGATTACTGCCAGGGGGTCGATGTACCCGTTGTCATGACCGCCGAAACCTGCCGCAGCGGCACAGAACGATGCTGGGATGCCGTAAGCCAGCAGACCACCACCCCGGATTTCATTATCAATCTCCAGGGTGATAATCCGCTTTGCCCGCCCTGGGTCATCCAGCAGCTCATCGATGAATGGAAAGCCTGCCCGGCAGACGTCTTCACCCCCTGCATCCACCTCGATTGGGCAGAATATGACCGCCTTGTGGAATCCAAGAAGACCACTCCGTACAGCGGCACAACCGTGCTGGTCGACAAGGACGGCTATGCCCTTGCCTTCTCCAAGAGCACCATTCCTGCCATCCGCAAGCCTGAAAAGGCCCGCGAAACCATGGAAAAGAGCCCGGTTCGCCGTCACGTAGGGCTGTATGCCTACACCTATTCTGCCCTCAAGAACTACTTTGAACTGCCGGAGGGCGACTATGAAAAAGGCTGCGTCGAAGGGCTCGAACAGATGCGCTTCCTCTACAACGGCCTGCGTGTCAAGATGGTGGAAGTGAACTACCGCGGCCGTAAGACCACCAGCGGGGTGGATTCTCCTGAGGACGTAGCCCGCGTTGAAGCCATCCTTGCCGAATACGGCGAATACGAGCTGTAATGCCCGCCCCCATGAGCAAAGTTCCGCAACATATCGCCATCATCATGGATGGCAATGGCCGCTGGGCAAAAAAGAAAGGTATTCTCCGTGCCAGCGGGCATGAGGAAGGAGGCCGCTCCGTGCAGCGCGCCCTCGACCTCTGCCTGGAACACGGCGTAAAGTGGATGACGCTCTATGCCTTCTCCACCGAAAACTGGGGGCGTTCCTCCCTGGAAGTGAATGCACTCATGCACCTGCTGGATAAATACCTGAAGGAGCGCACCCCGGAAATGATGGAAAAGAACGTGCGTCTGCATGCCATCGGCGAATTACACATGCTGCCGGAAAACTGCCGCAAACGCCTGCAGGCCAGTATTGATGCCACGTGCAACAACGATGGTCTCAACCTCGTTCTGGCTCTTTCCTATGGTTCCCGGCAGGAAATCACCGCCGCTGTCCGCAGACTGGCCTCGCAGGTCAAGGCCGGCACGCTGCAGCCGGAAGATATCACGCCGGAAATACTGGCAGACAATCTCTACACCGCCGGCATGCCCGACCCGGACCTCCTCATCCGTACCAGCGGCGAAATGCGTATCTCCAACTACCTGCTCTGGCAGATAAGCTACGCAGAAATCTATGTCACCGATGTACTCTGGCCCGACTTCGGGCGCGAGGAATTCGAGGCAGCCCTTGCCGAATTTGCCAAACGCGAACGCCGCTACGGCAAGCGCTGATTTACCGCCTTTCTCAGCCTGCACAGAACCTTATTCCGCGCCGTCCCTGCTTTCCGGAGCCTGGGCGGCGCGGCATTTTTCAGCCAGGGCTTCGGCCCGGGGAAACGCCATATAGAACAATTCCTCTTCTGTGCGGATATGCTCCGTCCACAGGTTTCCCTGCAGGCCCATCACGTGCGGAGAATCCGGCACCTGATACGCACGTACCATCTCCGGGGTAATCACATGATCCCCCGGGCGGGCATCCTCAAGCCGCTGCGGATAATCAAAATAAAAATGGCTGTTCGGGCAGAGAATGACAGGCATACCCAGAGCCAGAACCCTCTCCACCTGTTCGCCTCGCCAGGCCATCACCCATTGGCCGCGCACCCCGTTGCAGGCTGCTTCATCCCAGGTGATTGCAGGATAGCCTTTCGACTTCACATAATCAACCATTTCCTGCATAAAATCGCGCTGCTGCTCACGGCTCAGCAAACGCTCATCGACCTCATCGCCACCCAGGTGAATCGGTGTTCCGGCCGGAAAAATCTCCATCATATCATCCAGCACCTTCCGGGCAAAATCCCTTACCTCCGGCTTATCGACAGCCAGCACATCCTTACCCAGCTTGCAGCCGGGCGGCGGCACAAGAGCCAGTTCCGGATACGCCACCAAGGCAGCATAGAAATGCCCCGGCATATCAATCTCCGGCACCAGGGTAATACCATACCTTCTGCCTATGGCCACCATTTTCTTCATGATTTCCCATGAATAATAGCCACCATAACACTCTGTGAAATGAGCGCCTATTTCATGCTTGCTCCAATCCCACTCCCCTTCCGGAAGCAGCTTGCGCCAGGCCCCGACTTCGGTCAGCTTCGGGAAACTCCTGATTTGCAGGCGCCAGCCAGGGCCATCCGTCAAGTGCAGATGCAGGTAGTTGAGCTCCAGCTCAGACATGCGCTTCATCAGGCGCACAAGCGTGGCCGGGCCAAAGAAATGGCGAGAGAGGTCCAGATGCAGGCCCCGCCACTCAAAGCGGCGCTGCGGGACGGCGGCGTAGGTCACGCAGCTCGACAGCAGGAACAATAATACCAGAATCCACCTCATGCCTGATTCAACACCTGCAGCAAACGCGTCACGGGCAGACCAATGACATTGTCCAGGTCTCCCTCAAAATTATTGATGATGAGTTCACCATACTCCTGAATAGCGTATGCTCCGGCCTTGTCAAACACATGTACCAGGCTCATGTAATGGCGTATATCAGCCTCTGTGAGCGGGCGGAAAGTCACATAACTCGTCTCCACAAAGTCACGCCGGCCACCATCGGGCATAAACACAGCCACAGCGGTGCAGACACTGTGAGTGCGCCCCTGCAGGCGCAGCAACATGCCTACCGCCTCAGCCTCATCCGCCGGCTTGCCCAGAGGCGTACCGTCAATGAACACCAGCGTATCAGCCCCGATAACCAGTTCACCAGGAAATTCAGCAGCTACCGCAGCAGCCTTGGCTGCAGCATTGATGGCACAGAGTTCCTGCGGCGGGAGGGAGGCATCATGCACCTCCTCCGTATCACGCACAACTACGCGGAACTCAACTCCCTCACGGGTAAGCAGCTCGCGGCGGCGCGGAGACTGGGATGCGAGAATCATGGTCACTTATCCAGCGGAGACATGCGCTCAAGCACGCGGTGGCGCACCTCTGTCGGCAGTTCATGGAGGCCCTGAATCGTAGTGCCTCGCAAGGCCAACGCCTTCTCCCGGCAGGCATCGCGGTCTGCCACCGTCTCGAACTCGAGCCCCACCAGGGCGCGGCCCACATGTTCGCCCGAATAGCGGTAGTTGAAATAGCACAGGTGCGCGTACTCACCTACAACCCGCATGAACTCAGAGAATGCACCGGGGCGTTCCGGGAACTCTATCACAAAGAACACAGGATGCGACAAACGCTCGCGGTCGTAGGAAATCATACGGAAACGCACATCATCGTGGTTGGTGACATCGCGTGCCTCAAGCCCCTTTTCTGCCAGGGCTGCATCAATTTCTGCAAACTGGGCATCCGTAGCCAGCACGCCGAACACCGGCAGCTGAATATCACCGGAAACGCGGCCATACTGCACATCGGTAAGCTGCACACCGGCAGGAATACTCTCCAGATACTTGAGAATCTGGCCGCGCTTCGTCTCCATGGGAATCTGCAGGAAACGCTCCTTGCGGTCAGACTGGTATACACCGGCCCGGCTGGCGACCACCCCCATCTGCGTGAAATCCATATTAGCGCCGGAAAGTACCACCAGGCATTTCTCACCTGGCCTGATGCGACCATTCTCCCAATCCTGCACCAGAGCAGCAAGCCCCATGGCACCGGAAGGCTCGGTAATCACGCGGATACTGTTCCAGAGCGAACGAATAGCCTTGCAAACTTCTTCGTTACTCACCGTCACGAAATCATCCAGCAGTTCGCGGCACAGCTCATATGTCAGCTCGCCCGCCGTCCGCACGGCCGTACCATCGCAGAACACATCCACATAAGGCAGGGTTCTGCGTTCGCTGCTCTGCACAGCCAGCTTCATGGAAGCCTGGTCCACCCCTTCCACGCCGATGCAGCGGCACTCCGGCCAGAATTTCTTGAACCAGCAGGCGCAGGATGCAGCCAGGCCACCGCCACCAATCTGGAGGTACACCCGGTCAAATGCACCCACACCGCTCATCACCACCTCATCAGCAAGCGTTCCCTGCCCGCCCATGGTGTAGAGATGGTCATAAGGGTGAACAAAAGTCAGGCCGTGAGTATCGGCAAATTCATGAGCTGCAGCAGAGGCCGCATCGTAAGAGTCGCCCACCAGCACAATCTCCACCTGCTCACCGCCATGCATCCGCACAGCATTCTGCTTCACCTCAGGGGTGGACCGGGGCATGAAGATGTGCGCCTTGCAACCCAGTCTGCAGGCCGCACGAGCCACACCCTGGCCGTGATTACCGGCAGAGGCCGCCACCACACCCTTGCTGCGCTGCTCCGGGCTAAGCTTGGCCATGCAATTATAAGCCCCGCGCCACTTGTACGCCTTAATCGGCCCCAGATCCTCACGCTTGGCATAGATGCAGACATTCACGCCCGGCAGACTGAGTTCCTGCAAAGGCGTGGCATCCCCGACGGCATACACACGCTGCCTGGCCTGAAGGATTTCATCGAAAAGCTGTTCTTTCAGAGTGCTCATAATCGCGTTTCAATACATAGAGTATTCTACACCATACACCCCGCCCAGCGCAAGAGCGGATTGCGTACACCTGCTGAAAAGGTGGAGAATTCGCGACTTACCGCTTGTCTGCACAGCCGTTTGCTGCTACAATCCGGCGCATGAAGACGACACGCCTGTGCCTGGCTCTGCTTCTGGGAGGCAGCCTGCTGCTGCCCTGCTGCGGCCCGCGCGACCGCGGCCATGCCACCCCCGAAGCCGCTGCTGAGCTTTCTCTGATTTCCGGTTACCTGCCCGAAGTCAGCATTGAGGAAGTGCTGGAGCTGCCAGCGGCAGATGAGATTCACCTGCTCATGAGCGATTTTGCAGCCACCGCAAATGCCGCCCTGGTTTCCCGTCCCTCCGGGGTCAGCATGCTGCACCTGGCCTGTCTGTTCAAAAAGCCCGAACTGGCACGCTGCCTGCTGCTCGACCATGCTGATCCCAATGCCATCACCGCCATGGGAGACACCCCGCTGGGGCTGGCGGTTTCCATGCGCGGCATGGAAGATGAACACACAAGCGAGGACACCATGATCCGCCTCATTGATGTACTGGTGGAAGGGGGGGCTGATTTGACGCGCCACACCGCAGAGGACATGCCCCTGCTCAACTACGCCGGTCTTAACTGTTACAGCGAAAAAGTATTCCTGCACCTGCTGGATTTGAACTGTCCGCATGATGAAACAAGCGCCCAGGCTCCCGCCATGATGGGGTGGAATACCGCTTTGCGCCGCCTGCTAGACCAAGGGGCAGGCAAAGCCCCCGACGCGCTGGAAACCATGCTGCTCATGGCCGCGGCCAACCTGCACACAGACACCGTGAAACTGCTGCTGGAAGCCGGGGCAGATGTCGATGCGCGGCAAATCAGCGGAACAACACCCCTGCTCGAGGCTGCGGGTCACCTTCTTTCACCGGCAGAAGAAAAGGAGGATTCCCACCGCAAGGCTGTGTTCGATGTCTGCGCCCTGCTCATCCAGAACGGGGCAGATGTTCACCTTGCTGAATTGCGACAAGAGGGTTCCCCCGCATTCTGCGCGGCTGATATCCTCACCAGAGACCCGGAATCCGTGCAGCAGCTCAAGGAACGCGGCATTTCGCTGGAACCCCGGGCCATGGCCTTCACCTCGGGCATTGAACTGCTGGAGCAGGTTGCAAAGGCCGCCGTGCTGGAGCAACTGCCACCGGCCGATGCATTCGATGCCATTGCCATGGTGCTGAACCCTACCGCAGAAATGAAGCAGCACTCACTCTACCACGAAGCCCTGCCCATGGCGGTGGAGTTGCTGCACAGCATTGACCCGGCCCGCGCTTCCCGTCTGATTGCCGCCCTGCCGATGTGGAGCAGCGCCGATGCCTGGAACCAGCATTACGGAGACCTGCTCATTCCGGCCCTGACGGCCTGCGAACAGCTCGTACTGCCTAAAGCGGTCATCTGCCATGCAGCCCAGCACCTGAACACCGCCGGCAAAGGAGATGCCGCCGCCTACATGATAGAACTGCTCGCCCGCTGCCCCGATGCCGATGCGGACATTGCACAATTCTGCACCCACGCCTCGCGGCCGCTCCGCGCCGGGGCTCTGGCCGCCCGTCTGCGCCGCGCAGGGCTCCCCACTCCCCGCGATGGCGATGTTCAGGTATGGCTCGATAACAACCAGCGCCAGCCCAATACACCGGCAGTGCAGAAAGCCCTGCTGCTCACCTCTCTTTCCCGCCTCTGGTATGGTGACATGCTCCCGGGTGAGCAGGAAGAGATGCTCGCAGCCATGGAGGAAATCGGGGCGGTTGAAGCTGCTGCCCACTACCGGGCCATAGTGGCTGCCATGGATGAACCTGACCAGCTCGACCAACTGACCGAAAACAGCGATTCCTGGAAATATGAGCTCGAAATCGCCACCGCAGAGTATATTTTGAAGCACAGAGAAGCGTTTCTGCCCGCTGCCGGGGAAATTACAGATTGACAGATGGCCTGAAAAGCTATAAATTCAGGGGAGGTATATGAGTATTACCCGCACAGCTTCGCTTCTCTTCCTCACCATGGGGCTCGCCGTGGGGGCGGAGTCTGCTGCCAACGTCTCTATTCCGCTTTCCCGCACGCTGCATGAAGTCGCAAATCTGCTGGGGGAGGAAGCGCTGAATGAGGCTCCCCTGCTCAGTCTGGCGCGAGCCGCGCACGACATGCCCACCGCATCACGCATACGGCTGGTTGATCCCCTCATCAGGGAACTGCTGCGGCAGGGGCATGACCCGCTGCAGGAAAACGAACAAGGATGCAATGCGGTATTCTACCTTGCCGGCATTCCGGAACTCTACCAGCAACTGGTGGAGGAAAACCTGCTTCCCCGTGAACTGGCTCTGCGTATTCCGCACGATGAAGGAGCTCTGCTGCGCTACATGCGCCTGCGGAACAACCAGCTTATCCTTGCCCGCGCTGCAGGCAGCCGGGATTACCTGATACGCCGCTACTGTGCGCCTGCCTATGCCCGGGCAGAGCGTCTGCTCCGCAGCTACATCGGGGCACCCACCCTGGAGCGCATCCCCAAGGATTCCCTGGCCGATTGTCTGCAATTCATGCTGCTGGCCAATCCGCGTGCTGCACGCAATTTCATTGATTCGCTCACTTACTGGGAACACGGCGAACATTTCCTGGAAGAAATCCCCGTGCACCTGCTCACCACCCTGCACCAGTTACAATGGCCTGTGGATGCGGCCCTGCTCCGCCGCGCGCTCAGCAAGCTCGGCACCCTGCTCCCGGTCAGCAAGGATGATATGATTGAATGTGCAGCATCGGTTCCCATGTCGCGCATCCTGGAAATGCTCACCCGCATGGAGGGCGATGGTGCCATGCCGGAGCTCCAGCACTACGCCGCCGCCTTTGACCCGGAGATAGTGCACACCGCCCTGCTGCTTCAGATGAAGCTGCAGGGAATTCCCCATCCGGGTGATGCAGTTTTCAATTCCCTGACCACCCCGGACGTGGTAGAGGTGCGTGACGCTCTTGCGGCAGATGAAGCCATCCGCAAAGGCCACATGGAGCAACTGACGGCCAGCCAGCTTACCAGGGCTGCAGAAATTCTCCGCAAACACAACATGCCCCACCATGCTGAGATGATGAGCGGCATTGTGGAGGGAGAGCAGATTATCCTGCGCCCCGAGCTCCGCCCCACATTCCGAACCCGATACGAGGAACTCAGAGAGGAGTCGCCGCACGTGGTCCTGCTTCGCTACCTGATGCAGAACAGGGAACTTCTCATGCCGCCCGGGGAGGGAGAATCATGAGGCGTGCCTTTTTCTCGTTCTGGAGATTCCTTCTCTACCCAACCTACCTGCATGTTCTGTGCAGCGCAGCCGCATTCATCTGCTGCATTCCCGTAATTTTCCCGGAGATATGTCCGGTTGGTTCTGCTGCTCACGTACTCCGCTACGCAGGCCTGGTCATGCTGATTGCGCCGCTGCTCTCACTTGCGTTCATGCTTCTGGCCGTGGTCATACACATGTTCCGCATGAGCAACACGCGAGCCTTCAGCCAGTTATTCAAATGGGCGGCTGTATGGGGCTGCACCTGTGTCTGCTATATGCTGCTGGCCATTGCAGCCGATGTGCCGCAGCCGCCCATGGTCACCGAAAGCGGACAACCTCAGGACTCCGATACCATCCATTCACCGCACGAGCAGCTCAATGGCCCGGCTTCTCTCGTCATTCCTATCTCTCCCAAAGAAACTGCTTTCGACAAAGTAGCCGGAGCCCCGAACCTCATTGCGCTGGAAAATGACCACCCGGAGCTGCTGAAAGCATATATCAACAACTCCCCGCGATGGTCCGGCCAGGAGGGAGATGATACCTTCTACACCAAACCGGGGCATCTGGTCATGGTCCCCCCGGCTCCTACGGGAATTCCGGCGCTGGTTCATGTCTGTTTCCGCCAGCTGGTGGAAGGTGACCCACTGCCCCAGGGCTATGAAGTCATCAGACCGGGGGGTGATTTTCCGGCCATGCCCGATGACAATTCACCCATTCCCGACTTTGCTGTTGACCTGGGGAGCAACCACTTCCTGCTGCTTGCATGGCGTGGCAGCACCCACCGGGAAACCGCCCTGCGGGCTATCAATGCAGCCATTACTGCGACTGATACACGCATGCAGCCCCTGCTCGAATCACCCACCCCGGAAACCGTGCAACGCATGCTGCAAGGGCGCAGAACCTACCCCGGCAACAGCCCTGAATTCCACCTCTGCGAACCCCTGGCGCAGGATGGTGCCTACCAGGCAGAGCTTTATGCCAACCCGGGTGAGCCGGGGGTTATCCTCGTCTATATCAAGGACCGCAAAAGTTATAAGACTCTCCGTATCCTGAACCTTCAGGCGATGTATTCGGACAATTCAAACGAGTTATTCCGGCACGATATTCCCGGCTCCATGCCCCATTGGATTCGCCGCACCGGCGATGCAGACATCGCACAGGTGTTCCCACACAACACCCCGCTCTTTGCTATCAGGCTCGGGCCTCAGCGCCAGTATTTCGAGGTAGAGTTCACCATCTGGTTCAAACCTTCGGATGTACGGCGCAGCCGCCGGTTGCTTTTAAGGAGGTGCTATAAGGTGCAAGCCTACGACCCGCCCCATTTCGCTGCAGGCGAAATCAACTCTCCGCCGGAAGAAAGAATTTCTGCTTTGCACTGAGAATTTCGCGGGCTGCACCCGCGAGATTTAGAGTGAGCTTGACAAAGGGGGATTTTCAGGGCATACTCCCCCGCGTTATGTTACACCTATTCGATACACAGTCGGGGGCAATGAAGCCCGTGCAGGCAGAAGACGGCAAACAGCTGCGCTTCTACTGTTGCGGCCCCACCGTGTATGCCGCAGCCCATATCGGCAATTTCCGTACCTTCGTGGTGCAGGATGTGTTCCGACGCGTGGTCGAGCTGGGTGGCCTGCGGACCAAGCATGTGCGTAACCTTACCGATGTGGATGACAAGACTATCCGCAACTCCCAGGCCCAGGGCATGCCGCTGGGCGAATATACCGCCAAATGGACCGCCAAGTTCCACGATGACTGCAAGGCACTCAACTGCCTTTCTCCGCATGTGGAACCCAGTGCGGTGGGGCATATCAAAGAACAGCTCGATATCGTCCGGAACCTCATGGATAAAGGCCACGCCTACCAGAGCGAGGACGGCTCGGTCTACTTCCGCATTTCCTCCTACGCCGACTACGGCAAACTGGCCCACCTCGACCGCCAGGAACTCGACCTCGGCAAAACCGCCCAGACCCGCGCTGATACAGATGAGTATGAAAAAGACAGCGTGGCCGACTTCGTCCTCTGGAAAGCCCGTCGCCCGGAGGACGGCCCGAACTTCTGGCCCTCCCCCTGGGGTGAGGGTCGCCCCGGCTGGCACCTGGAATGCTCTGCCATGAGCCACAAATACCTCGGCGATACCTTCGACCTGCACTCCGGTGGCGTGGATCTCGTCTTCCCCCACCACGAGAACGAAATCGCCCAGAGCCGCTGCGCCTGCGGTGGTCACTTTGCCCGCCACTGGTTCCACGTGACCCACCTGCTGGTGGATGGTGCCAAGATGAGCAAGAGCCTGGGCAACATGTACACCCTCGACCAGCTGCAGGAAATGGGCTACACCCCCGCCGCGCTGCGCTATGTGCTGGCCGGTGCCTACTACCGCCGCCCGCTTAATTTCACGCTTACCGGCATGAAGGATGCCACAAGCGCCCTTAACAAGCTGGGCCGTTTCGATAAGGAACTGGCCAAGGCCTCTGCCACCAAGGAACCCACCTACCGCGATTTCGTGAAGAAGGCCCCCGCTCTGGGTGCGTTCCAGCCCGCCTGGGACAGTCTGGAGGACGACCTGAACGGCCCGGAGGCCCTCGGTTACGTGTTCAGCGCCATCAAGGGCATCAAGCCGGCGGAAATGGAAGCCTCCGAAGCCGAAAAGGTATGGAAAGCCTTCCGCTTCATCATGGAGGCTCTTGGTCTGCAACTGCCCGACCCCGATGCCGATATCGAAGTACCGGAGGACATCAAGGCCATTGCCGATGAACGCTGGGCCGCCCGTCTGGCGAAGGATTGGGCCACGGCCGATACCTTGCGCGGCAAGCTCGCTGAGCTCGGCTGGGCCATGAAGGACGGCAAGGACGGCTACAAACTCACCAAAGCGTAAGATTATGGACAACAAAGACCTTTCCCTGCTCGGTAAGCACACCGAATTCTTCCGCTCCCCGGAGGACGCCAAACTCGAAGCATTCCCGAACCGCAGCCCGCAGCGCCGCTACGTGGTAACGCTCGATACGCACGAATTCTCCTCCCTCTGCCCGGTGACAGGCCAGCCGGACAGCTGCCACCTCACCATCACATACTGCCCGGCAGAAAAAGTAGTGGAAACCAAGAGTCTCAAGTACTACCTTGTCTCCTTCCGCAATTACGCCGCGTTCAACGAACAGGTGGTGAACCGCATTCTGGATGACCTCGTGGCCGCTGTCGACCCCGCATGGATGAAAGTCACCGGCCGCTTCGGCGCACGGGGCGGCATCCAGCTTACCTGCGAGGCTGAGCACAATCCCGAGAACCGCCCTGCATGAGAGTAGCTGTTCTTCTCTCCGGCGGGCTGGATTCCACCACCGCCCTGCACTGGGCTCTGCGCCACCACCAGGTCGTCTGCGCCCTTTCCTTTGACTACGGCAGCAACCACGCTGCCCGTGAGCTTGCCTGTGCCCGCTGGCAGGCCGAGCAAGCCGGCGTGCCGTACCACGAAATTGACATCCGCACCATCTCCGCCCACCTCGAAAGCGCCCTGCTCAGCGGTGCAGACGCTATCCCCACCGCCGACTACGCCGAGGAGAACCTCAAGCAGACCGTCGTTCCTTTCCGCAACGGCATTTTCCTGGCCATCGCTGCAGGCATTGCCGAAAGCAAAGGCGCAGAAGGCCTTGTTATCGCCGCCCATGGTGGTGACCACGCCCTCTACCCCGACTGCCGTGAGGATTTCATGGCCGCCATGTCAGCCGCCAT